>DATCQX010000721.1:0-4083 GCA_036569285.1 Streptomyces sp.
CTCCTGCTGCAACCGCGCGCGGTTCGCCCGGCACACCGGGCAGCGGCCCTCGCTCACGGGCGCCGCGCAGTTAGCGCACACCAGCCGGTCGTACGTCATGCGCTCGCCCTCCTTCGCACCGGTCCATCTCTGCCGCGCACCCTCTACAACGCGCCGGGAAACGGATCCGTTCCCGCCCCGCGCAAGTGCCCTTCTCTCCTACTGTGCCAGGTTCCCCCGCGACCCGCGCCGGATCGCCCCGGACGAGGGCGGCCACCCCTTCCCAGCCCGCACGCAAATACACACAAGCCACACCCAACAGTGACGGCCGCCTGCGCTCCCTCACCCCCTTCGCGTATGGTCACGCTCATCTACCCCCGGCGACCCGTGGTGCACCGTGATCCGATTCGACAACGTCTCCAAGGTCTACCCCAAGCAGACCCACCCCGCGCTCAGGGACGTCTCCCTGGAGCTGGAGAAGGGCGAGTTCGTCTTCCTCGTCGGCTCCTCCGGCTCCGGCAAGTCGACGTTCCTGCGGCTCATCCTGCGCGAGGAGCGCTGCACGCACGGCCAGGTGCACGTGCTGGGCAAGGACCTCGCCCGGCTGTCCAACTGGAAGGTGCCGCAGATGCGCCGCCAGCTCGGGACGGTCTTCCAGGACTTCCGCCTGCTGCCGAACAAGACGGTCGCCGAGAACGTCGCCTTCGCGCAGGAGGTCATCGGCAAGTCGAAGGGCGAGATCCGCAAGTCCGTGCCGCAGGTCCTCGACCTCGTCGGCCTCGGCGGCAAGGAGGACCGCCGCCCCGGCGAGCTGTCCGGCGGTGAGCAGCAGCGCGTCGCCATCGCGCGGGCCTTCGTCAACCGTCCCAAACTGCTGATCGCGGACGAGCCGACCGGCAACCTCGACCCGCAGACCTCCGTCGGCATCATGAAACTGCTCGACCGGATCAACAGAACCGGTACGACCGTCATCATGGCGACGCACGACCAGAACATCGTCGACCAGATGCGCAAGCGCGTCATCGAGCTGGAGAAGGGCCGTCTCGTCCGCGACCAGGCCCGAGGCGTCTACGGCTACCAGCACTGACGGCCCCCAGGTCCCACGGAAAGGCTTGAAGCAGACGCCATGCGCGCCCAGTTCGTCCTCTCGGAGATCGGTGTCGGTCTCCGCCGCAACCTGACGATGACCTTCGCGGTCATCGTCTCCGTGGCCCTCTCACTGGGTCTCTTCGGCGGTTCGCTGCTGATGAGCGACCAGGTCAGCACGATGAAGGGTTACTGGTACGACAAGGTCAACGTCTCGATCTTCCTCTGCAACAAGAGCGACGCCGAGTCGGACCCCAACTGCGCCAAGGGCGCGGTCACCGCGGACCAGAAGAAGCAGATCAAGACCGACCTGGAGAAGATGTCGGTCGTCCAGACGGTGACGTACGAATCGCAGGACGAGGCGTACAAGCACTACAAGGAGCAGTTCGGCGACTCGCCGCTGGCCGCGTCCCTCACGCCGGACCAGATGCAGGAGTCGTACCGGATCAAGCTGAAGGACCCGGAGAAGTACCAGGTCATCGCGACCGCCTTCAACGGGCGCGACGGCGTGCAGTCCGTCCAGGACCAGAAGGGGATCCTGGACAACCTCTTCGAACTGCTCAACCTGTTGAACCGCGCGGCCCTCGGCGTGATGGCGTTGATGCTCGTCGTGGCGTTGATGCTGATCGTCAACACGGTGCGGGTGTCCGCGTTCAGCCGTCGGCGTGAGACGGGGATCATGCGGCTGGTCGGCGCCTCCGGGTTCTACATCCAGGCGCCGTTCATCGCGGAGGCGGCCGTCGCCGGGTTCATCGGAGGGGTGCTCGCCTGCGTCGGTCTGACGCTCGGCCGGTACTTCACGATCGACCACGGCATGGCGCTCTCGAAGAAGCTGAGCCTCATCAACTTCATCGGCTGGGACGCCCTGCTGACCAAGCTCCCGCTGATCCTCGCGGCGAGCCTGCTGATGCCCGCTCTTGCCGCCTTCTTCGCGTTGCGCAAGTACCTGAAGGTGTGACACATGCCAAGAGGGCCGTACGGACAACTGCCCGTACGGCCCTTTCGCTTCCCCTAGACTCACGGCCATGTCAGGCCCCGACCTGTTCTCGCAGCCCCGCCGCTACGGCCGCGGGGCCGCCCTGACCTTGGTGTTCGCGAGCGTGCTGGTCGCCGGAGCGGCGACGGGATCGCTGCCCCAGGGCGGCGGCGGGACGGGGGACGCGCGGTCCGTCGTCCCCGACGGACGGCGCCAGGTGGCGCAGGCGGCGGCCGAGGCGATGGCCCAGGGCACATCCCCCATGGAGGCCGCCGAGCGCGCGGTGAGCCGCAGCGGCGACCGCTGGGCGGCCGTCTACTCCGAGGGCGAGTACGAGGAGTTCGAGCAGTCCCTCGACGGCGAGTACACCGGCGTGGGGCTCTGGGCGCGGCGTGAGTCGGACGGCCGGATCGCCGTCAGCAAGGTGAGCGGTGACTCACCCGCCGCCGCGGCCGGCATCCGCGCGGGCGACAGGCTGCGCAGCGTCGACGGCCGCGCGGTGGACGGCCTTCCCGTCACCGACGTCCTCTCCTTACTCCGCGGCGACGCGACCGACGCGCCCGCCGGGACGGCCGTCCGCCTCGGCCTCGAACGCGGCACGCGCGCGTGGGCCGAGACCGTCCGGCGCGCGACGCTGTCGACGGAGCCGGTGACCGTGGAGAAGATCCGCGGCGGGGGAACTCTTGTTCGAGTCTCCGCGTTCACCAAGGGAGTGGGCGAGGCGGTACGGACCGCCGTGCGAGAGGCGTCGGGAGGTGTGGTGCTGGATCTGCGGGGGAACTCGGGCGGCCTGGTCACCGAGGCGGTCGGCGTGGCCTCGGTCTTCCTGGACGGCGGCCTCGTCGCGACCTACGACATGGACGGCGCTCAGCGCGCCCTGAACGCCGGCGCGGGCGGCGACACCGGCAGACCCCTGGTCGTCCTGGTCGACGGAGGGACGATGAGCGCGGCGGAGCTGCTGACCGGGGCGTTGCAGGACCGAGGGCGCGCCGTCGTCGTCGGCAGCCGCACCTTCGGCAAGGGGTCCGTCCAGATGCCGACGAGGCTGCCGGACGGGTCGGTCGCGGAGCTGACGGTGGGGCATTACCGGACGCCGTCCGGGCACGCGGTGGACGGGGTGGGGATCACGCCGGATCTTGAGGTGGGGGACGGGGTGCTGGAGCGGGCGGAGAGGGTGCTGAGCGGGTCGGGGCGGATGCCGTAGCGGGGCCCTCCCCGGGAAACGGCTTTCCCTCCAGGCCCCGGCTGGTGCGAAAATGGCGGGACTATGAGCAAGGGAATGTACGTACCGAAGGAGTCCCAGCCCAAGCAGGGCGGTGGGGGCGGCAAGAGCCGGGACGGCGAGAAGGGGGGCAAGAAGAAGATCGTCGCGCAGAACAAGAAGGCGCGGCACGACTACGCGATCATCGACACGTACGAGGCCGGCCTGGTGCTGACCGGCACCGAGGTCAAGTCGCTGCGCGAGGGCCGCACCTCCCTGACGGACGGCTTCGTCCAGATCGACGGCGGTGAGGCGTGGCTGCACAACGCGCACATCCCGGAGTACCACCAGGGCAGCTGGACCAACCACTCCGCGCGCCGCAAGCGCAAGCTGCTGCTGCACCGCGAGGAGATCGACAAGCTCGCCGTCAAGGCGGAGGAGACCGGTCACACGATCGTGCCGCTCGCCGTGTACTTCAAGGACGGCCGCGCCAAGGCCGAGATCGCGCTCGCGCGAGGCAAGAAGGAGTACGACAAGCGGCAGACCCTGCGCGAGAAGCAGGACCGGCGTGAGACGGACCGGGCGATCGCGGCGGCGAAGCGGCGGCAGCGGGGCTGACGCTGGCCTGCCGGGTGGGAATACGGTGGCATGCGTGCGCGTTGGTCACGTACGATGGCACCAACACCGGGCGAGCCCCGGTGGCACATTGAAAAATCAACATGGGGATGATCGGTTTCGACAGCGGATGTCGAAGCAGGGGAAGCGTGTCGAGAAAGCGGCCATGATCTCGTAAACCACAGGCCGAAAAAAATAATCGCCACTGTTAAGAGCGATTCTCCCA
>DATCQX010000722.1:0-9681 GCA_036569285.1 Streptomyces sp.
CGACGACCCCGGCGCCGTCACCGTGCCCGGCGTGCAGGGTGAGGGCGGCCCGCTCGTGGGTGCGGATGACCAGGGCGCCGTCGACCAGGACGTGGTTGACCGGGCGGACGGTCGGCAGCGCCTGCCGGGTGAAGACGACCCGCCCCAGGGACACACTCACCAGCAGCCTCAGCGCCTCGGCGTGACCGAGTTCGACGCTTCTGCGCGCGGGCATGGGGGTCGTGTCGTCGGTCATGTCGGGTTTCCGTGGGTCGGTGGGGCACGGCGGCGGGGGGGAGCGGCACGTCCGGGGGAGTTGGGTGCCGCTCCCCTCCTCACTCTCCCTCCAGGTGGATCTCCGCGCTGGTGCCGTTGGTCCTCTCGCGAGGGGGCCGGTCGGCCCTTCCGCCCCCGTTGCCCGGCACTTGGCCCGTTCTCGGTGCCGTGTGCGTGCCGGGGCCACTACGTTGTGTCGTGACCCGACAGGCCGGGTCGTGGAGATGCCGAGGAGTGCGGGTGGGAAGTCCGGAGGAGGCCCGGGTACGGCTGCCTCAACTGCGGTTGGACGAACTGCTGGACGAGTTGCAGGCGCGGCTGGACGCGGCGCGGGGGACGCGGGACAGGGTGCACAGCCTGCTGGAGGCCGTGCTGGCCGTCGGCCGCGAGCTCGACCTGGAGCAGGCGCTGTTCAGCATCGTGGAGGCGGCGGCGGTCCTGGTGGACGCCGAGTACGCGGCGCTCGGGGTGATCGGCCCGGACGGGAGGCGGCTTTCGGCCTTCCACACGATCGGCGTGAGCGAGGAGCAGATCGCCCAGATCGGGCCCTATCCGGAGGGCCACGGCATCCTGGGCGAGCTGATCCGGCATCCGCAGCCGCTGCGGCTGGAGAAGCTCTCCGACCACACGTCGTCCTACGGTTTCCCGGCCCACCATCCGCCGATGAACACCTTCCTCGGCGTCCCGATCCGGGTCCGCGACCAGATCTTCGGCAACCTCTACCTCACCGAGAAGCGCGGGGGCGGCCAGTTCGACGAGGAGGACGTCTCGGTGACGTCGACTCTCGCGGTGGCGGCCGGAGTCGCGATCGACAACGCCCGGCTCTACGCCGAGTCCCGGTTGCGTGAACGCTGGCTGGGCGCGAACACGGAGATCACGCACCGGCTCATGTCGGGGGACGGGCGGGCCGAGGTCCTCGGGCTGATCGCCGAACGGGCCCGCGACATCACCGGCGCCGCCCTGGCCGTCGTCGCGATGCCGGTGGAGGGCACCGACTCGTTCACCGTCGAACTCGCCCTCGGCCAGGAGGCGCAGGCGTTGCAGGGGCTGGTGCTGCCGGCCGACGAGAAGCTCATCGCCGCCGCGTTCAGCCGGAAGGTCGCCGTCACCAGCGACAAACCCCTCGCCCCCTCTCTCGGCCCCTCGGTCGCCGTGCCCGTCGGCACCGGGGACGACGGGGTGCGCGGGGTGCTGCTGCTGGTCCGTGAGGCGGGGCGGGTCGCGTTCACCGGCAAGGAGATCGAACCCCTCCAGACCTTCGCCGCCCAGGCCGCCCTCGCGATGGAGCTGGCGGAGCGGCGGCGGGACGCCGAGGAGATCGCGGTGCTGAAGGACCGTGACCGGATCGCCCGCGACCTCCACGACCTGGCGATCCAGCGGCTGTTCGCGACGGGGATGACCTTGCAGAGCGCGGGCCGGTTCATCGAGCACTCGGAGGCGTCCGAGCGGGTGCTGCGCGCGGTGGACGACCTCGACGAGACCATCAAGATCATCCGGTCGACGATCTTCGGGTTGCAGGCGCGCGGCGGGGGTGCCGGGAGCGGGCTGCGGGCCCGCGCGGTCCGTGTGGCCGGGGAGGCCGCCCCCGCCCTCGGCTTCGCGCCGGGCCTGCGCATGGAGGGGCTGATCGACACGGACGTCCCCAAGCAGGTCGCCGACCACGTCGTCGCCGTCCTCTCCGAGGCCCTCACCAACGTCGCCCGGCACGCGCACGCCACGCGCGCGGAGGTCGTCCTGGCCACCGACGGACGGGAGTTGACCCTCACCGTCCACGACGACGGGACGGGCATCCCGGCGGACGGCCGCCGCAGCGGGCTGCGCAACATGCGGGAGCGGGCCCGGGAACTCGGCGGACGGCTGGAGTGGGACTGCCCGGAGGGGGGCGGGACGACGCTGGTGTGGGGAGTGCCGGTGAGGGCGGACTGAGGGGCAGCTCTGCCGGTCGGCTTCCGCGTGCGAGCAGCCGACCGGCAGGGCAAGGTGAGCGTCAGGGCGCGGCCGTCACACCGGGTCGATCCGCGACACGCGGCCGTTCAGCGCGATGACGTACAGCTCGCCGTCCGCCCCCTGGGCGAAGGAGACGACGTTGCCGCCGTTCACTCCGAGGCTGTTGACGGCGGTGACTTTGCCGTTGCTCATCGTCAGGCTGCGGACGGTGCCGTCGCAGTAGTCGCTGAACAGGTACTGCCCCTGGAGCGCGGGGATCGCCGCGCCCCGGTAGACGTATCCGCCGGTCACCGAGCAGGCCCCGCCGGTGTGGCCGTACTCGTGGACCGGCGGGACGTGGCCTGCGGGCGCCGTGCGGCCCTGGTAGGGGTGGTTGCCCTCCATCTGGCTCCAGCCGTAGTTCTCGCCGCCCTTGCTGCTCGCGGGGGCCCAGTCGATCTCCTCCCAGGTGCCCTGGCCGACGTCTCCGATGAGGAGGTCCTTGGTGGCGGAGTCGAAGGAGAACCGCCAGGGGTTGCGCAGCCCGTACGCCCAGATCTCGCCCTTGGCGCCGGGGCGGCCGGCGAAGGGGTTGTCGGCCGGGATGGCGTAGGGCGTGCCGCCGCGCGGGTCGATGCGCAGGATCTTGCCGAGGAGGGTGTCGAGTTTCTGCCCGTTGCCCTGGGGGTCGCCGGCCGATCCGCCGTCGCCGAAGGCGATGTACAGATAGCCGTCGGGTCCGGTCTTGATGTCGCCGCCGTTGTGGTTCGCGAAGGGCTGCGTCTGGGTGAGGACGGTACGCCGGGTGGCGGGCTGGGGGCGGCCTTCGAGGACGGCGTACTCGTCGATGGTGCTGGTGCCCTCGCGGTTCGTGTACGAGATGTAGAGGTGCGTGAAGTCGCGGTCGAACGCGAGGCCCAGCAGGCCGCGTTCGCTGTCGGTGGTGGTGCTGCCGGAGATGTCGAGGACGGGCGTGCCGAGCGCTCCTCGGTCCAGGACCCTCACCTTTCCGGCGCGTTCGGCGATCCACAGCGTGTCGCCGGGGCCGGGGGTGGCCGCGATGGGGTTCTGGGCCGTGGCCACTGTCGTCAGCACGACGTTCGGGGCCTGGCCGGGCCCGGCCAGTTCGTCGGCGGACGCCGTGGTCAGGGCGAGGGAGGCGACGAGGCAGAGGGTGCCGATGATCGCCGAGCTTCGGGTGCGAACTTTCACCGTGATCCTCCTGGAGGCGGCGCACGGGGGACGAGAGCCGTCCACACCTCGACGCGGCCTGGGGGTGGGGGGGTTGGTGCGCTTGCCGGTACGGGGGAGGCTACCGGGACATGTGTGTTCGCCGGGACCGTCCCGTCAGCCATCTGACGGTCCCTCAACTTGGCTGGATCCGGGCCGTGGGAGCACGGACGCCGTGGGTGAGCGGGCGGTGCGTCAGTACCCCAGCGCGTCGGCCAGTTGCCGTTTCGTCATGCGGGAGCGGCCCTTCACGTGGCGTTTCCTCGCCTCCTCGTAGAGCTGGTCCCGGGTCGGGCCCTGGGCGCCGCTGTGGGAGCGCGAGCCGCCGCGTTCGGATGCCGACTTGGGGTCCCGCAGGGACGTCCGGGAGGGGTTCTTCGCCTCGCCGGACCTCGCCCGCTCCTTGTTGACGGTGCGGGCGGCGATCTCCTCGGCGCGTTTCTCCGACGCGCCGCGCCGCTCGGCGGACTCCTTGATGTGTTCGTACTGGCGTTCCCTCTTGGCGTTGGATCCGCGGGGCATGGCGGGCCTCCTCGTGTCGGTCTCTCCGGGGCGGGTAACCGCGATGAGGTCCGCCATACCTGCCGCGCATGACCCGGACGCGATGTGGAACACGGACGCCATGAGGAAACACGTCACGAAAGCGAAGCCCGGAGCCCGTTACCTGGAGAGCGGAGGCCGGGACTCGACGGCCTGGCAGCGTGACGCGGCCTGCGCGGGCGCCGAGGACCCCGACCTCTTCTTCCCGGTCAGCGCCGTGGGCCCGGGGGCCCGGCAGCTGGAGGAGGCGCGCCGGGTCTGCCGTCGCTGCCCCGTCTCCGTCCAGTGCGCCGACTGGGCGCGGCGCACCGGTCCGGCCGCCGGGGTCTGGGGCGGTGTGGACGTGCAGAACCTGGCTCGGCGGACGAAACGCGGGCCCGCCTGAGCGCTTCTCTCGCTACAGCGGGCAACTCACGTTCAGGGCGACCGTGTTGGGGTCGTTCGGGACGGGGCACAGGAACTGGCTGTAGCGGGTGTCGTCGTCCACGAACCGCTTCAGCCAGGAGATGCTGTACTGCGCGACCGTCGTGTGGGGGTTCCCGAAGGTGGAGTGGTCGGCGCCCCTGAGTTCCACGAAGGCCTTGTCACGGGCGCGGGTGAGCCCGTTGTAGAAGGGCAGGGCGTAGGTGGCGACGGGGGCGACGGTGTCGCCGTCCGCGCCGAAGATCAGGGTGGGGGTGGTGATCCCGGCGACGGGGTTGGTGAGGTCCCAGGGGGCCATCGGGATCGCGGCCTTCAGGGACTGCGTGCTCGCGGCGCTCTCCAGCGTCCCGCCGCCGCCCATCGACCAGCCCATGACGGCGAGCCGCCCGGCGTCGATACGGTCCTTCACCGCGCTGCGGCCGGTCAGATAGGTGAGCGCGGCGAGCTGCTGTTTGCTGCGGTCGGCCGGGAAGTCCAGCAGGCTGAGGGTGTCGACGGTCATCACGACGAACCCCTGGGAGGCGAGCCGGGGCCCGTACCAGGCGATCGTCGACTGGGTGCCGACGAAGCCCGGCATGACGACGACGGCTCCGAAGGTGCCCTGGCCGGTGTCGGTCGGGTAGTAGATCGTGCCCTGGTTGAAGCCGGATCCGCTGCCGGGCGGCACGGTCACCGAGGCGACGGTGAACGGGCCGTTCACGGCGGTGATGCTCGCGAGGGTCGGGGCGGGACCCCGTTCGTAGGGGTTGGCGGGTGCGGCCTGGGCGGGGGTGACGAGGACGATCGACGCGAGGACGGCGACGATCGCCGTCAGCATCCGCGTGAGGGAGGTTTTCACGGAACTCCTCTCGGACGGTCGGTCAGTCGGCGAGAACTGCGGGCGCACCGGTGCCAGTGCCGGAAGCGACCGCGCGGGAGCCTCTGGGACGAGGGCCGGGTCCACGCTCACCGGTCCTGGGTGAGCGCGGACGGGCCGACTGTCCCAAGAAGTTAGGGCGGCTCACGGTGGCCGTGTTAGCGCGCGGAGTGACAAACCGGGGCCGGGTTTTACTCGGGTGGTGAGTAGGCGCGGGACAGCGACGGGGAGAGCTGCGGGCGGGCGGGTTCCGGTGCCGGGCGGGCGTGTTCGGTGGGTGGTCCGGCGGCGGGCTGGGACCTGAGGGCGAGTTCGAGTTCGAAGCGGGTGTCGGAGTCGCGCAGTCCCTCGCCGAAGAGTTTCTCCAGTTGGCGCATGCGGTAGCGCACGGTCTGCGGGTGGATGTGCAGCCGCAGCGCGGTGCCGCCGACGCTGCTCTCGCTGCGCAGCCACGCGAGGAGCGTCTCGGCGAGCCGCTCCCGCTGGGGTGCCGGGATTCCGGCCAGCGGGGCGAGCACGCGGTGGGACAGGGCCCGCATCAGCGGTTCGTCCGCGTGCAGGAGCAGTGTCGAGAGGTGGTCGGCGCAGCGGATCACGCCGTCGCCGGGCAGGATGCCGCGCCGCATGAGCGCCAGGGCGCGGGACGCCCAGCGCAGCGAGTCCGTGATCCGGGCGAGCGGGACGGCGGGCCCGACGGCCGCGGGCCGTCCGCGCAGCACGGGGGCGAGAGCGCGTCCGCGCGGGGCGCCGGGCGCGTCCGGGTCGGGGACGACGAGGCGGGCCGGGCGGGTGGACGTGTCGGCCAGGACCCCGGGTGGCAGCAGCCGTTCGTCGTGGTCCGGCTCGGCGCCGCCGAACGCGATGACGGCGACCCGCTGGGGCAGCGGCCAGCGGGCGGCGCGGGCGAGTTCCGCGACCGCTTCGGGGGAGGCCGGCCGGTCGGCGAGGAGCAGGTCCAGCAGCCGCTGCCGGCATCTTTGCAGTTCGCCGGAGCTGCGTAACCGGACCTCCGTGTGGCCCTCGGTGGCCGCCTGCATGATCTCGTGGAGGTGGGTGAAGGCGGCGTCCGCGAGGGCCGCCACCTCCCCGGAGTCCAGGCCGAGTTCGTCGGCGGCCGTCATCATGCGCCGCCAGGCGGCCCGGCCGCCGAGCCGCAGCGCCGCCTGGAGCACTTCGAGTCCACGCCCTTCACCGGCCTCGCCGCGTCCGATCGCCTGGTAGGTGCGGACGACGTGTCCTCGGTCCTGGACGGTCCCCGCGACCCGGTCCACGAAGAGGGTCAGCGCCTGCGCGACGCCTGCCCTGATGGTCCGTACGTACGCGTCGTCCGCGGGGCGCGCGTACTCCGGTACTTGAAGCTGCACTTCTCGTTCCACTTCCTCGGCGAGGTCGTCGAGGCGTGGACGCAGACAGTCCGCCAGCCGGTGGGGGACGACGGCGAATGGGTCCATGTCGGATGCTCCTGCCGCTCGGTCGATGCGGATCGACCGACGACCATATCCTTCACTCAATCTCCTTACCCTGCACGGGAGTTACAAGACCTGGCCAGAATGTTGTACGTACATGACAACCCCGCTCGGTTCCCGCCGGGGTCACAGCGCCCGGTCGAGGTGGGCGGCGACGGCCTGGAGGCACAGGTGGCGGCCGGGGACGTGGACGATCTCCAGGTCCGGGCAGAGGCCGTCCCAGCCGAGGGCGTCGCCTGCGGTGTGCGGTGCGGGCTCCGTGGTCCGGTAGAGGATCACCCGGCCGTCGTAGGGGCCCGGGGTGTGCGCCTCGCCCGCGCGCAGGTCCAGGTAGGAGGCGCGCCGGTGGCGCAGCGTGGCGGGCGGGACGTCGGCGACCGTGTTCAGTACCGCGAGCACCAGGTCGATGCGGTCACGGTCGGCGAGCCCGGCGAGTTCCCGGTAGGGCAGGTCCAGCCGCACGCCGTAGGTGCGCCGGACGTGCTCGGCGAACCCCTCGAAGTGCTTCCGGGCCACGTCCCACTCGGTCGTCCCCGGCGGCCGGGGCGGCGGACGCACGGCGTCGACGAGGACGACCGTGTCGGGGGCGGCGGACCCGGCGGCGAGCAGCCGGGCCGTCTCCTGGGCGACGAGCCCGCCGAACGCCCGGCCCCCGATCCGGTACCGCCCCTCCGGCCACGTCCTGCGGATCGCCTCGGCGTACAGCCGGGCCTTCTCCGCGACACTCCCCGCCTCCTCGACCCGCTCCAGCCCGTACACCGGCAGCCCCTCGGACAACAGCCCGGCGAGCGGCCGGTACACGTCGGGGGTGCCGCCCGCCGCGTGGGCGAGGATCAGCGCAGGCCGGTCGCCGCCGGGGCGCAGCGGGCGCAGGGGGTGGGGGACGGCGCGGACGACGGCGAGGTGGGCGGCGTCGGGGGTTCGGCGGCCTGACGGTGCACCCGGCGTGTCCGTCACCTTCAGAACACCCTCGTGCGAGCCACAAGCAGCCACCCCGCAGTCGTGCGGCACCCCCCTGATCGCCTCGACGACACCCCCCACCGTCCCCGCCGACAACAGCTCACTCAGCGACAGCCCCGCCCCGAACTCCCGCACCACCGCCTCCCGCAGCCGCACCGCCGTGAGCGAGTCGAGGCCGAGGTCCGCGAGGGACGTCTCGGGGACGATGCGCTCCGCAGGACGACCGGTGACCTCGGCGATCCGGCGGACGAGCCGTGCGGTGACCGGACCGGTGCCGTCGCCTCCGTCCTCGGCGGGAGCCGTCAGCTCCCCGCACGTCTCGCCCATCAGCCACCCACCTCCTCCGGGCCCCGAGCATGGCAGCCCGGCGGGGCCCGGTCCTCCCCGTGGGGCCCGAATGTGAGGTTGGTGAGTGCCGCGCGTCCCGCGTTCATCGGCGGGCTACAAGCGGGGGCGCTCAGTGCGTGTGGGGTCCCGGGCGGTGGACCGGGCCGTGGGCGTCGTCGCAGTGGCCGGCGGGGTCGGCGAGGTCGAGGAGGCCGGTGTCCGGGAGGTCCTCGCCGAGGTGGTCGACCTGGAGGGTGGTGTGGGTGATGCGGTGGTGGTCGCGCAGGACGTGCTGGAGGTCGCGGCGCACGGCGTGGCAGTCGCCGCCGGGGGTGACGAGGACGTGCGCGGAGAGCGCGGGTTCGCCGGAGGTGATCGTCCACAGGTGCAGGTCGTGGATCTCGACGACATCGGCGCGGGCGGCGAGTTCGTCGCCGATCGTGTCGGGGTCGAGACCGGCGGGCGCCGCCTCCAGGAAGATCCGGCCGGAGTCGCGGACCAGCCCGTAGCCCGCTTTCACCATGAGCGCGACGACGACGAGGGTGGCGATGGCGTCGGCGCGGGCGAACCCCGTGAGGACGACGACCAGCGCGGCGACCGCCGTGCCGATGAACGCGAACAGGTCGTTGAGGATGTGCTGGTAGGCGCCCTCGACGTTCAGGGAACTGCGGTTCGCCCGGGAGATACACCAGGTGGCGGCGACGTTGACGGCGATCCCGGCGAGGGCGGTCACCAGCATCAGGCCGCCTTCGACCTCGGGCGGGTCGATCAGCCGGCGCACCGCCTCGTAGGCCAGCCAGGCGCCGAGCAGGAGCAGGGTCAGGCCGTTGGCCTGGGCGGAGAGGATCTCCGCGCGTTTGTGGCCGTAGGTGAAGCCGCCGCGCGCGGGCCGCGCCGACAGCCGCATCGCGACGAGCGCGAGGACGATGGAGACGGCGTCGGTGAGCATGTGCGCCGCGTCGGAGATCAGGGCCAGGGAGCGGGCGAGGACGCCGATGACGACCTCGGCGGCCATGAACACCGTGATGAGGGCGAGGGCGGCGGTCAGCCGGCGGCGGTCCGCGTCGGCCGTCACACCGTGGGTGTGCCCGGCGTGGTCGCCCGGGTCGTGGTTGCTCATGGCGAACGCCTTCCCCGGCGGGCCGGTCGCCGAATCACCGGGCGGCGCGGGGAGGTCCGAAGGGGCGTACGCCAAAAGGATCTGGCCGATCCCGGCGCCGCCGGCAGGCCGGGCCTGGGGGTTCGGGGGACGCCGGTCCTCTGCGCGAACGGGGGGAGCGAGGGGTTCGGCGCGCTGCCGTCCGAGTGACTTGTATCGGCCACTCACAAAAACTTTACGCGCGCACATGGTTAGGGTCTGCGTCCATGCGAGCCGCGCCGGTCAGCCGAGGCAGCCGCTCCGCCCGCCGGGCCGGAGCGGGACTGCTGCTCGCGCTGATCACGCTCGTCCACGTCCTGTGCTGTGCCCACGGCCCCACGTCGGGCGAGGCGTCGCGCGCGGACTCCCTGGTCGTGGCGGCGGCCGTGTGCGACCCGCACGAGGCCGGCCACCCGTCCCACGGCAGCCAGGAGCACTGCGAGGACGCCGACGAGCCGGCCGTCCACCCGCCCCGCGACGACGACCCCGCCCGCGCCCTGGCCCCCGGCGCGGTGTCCGCGACGGACTCCGCCGCCCTCCACCCGGCCACGGCCCCGCTC
>DATCQX010000723.1:0-4636 GCA_036569285.1 Streptomyces sp.
GCGCCGAGACCTTGACCCCGCCCTCGGTGCGCACCGACGCCGTGTCCTTGTCCCCGGCGGCGAGCAGGAACCAGTGCCCCGCCTTCGACTTCCACAGCGCCCCGGCCAGCACGTGCGGATCACGCGGACCGCACGCGGGCACGTTTACGCCCCTCGCGACGGCCGCCCCGACCAGCCCGCCCGGCGTGTGGAACTGGGCCAGCGCCCGCGCCCCGTCACCCCGCCAGGTCTCCGCACGCGTGCACACCCACTCCGCCGACCCGGTCCCGTCCGGCAACGGCTGACGCGCGAACTGCCAGACGTTCACGGCCCGTACGCCCTGGGCCCGCGCGTCGGCCAGCGAACACGCGTACGGCGCCCAGGTCTTGAGCGCCTCGGCGCCGGTCGCGTCCCGCCCCGCGCCGGGCTTCCCCGACGTCAGCCGCGCCGGGACCAACTCACCCAGGTCACTGAGGAGTTCACGGCTCTCTCCGCCGGTCAGCTCCAGGACGTTCCAGCCCGTGCAGGTGCCCTGCTTGGTCGCCGGGGAGACCATCGGGGACGTCACCCCGCCCGTCAGCGTCAGATCCATCACCCCGGCGCCGGGCTTCGACAGGTCCCGCTCACCGGCCTTCGTGACCCAAGGGGCGGTCAGATAGCGGACGTTGCCGTCGGCGCGGCCCAGCACCACCGCGCCCGCCTCGGCGCCGGACGCGCCGTCCACCCGGGCGAAGTCCAGCGCCGCCCCGGCCGTGCCGTCCTTCGGTTCGGCGTAGCGGGCGATGCGCAGCCCGTCGTACAGGATCACCACACGGGCGTTGTCGACCGTTCCCGCGTACAGGAGCTGGGGCGGACCCGCAGGTCCACCGGTCTGGGTGTCCGGGGTCGCGGAGACGTGGACCTGCTCACCAGGGCGCGCCCAGACCGCGAGCGCGCGGCGCAACAGGGCGTCGTCACCGGTGAGTTCACCGCGCGCGGGCCACGCCGAGAAGTCCGTGCGCGACGATGTCCTCCACGCCACCGGGGAGACCTTCACCAGCCGGCCCGGATCCAACGCGGCTTCCGCCGCCGGGTTCTTGGCGTACGCCGGGGCCGCCGCGCCGTCCGGACCCCAGCCGCCGCCCGGCAGCGCCACCAGCGCCCCGCACACCAGGAGCGCTGCGCCCGCCGCGAGGGCCGCCCGGCCGTGCTGGCGGCGGCGCATCAGGTCCGTCGGGCGGGCCTGGAGCGAACACGGGTCGAACTCGGGGGAGTCGAGGAGCGTGTACTCCGCGTCCACCTCGCCCGCCTCGCGCAACGCCGCGTCGATCGCCTCGACCCCGCACTCCCCGAGGACCTTGCGGACGTCGCCGTCCGGGAGCTGCTCAAGGCCGCGCAGCGCGAACGCGGCCCGCGCGGGGCCGTCCAGCTCCGACAGCCTTTGTTCCAGGGCGAGTTCGTCGGCCCCGCCCGAACGCGGGAACAGCCGCAGCCCGCGCACCTGCGGCAGCAGCGGCGGGAACTGCGCCCGCTTCGGCCACGCCCGGCGCTTCAGCGGCAGCCCCGCCTGGAGCGCCGTCCGCACGACCTGGAGACGGACGTACGCGTACCCCGGATCGCCGTCCCGCCCCGTCGACTGCGCCGGGATGACCGGCGCCGAGGCCCGGCGGCGCGGCAGGGCGCGCTGGACGAGCGCGTGCGCGGTCAGGACGCGGCGGCCCCGCGGCAGCGTCGGCGGCAGCACCACGTACGCGAGCCGGACCAGCCGGGGATAGTGCTCGACCAGCGCAGCCTCGGCCTGCTCCACGTCGAGAGCGGGGCCGGCGGAGCCGGAACGGGGGGAGCGGGAGGCGGGGCGCTGGGCGACATCCTGTGACTGCACGTCCGGGAGAACGAGCGATGAGGCGTGCGGGTTACTCCTGTGGGTTCACCAGCGCCCGCGCGTAGTGGGTCATCGACCGCTGATAGCGCGGGAGATGGCCCGCCAGTGCCTCCAGCACCAGCGCGAGGCCCTCCCGGTCGCGGTCCAGGCTCGACAGGCACAGGGCGAGGCAGGCGCGGACGGCGTCGTCCAACTCGTCGGACGGGGCGTCCAGTTCGGGCGTCAGCAGCTTCACGCCCTCCTCGGCCTTGCCGACGTTGCGCAGCGAACTCGCCAGCTGGATCTTCGTCCGGCGGCCCCGGTACCCGTCGAGACCCCGGGCGAGCGCCTCCTCGTACAGCACAACCGCCTTGTCGGAGTGGCCCGTCGAGTCCCACGCGCAGGCCTGTTCGAAGGGGACGACGGGACTGCCGTCCGGCAACTCGGCGGTGAGACCGGCGATCACGGCCCGGAAGTCGGCGGCCTGGTCCTCGGTGTACTCGTCGAAGCTCGCCCAGGCGGCGGCCATACGCTCTTCCCAGTCTGCGTTCATGAAGATCACGATGGCACGCGGGGGTTACCGGCACTACCGATATGGGTGACCGGTTGAGTGGAACGTGTGCCGGTGTCCGTATCGAGGGGAAGGTCTCTCAGGGAGGAACTGGACAGATGAAGCTGACCCGACCGACGCTCGCGGCCCTGGCCGCCGTCACGGCGCTGACGCTGGCGGGCTGTGGCGGGGGGGACGACACGAAGGCCGCCGCGGACGCCGTGCCCGTGGCCGCGACCGGCAGCCTCGAACAGCTCGCCGCGCAGGTCAAGTGC
The DNA here is from genome assembly GCA_036569285.1 of Streptomyces sp. Taxonomy (GTDB): domain Bacteria; phylum Actinomycetota; class Actinomycetes; order Streptomycetales; family Streptomycetaceae; genus Streptomyces. Next base: position 2,645 of record DATCQX010000723.1, read on the forward strand.
AAGCCGAACATGCAGACCGACGCGGACGAACTGCGCCAGGCGATCTGCAAGACCGCCGCCGGAAAGTTCATCCTGCTCACCTTCGCCACCGACCGCGGCCAGCGGGAGTGGATCAACGGCGCGAAGGACTACGGCGGTCACTACCTCGTCGGCCGCAAGTGGATCGCCGTCGGGCAGGAGGACAGCACGGTGACGACGCTGCGCAAGACCCTCGGCGGGGACATCGAGGAGGGCACCGATCACACGGCGCACTCAGGCGGCGGCCACTGAACTGACCTGAACGACACGAGAGAGCCGGCGGTGGGAATTCCCACCGCCGGCTCTCTCGTCGGACTAGGCCGGTACTACTGGCACTTCTTGCCCGTGTTGATGCAGTTGACCATCTGGTTCATCGTGTTCTTCGAGAAGAAGTTGATGAAGTCGTTGTGGTCGGTGATCGGCTTGTGCAGGTTCTCCGGGAAGGTGTCGACCGCGTACGCGTTCTTCACCTGGTTGCCCTGGAGCTGCGGACGCGGAACGTTGTAGACCAGGCGGACCTGGAGCTGGGGGATCGCCTTGAAGCCGTTCGCGCACTGGCCGTTGCCCTGGACGAAGGACACGTGCGTGCGGTGGTTGGCGGAGTCGATGTTCTTGCCGTCCCAGCAGCTCTGGAAGAAGGACGTGCGGACCACCTGGCTGCCCTGCGGGCAGATCGGGTACTTGTCCTTCAGCTGCACCTTGTTCTCGAAGCCGGTGCAGCTCCAGTTGACGTTGGCGTTGGCGTTGCCGTTGACGAACGCCTTCGCGTCACCGGTGATGATGCGCAGCGCGGTCGGCATGGCGACGACGTTGCCCGCCTTGTTGCCGACGAACTTCAGCTGGGCCTGGACCGGCTGCAGGATGCGGCCGACGTTGCCTTCCTTGCCACCGCCGTCGTTGTTCTGGTCGAAGTCCTTGGTGCCGTCCTGGACACGGATGACCGGCCAGAAGTAGGACGACTTGTCGCCCTGGTTCTGGCAGCTCGTCTGCGCGCCCGCCAGCTCCTGGTCGCTCGCGAAGGCGTCGTTCGACTGGTTGCCGACGTAGTCGTGCAGGTGGTGGGCGCCGTTGGCGACACCGGGAGCCACGATCACGTTGTCCGTGTTGTGGTTCTTGTTGCCGTTGGTGCCGCACTTGGTGATGAAGACACCGCGCGAGCCGCCGTTGCCGTTCGCGGCGAGGCCGTTGTTGCCGACGCCGAAGTTCGCGCCGCCGCCGACCTTCGTGATGTCCACGAAGTCCGCGGCCACCGGGCCGTTGCCGCCCTGACCGCCGATACCGGCCTGCTGACCGCCGTTGTTCTGGCCGCCGTTGTTCTGGCCGTTGTTCTGACCGTTGTTGTTCTGGCCGTTGTTGCCGTTCTGGCCGTTGTTCTGACCATTGTTCTGGCCGTTGTTGTTCTGGCCACCGTTGTTCTGCTGGCCGTTGTTGCCACCGCCGTTGTTCTGACCGGCGTTGGTCTGCGCGTTGGCGGCCTGGGGGGTGCACGCCGCGAGCTGGCTGATCGAGTTGTCGAACTGCCCGCCCACACGCTGGATGTTGATCCGGATGCGGTCGATCGTCGCGGCGCGCTTCTCCTTCAGCGGCCCCGTGATCGCGTTCTGCACGAACCCGGGGTCCTGCGCCTGGGCCTGCCTGGAGGAGGCGAGCCGGGCGTAAGCCTCGGTGATCTGCTTGTCCAGCAGCGCCAGTTCCCTGTCGACGCCCTGTCGCGCGGCCTGCGGAACGTTCGTCAGCCGCTGGCCGACGTCGGGGCAGGCGATGGTGGCGATCTGGGCGCTGGCGGCCTTGACCTCGTTCTGACCCGAGCCGTTCGAGGACTCGTGAGCCGAGGCGTAGAAGTTTGCCCAGATCAGCCCGCCCCCACCGAGCGCTAGGGCCGCCGACGCGGCTATGGCCTTGTTGGCCATCGACGAACGGCGTTTACGTGTGTTGCGTCCCATGGAACTCCTCTGACTTCCTTGCGGGGCAGCA
>DATCQX010000724.1:0-5301 GCA_036569285.1 Streptomyces sp.
CCGCGCCACGGCGACCTTCCTCGACCAGGACAAGTCCCCGACCCGTCGCGTCGGCGGCATCGACAACCGCGGCAGCCACTTCTACCTGTCCCTGTACTGGGCGCAGGAGCTGGCCGCCCAGACCGACGACGCCGAGCTGGCCAAGGCGTTCGCGTCCTTCGCGGAGTCCCTCGCGGCGAACGAGGAGACGATCGTCGGCGAGCTGAACGCGGTGCAGGGCTCGGCTGCCGACATCGGCGGCTACTACCAGCCCGACCCGGCGAAAGCCGCGGCCGTCATGCGCCCCTCGGCGACGTGGAACGCGGCACTGGCCGCACTGTGACGCGGTGCCGGTGAGGTGGCTCGTGAGCGCGGCGCCGCTGAGGCGGCTCGCGTGAGCGCGCCGCCGGTCCGGCACAGCTGAGTCCGGGTCCGCCCCGGCCGGGAGGTTTCCGGCCGGGGCGGAGCTGTGTTCCGGGGCGGACATCTGCTCCGGTAGGTGTCCGCCGGTTCACCACTCCCGCGGCGCGATCAGCTCCTCGACGTCCGCCCCACCGAACCCGTACGCCTGCGCGACGAACCAGAACTCCCCGGCGATCTCCTCCCGTGCGACGGTCTCGATCTCGCTCCCGGCGGCCTCGAACTCCGCTTCGAGGTCGTTGAACTCCTGCGTCGCCGCGTGCGTCAGGGGGTACAGCGCGGCCGGATCGGCGGGCCGCTCCGCCTCGATCCGCTCGCAGAGCCGCAGGAGGACCGCCCGCCCCTTGTCCAGGACGTGGTCGGGAAAGTAGTCGTCCTCGTACAGCGCCTTGAGGAACACCCGCTCCGCCACCTGCTCGTTCGCCAACCCCATGGGCCCTCCCCGTCGTCCGTGTGACACCTTGGTCCGATGGTGCACCACGCCACTGACAACGTCCCGGGAGCAGCCGTGTCCGACGTCGAACCGCCGTCCTTCGCGTACGTTCCCGGTGCGGACGGCTCCCCCGTGATCCTGCATGTGCCGCACTCGGCGCGGGAGATCCCTCCGCACGTGCGCGCGGGGATCGTGCTCGGGGACGCGGAGCTGGAGCGGGAGTCGGATCACATCGTGGACGCGCACACCGCGCGGATCGCGGAGCGGGCGGCGGAGGGTTCGGCCGTGCGCCCGTGGCGGTTCGTCAACCTGCTGTCGCGGCTGGTCGTGGACCCGGAGCGGTTCCCGGACGAGCGGGAGGAGATGCGGGCGGTGGGGATGGGCGCCGTGTACACCCGGACGACTCACCGGGAGGTACTACGGGACGACACCGTGGATCCGGGGCCGCTCGTCGACCGGTACTTCCGTCCGTACGCGCGGGCCATGACGGACGCCGTGGGCGAGCGGCTGCGGGCGACGGGGCGGGCGGTGGTGATCGACGTGCACTCCTACCCCAGTTCCCCGTTGCCGTACGAGCTGCACGGCGACGGGGAGCGGCCCGCCGTCTGCCTGGGCACCGACCCGTTCCACACGCCCCCGGGCCTGCTCGCCGCCGCCCGGGACGCCTTCTCGGGGTTCGAGGTGGGGCTGGACAGCCCGTTCGGCGGGGCGTACGTCCCTCTTGAGTACTACGGGGTGGACGCGCGGGTGTCCGCCCTGATGATCGAGGTCCGCCGGGACGTCTACATGACGGAGCCCGGCGGGCCGGCGGGGCCGGGTCTGGAGGGGGTCGCGGCGGCGCTCGCCGCTCTCGTGGACGCGGTGCCGAGGTGAGCTGAAGGGGCGTGGCCCTGAAGGAGCACTCCCGCGCGACACCCCGCCCTGCCCCGGTGAAGGTGGACGCATGACCGAGGAGATCACCGCGCAGGCCCTGCCCGCCGTCCGGGACTGGCCCACCCCCGACCTGGAGGGCACGGCCTTCGACCCGACCCTCGCGGAGCTGATGCGCGAGGGCCCCCTCACCCGCATCAGGCTGCCGTTCGGCGAGGGCTGGGCCTGGCTCGCGACCCGCTACGACGACGTGCGGACGGTGACGAACGACCCCCGGTTCAGCCGCGCGGAGGTGACGAAGCGCCAGGTCACGCGGATGGCCCCGCACTTCGGCCCGCGCCCTGGCTCACTGGCGTTCGCCGACCAGCCGGACCACAACCGGCTGCGCAGGGCGGTCGCGGGCGCGTTCACGGTCGGCGGCATGAAGCGGCTGCGCGGGACCGCGCAGGCGATCCTGGACGGCCTTGTCGACGGCGTCGTCCGGGACGGTCCGCCCGCCGATCTGGTCGCGCGCGTGCTGGAGCCGTTCCCGCTGGCCGTGGTGAGCGAGGTGATGGGGGTTCCGGAGGCGGAGCGCGCGCAGGTGCACGCGTGGACGCGGGAGATCATCTCGACGTCCGGGGGTGCGGAGGGCGCGGAGCGGGCGAAACAGGGGCTGTACGGGTGGATCGCGCAGACCGTGCGGGCGCGGGCCGGGGAGCCGGGCGAGGACGTGTACGCGCTGCTGGGGGCTGCCGTCGCGCGCGGGGACGTGCGGGAGGAGGAGGCGATCGGGCTCGCGGGGCCGCTCCAGATCGGCGGGGAGGCCGTCACGCACAACGTGGGCCAGATGCTGTACCTGCTGCTGACCCGCCCGGAGCTGCTGGTCCGGATGCGGGAACGGCCGGAAGAGCGCGGCGCGTTGATCGACGAACTGCTCCGGTACATCCCGCACCGCAGCAGCGTGGGCCTGGCCCGGATCGCCCTGGAGGACGTCGAGCTGGCCGGTCACGTGATCCGCGCGGGCGAGCCGGTGTACGTCTCGTACCTGGCCGCCAACCGCGACCCGGACGTCTTCCCCGCGCCGGACGTCGTCGACGTGAGCCGCGACCCCAACCCCCACCTCGCGTTCGGCAACGGCGCCCACTACTGCACCGGAGCCGTCCTCGCCCGCCTCCAGATCGACCTGTTGCTGGAGACGCTCCCGCGGAGGCTGCCGGGGCTGCGCCTCGCGGTCCCCGCGGAACAGGTCGAGTGGCGCAGGAAGACCATGATCCGGGGGCCGCGGACGCTGCCGGTGGCGTGGTGACGCCGGGATCCCGCACGCGGCTCAGGCCCGCAGCCACTCCGTGACGACGACGTCCGCGCCGGCCCGCACTCTGAGAGCGAACGGGCCGGACAGCGGGTCGTCGCTGGTGAACCGGCCCAGTTCGTCGGCGTCGAGCGCGCGGCTCGCGCGGGGCCCTCCGAGGACCTCGATGCGGGCGGCCTGCGGGGGCATCAGCTGGCCGAACATGCCGTGGGGGGTGACCTCGACGTCGACGGTCAGCTCACCGGTGTCGAACGTCAGCATGCGCGGCGCGTCCGTCACTCCTCTGACCGGGATGCCGTGGGTCAGCGAGTCGAAGGTGAGCCCGGCGATCTTGGCGTCGAGGTCGATGAGCGCGAACGCCTCCAGGGCCGTGCGGTACACCTCCGGGGGCACCGGGTCGAGGATCGCGGCGGCCTGACGCAGTTCCTCCTCCAGACAGTCGTCCTCGAAACCGTCTCCGGCGCCGTCGTCGTGGGGGGCCTCGTTCATCGGTTCGTCCATCCCGTCGTACGCGTCGTGGTTCACTTCGGCCCCCGGCCTTCCAGGCGGGCGCGCAGACGGCGCAGGCAGCGCTGGCGCATCGGTCCGATGCTGCCGACGGCGATGCCGAGCGCGTCCGCCACCTCCTGGTAGCTGGGCGGGGGCGAGGCGATGAGCACCCTGAGCAGTTCCCGGCAGCGTTCGCCGAGGGCCTCGAACTCCTCCCAGAGGCGCCGCACGCGTTCGCTCTGCTCGGCGGCCTCCTCGGAGTCGAGGACGGACTGCTCCGGGGTGCGCTCCTCGCTGACCCGGTCCAGGACCTGGGGGTCGTCGGTCGGGGTGAGGCGCTTGAGGCTCTTGATGACCTTCAGGCACTCGTTGCGCGCGGTGCTGGCGAGCCAGGCGCCCGCTTTCTCCGGCTCCCGGATGCGCCCCAGGTGCTGGGCGAAGCGGAACCAGACCGTCTGGCACACTTCGTGCCCGTCGGCCTCGGAGAGCCGGTGGGCGCGCACCACCGACCAGACCAGCGGGCTGAGCCCTTCCACCAGCGCTTTCCAGGCCGCCGCGTCACCGTCGATCGCGGCCTGGACGAGCGCGCCGACATCTGTACGGTCCACGGCCCCACCCCTCGTGTACGGCCTGTCATCGTACGCCGTGACGGGGATGGCGACGGCCCTCATGAGTGGGCGACGAGCTGCCCGGCGGACGCCGGGAGCCAGGTCGGCGGGCGCAGCGCCGTCACATGCTCACCACGCACCTCCGCGAAGTCGGCGCAGGCCGTCAGGAGTCCCCGGGCCGCCGCGCGCGGGTCGGTCTCCTTGCTCGCGGTCATCCAGGCGGCGACGAGACCGGCGACCACGGGCGTCGCGAAGGACGTGCCGCTCCACGCGGCGTACCCCTCGAACATCACCTGATCGGGTTTCTCCGCCGGGTCGCTGAGGGCGCCGGTGTGGCGCGGGGAGCAGCAGGTGCAGGCGTAGCCGAAGCCGTAGCGGCAGGTGTCGTAGGTGGAGTGCTGGTAGACGTACGGCACGGGTGCCTCGAAGCCGGTGAGCGCGCTGACGAGGCGTTCGCCGGGGGCGTAGACCTTCACCCAGGGGCCGTAGTTGGTGAAGCAGGCGCCGTACGCGCCGTCGGTGCGCAGCGCGCCGACCGACAGGACGGCGTCGGTGTGCTCGGGCCGGCCCGCGTAGGCGGCGGGCCAGAACGGCGTGGCCCTGCTGTCGTTGCCGGCGGCGGCCACCAGGAGCGTGCGCTGCGCCTGGAGGGCGGTCATGAACGCCTCGACGCCGAGGAGGCCGTCCGTGCGGCCGTTGACGCTGCCGGCGGAGAGGCTGAGGATGTCGGGCCAGCCGTCCTCGACGGCGTCGAAGAGGCGCTCGCCGAACTCCGACTCCAGGATGGCGCCCGCGTCGTTGAGGGTGCCGCGGACGGTGACGTCCGTGTTGGGGGCGACGGCGGTGAGCAGGCCGGCTATGAACGTGCCGTGGCCCGCGTACTGGCGCAGGACGCCCTGCTCGTCGGTCTCGCTGATCTGGAGGTCGCCCGTGACGTGCCCGAGGGAGGGGCAGGAGCGGTAGTCGCGGGTGAGGCCGTTGTCGATGACCAGGACGGAGACGGCGGTGTCCGGGTCGTACGCGGCGCCGGAGGGGGCCGGGTTGACGCCGTCGGCGCGGGCGGCGGGCACCGGTTCGTCGCCGGGGCAGGCGTTGGTGGCGATGTGGACGACGTGGTTGCGGCTGATGAGCCGGTGTCCGGCGCGGCCTTCGCGGGCGGTGAGGGCGCGCAGCGCGTGGGCGACGGACTGGTCGTCGCCGCCCGCGCGGAT
>DATCQX010000725.1:0-10302 GCA_036569285.1 Streptomyces sp.
GAGGTTGATCCACTTCGACTTGTCGAAGTCGGCGAGGTTGACGACCATCCGCATCGACGGGACCCAGACGACGCCGTAGCCGCCGGCCGCGTTCCAGCCGGTCGCGTTGACGGACGCCTCGCCGCCGCTGAGCTTCCAGGGGCCCCGGTTGAGGATGTACCGCAGGAAGTCGGGGCCTTCGGTGCCGAGGGTCTGGTTCTTCAGGAACAGGCGGTGCAGCCGGCCCCAGCTCCAGGTGTCGATGTCCTTGCCGAGCTTGGCGGTCAGCTCCCAGCGGGCGTCGATCAGGGCTCGCTTGAAGAGGCCGTCGCGGTCGACGGCGCCCGGGCGGTTGCCGGAGCGGGGCGTCTTCCACCAGTCGCTCTTGGGCTTGTCCATCAGGTTGCGGACCACCTCGAACCAGCGGTCGCCGCCGTCGGGCTGCGCCTGGTCGGCGTCGCGCATGCCGCACTCGCGGACCTTCTGGGTGTCGTCCACGGGCCCGGTGGAGTTGACCGGGTCGACCCACAGGCACTGCCCCTCGACGCGCAGCTCCTTGGGGAGCTTGTTGCCGAAGCCGAGCTTGAGGATGTTGCGCCACACGGCGTTGAAGTACGCGGCGGCGGCGGAGTCGGCGTCCTGGGTGTAGTCCCAGCCCTGGAGGAGTTTCTGGGCCTCCCGGACGTCCGGGTCGGCGAGGTCGATCTTCAGGAGCTTCGGGACGAGCAGTTTGGCGATCTCGCTGCTGCTGTCGAGCTGCATCTGGCGCATGTCGTCGGTGGAGATCTTGCCGCCGCCCTCGATCTTCTGCTTGATCAGGTCGGTGATGCGCTGGCTGCGGGTGCCGTAGCCCCAGTCCGTGGTGAGCGTGTACGGGTACGCGTCGGGGTCGACGACGGCCTGGTTCGCGGTGACGATGTAGCCGCGCTCCGGGTTGTACTCGTAGGGCAGCTGGTCGAACTTGAGGTACCCGGTCCACGCGTACTTGGCGTCCCAGCCGGGGGCCGGGATCGAGCCGTCGTGGTTCTTCCCGCGCGTGGGGATCTTGCCGGGCAGCTGGTAGCCGATGTCGTTCTTGGTGTCGGCGAAGATCAGGTTCTGCGAGGGGACGTCGAAGAGCTTCGCGGCGTCCCGGAAGGACTCCCAGCCGGTCGCCCTGTCCATCGCGAAGACGGCGTCCATGGTGGTGCCGGGCTCCAGGGCGGTCCACTTCAGGGCGACGCCGTAGCCGTCACCGCGGTCGGGCGCGGCGGAGGTGACGCCGGCCTTCTTGCCGACGTCCACGAGTTCGTCGTTGCGGTCGGACAGCAGGGGCATGCCGTCCTCGGTCTGGCGGACGACGATCTTCTTGGCGCTGCCGCCGGCGACCCGGATGGTCTCCTCGCGCGTGGTGAACGGCCGGACCTTGCCGTCGTACTCGTAGCCGTCGCCGGTGATCTTCTCCAGGTAGAGGTCGGTGACGTCGACGCCGGAGTTGGTCATGCCCCAGGCGATGTTCTGGTTGTGGCCGATGACGACGCCGGGCATGCCCGCGAAGGTGTAGCCGGTGACGTCGTACTGGCAGGCGGCGGAGACCGTGCGGCAGTGCAGGCCCATCTGGTACCAGACGGACGGCAGCGAGGCCGTGAGGTGGGGGTCGTTGGCGAGGAGCGGCTTGCCGGTGATCGTGTGCTTCCCGGCGACGACCCAGGAGTTGGAGCCGATGCCGTTGCCGTTCACGCCGACGGCCTGGGGAAGGTCGTCGAGGACGCCGTTGAGGCCCGCCAGCTGGCCCTGGAGGCCCGAGGAGCCCTGCGTGGAGGTTCCGGAGCCCGAGCGGCTTCCCGAGCCCGTGGAGGAGCCGCTGAAGCCCGAGGAGGAGCTGCCGGAGCCGGAGTCGCTCTTCGAGCTGAACTCGCCGGTCAGTTCGTCGTACTGGCCTTCCTGGACGATCGCCTGGTTGCGGCTGTACGGGTAGGCCGGGTAGAGGTCGGCGATCTGCTGCGGGCCGAGGCGGCTGGTCATGAGGGCGCGGTCGATCTCGTCCTTCATGTTGCCGCGCAGGTCCCAGGCCATCGCCTTGAGCCAGGAGACCGAGTCGACGGGGGTCCACTCGGTGGGCTTGTAGCCGTTGCTGAAGCCCAGGGCGGCGTACTCCAGGGAGATGTCCGCGGCGTCCTTGCCCTTGAGGTAGGCGTTGACCCCCTTGGCGTACGCCTGGAGGTACTTCTTGGTGGAGGCCGACAGGACCTTGTCGTACTCCTGCTTGGCGACGCGGTCCCAGCCCAGGGTGCGCAGGAACTCGTCGTTCTTGACCTGGCCGTCGCCGAACATCTCGGAGAGACGCCCGGAGGTCATGTGGCGGCGGACGTCCATCTCGTAGAACCGGTCCTGCGCCTGGACGTAGCCCTGCGCCATGAACAGGTCGTCGTCGGAGGAGGCGTAGATCTGCGGGATGCCGTAGCCGTCGCGCTTGACCTCGACGGGGCCCGCGAGGCCGGCGAGCTTGATCTCGCCCGTGGTCTGCGGGAAGGAGGCCCGGACCGTGCTGACCGACCAGTAACCGCCGTAGGCGATGCCGCCGATCACCGCCAGCACCAGGATGATCACGATCAGGCGGGCTTTGCGCCCCTTTTTCCTGCCGGACTTGCCGGGCTTGTCACCCGCTGTGGCGGTGGTATTCGGGGGCATCGCTGTCCTTGCTGTCCTAACGCGAGCGGCAGGTCGGGCTGTGACTTTGAATGAACGCTGGAGCAACCATAGGCGCAGGGTCAGGAGCGACTTGACTCGGAGTCGGGAACGCGGACGCGCGGGCGCCCTGTCCACACCTCGGCGAGCGTCAAGGAATCGTCAAGAGTTAGGTAAGGTAACGAAGTAGTTGGATGTGCGGCGTAGGCGCTTCATGTCCTATGGGATCAACCACGCGCGCCAGGAAAGGAATCGGCCGCTGACCGTCCACCATCTCAACCAGCTCCTGCTCGTCTGCTCGCTCGTCCTGCTCGTCGCCGTCGCGGCCGTACGGATCTCCTCGCGCAGCGGGCTGCCCAGCCTGCTCGTCTACCTGGGGATCGGCGTCCTCATGGGCCAGGACGGCATCGGCGACATCCACTTCAGCAACGCCGAGATGACCCAGGTCATCGGGTACGCGGCCCTGGTCGTGATCCTCGCCGAGGGCGGCCTCGGCACGAAGTGGAAGGAGATCGGGCCGGCGCTTCCGGCGGCGTCCGCGCTGGCGCTCGGCGGGGTCGCGGTGAGTGTGGGTGTGACGGCCTCCGCCGCCCACTACCTGGTGGGGCTGGAGTGGCGGCAGGCGCTGATCATCGGCGCGGTGGTGTCGTCCACGGACGCGGCGGCGGTCTTCTCCGTGCTGCGCCGTATCCCGCTGCCCGCGCGCGTGACGGGCACGCTGGAGGCCGAGTCGGGCTTCAACGACGCCCCGGTGGTCATCCTGGTCGTCGCCTTCTCGACGGCGGGCCCGGTGGAGCACTGGTACGTCCTGCTCGGCGAGATAGCGCTGGAGCTGGCCATCGGTGCCACGATCGGCCTGGCGGTCGGTTTCGCGGGCGCCTGGGGGCTTCGGCACATCGCGCTGCCCGCCTCCGGCCTCTACCCGATCGCCGTCATGGCCATCGCCACCGCCGCGTACGCGGGTGGCGCGCTCGCGCACGGCAGCGGCTTCCTCGGCGTCTACCTCGCCTCGATGGTGCTCGGCAACGCCAAACTGCCGCACTGGCCCGCCACGCGCGGGTTCGCCGAAGGGCTCGGCTGGATCGCCCAGATCGGCATGTTCGTCCTGCTCGGCCTGCTGGTCACCCCGCACGAACTGGGCGACGACTTCGTGCCCGCCCTGATCATCGGACTGGTCCTGACGATGGTCGCGCGCCCGCTGAGCGTCCTGCTGTGCCTGCTGCCCTTCCGGGTGCCCTGGCAGGAGCAGACCCTGATGTCCTGGGCGGGGCTGCGCGGCGCGGTGCCGATCATCCTGGCGACGATCCCCATGGTGAACGGCGTCGACGGCAACCACCGGATCTTCAACATCGTCTTCGTGCTGGTCGTCGTCTACACGCTCGTCCAGGGGCCGACGCTGCCCTGGCTCGCCCGGACGCTGCGCCTGGGCGGCGGCAGCGAGGCGACCGACCTGGGCATCGAATCGGCGCCCCTGGAGCGGCTGCGCGGCCATCTGCTGTCCGTCGCGATCCCGGAGGGGTCGAAGATGCACGGCGTCGAGGTCAGCGAGCTGCGGCTGCCGCCCGGCGCGGCCGTCACCCTCGTCGTCCGGGACGACGCCTCCTTCGTGCCGTCCCCGACGACCGTCCTGCGGCACGGCGACGAGCTTCTCGTCGTCGCCACCGACCCCGTCCGGGACGCCGCGGAGCAGCGGCTGCGCGCGGTCGGCCACGGCGGCAAGCTCGCCGGATGGCTGGGCACCGGGGGCGCGCGCTGAGCGCGGACGAACCGACGGTGAAGCGTTAACGACAGGTTTCGCGGTGCTCACTCTCACAGGCCACGTGGTGCCCGGCCGCTGTACGATGAACGCGGACCTTGATCGAACCAACTCTGTCTGATGCAGAGCTGGCGCGACCGTATGGCGGCCGAGACGCCCTCCCGGGACGACGGTATCTACCGCAGCACGCGCAAGAGGACAGCTCTCGGCGTCCCCCTCCCGGGGTCGCGCCACCAGGCGGCAGAAAGGCACGGGCCGTGGCATCCACGGTCACCGAGAAGTCAGCCGAAGGCCGTCCCGGATACGGGCGACTGCTGCGCACGCGCGGCGCGTGGACCTTCCTGCTGCCGGGCTTCGCGGCACGGCAGCCGTTCGCGATGCTGACCATCTCCATCGTGCTGCTCGTGCAGCACACCACCGGCTCGTACGGCGCGGCAGGCGCCGCGGCGGCCGTCACCGGTGTCTCCCTGGCGCTGTTCGCGCCCTACAGCGGCCGGCTCGCCGACCGGTACGGGCAGCGCGCGGTCCTGCTGCCCGGAGTCGTCGTCCACGCGCTGTCGGTGCTGGCCCTGACGGCCCTCGCGCTCGCCGACGCGCCCCTGTGGGCGCTGTTCGCGGCGGCCGTCCCCGCGGGTGCCTCGGTGCCGCAGGTCGGCCCGATGGTCCGCGCGCGCTGGGGCGTCGCCCTGAAGGACTCGCCCCTGATGCCGACGGCGGCGGCCTTCGAGTCCGTCACCGACGAGCTGACGTTCGTCCTCGGCCCGCTGCTGGCGACCGCCCTGTGCACGGCCGTCCACCCGGCCGCGGGGCTCGTCACGGAGGCCACCCTGACGCTGGTCGGCGGGCTGCTGTTCGCCGCGCAGAGGAGCACCCAGCCGCCGGTCGCCGTCGCCGGGCACGCGCGCGTGGAGCACGGTTCCGCGCTGCGCGTCCCGGGGGTGCGGGTCCTGATCGTCGCGTTCCTCGGGATCGGCTCGGTCTTCGGCGGCATGCAGGTGTCGCTGGCCGCGTTCAGCGAGTCGATCGGCGAACCCGGCCTGAACGGCGTCCTGTACGGCACGTTCGCCGCCGGGAACATGCTCTCCGGCGTCGTCTGCGGCGCGATCGCCTGGAAGGTCGCCCCCAGGCGCCGGCTGCTCGTCGCGTACGGCGCGCTGGCCCTGGTGGCCTCCGGTCTGTGGGCCGCGCACTCGGTGCTGCTGCTCGCCGGGCTCGGTCTGCTGGTCGGGGTGTGCATCGCGCCCGCGCTGATCACCGGGTACACGCTCGTCGAGGAGCTGGTCCCGGCCGGGGCGCGCACCGAGGCGTTCACCTGGATGACCGGGGCGGTCGCCCTCGGGCAGGCTGCGGCCGTCACGGTCGCCGGACAGCTGGAGGACCGCCTGTGGGACGGCTCCGGGTTCCTCGTGCCCATGGGTGGCACGCTGCTGGCCCTGACGACCGTCCTGGCGCTGCGTTCCCGGCTCGTGGCGCCCGCGCGCGGGAGGACGGTCGCACGTGGCGTCGGTCACCGCGTGCCGGTGGCAGTGGACTGATCCTCGGGAATAGGCCACTATGGATGCTCGTTAGCACTCATCGAGTGAGAGTGCCAGGAGGAAGACAGTGCCGACCTACCAGTACCAGTGCACCGAGTGCGGCGAGGGCCTTGAGGCCGTCCAGAAGTTCACGGACGACGCCCTGACCGAGTGCCCGAGCTGCGGTGGCCGCCTGAAGAAGGTGTTCTCCGCGGTCGGCATCGTCTTCAAGGGCTCCGGCTTCTACCGCAACGACAGCCGCGGCTCGTCGTCGAGCAGTTCGCCGGCGTCGGCGTCGAAGTCGTCCTCCTCGGCGTCCTCGGACTCGAAGTCGTCGTCCGACGCGAAGCCCGCCTCGGACTCCAAGCCGTCCGCCGGTACGACCGCCGCCTGACGCACCTCGCTCCGGTTCACCCCGCCGTCCCTCGACGGCGGGGTGTTCGGCGTCTGCCGCTACTGTTCCGTGCATGACGAACGCAGAGATCGGCGTGATCGGCGGTTCCGGCTTCTACTCGTTCCTCGACGACGTGACCGAGGTCCAGGTCGACACTCCTTACGGTGCTCCCAGCGATTCCCTGTTCCTCGGCGAGGTGGCCGGGCGGCGGGTCGCGTTCCTGCCCCGGCACGGGCGCGGGCACAGTCTTCCGCCCCACCGCATCAACTACCGGGCCAACCTCTGGGCGTTGCGCTCGGTCGGGGTGCGGCAGGTCCTCGGGCCGTGCGCGGTGGGCGGGCTGCGGCCCGAGTACGGGCCCGGGACGCTGCTGGTGCCGGATCAGCTCGTGGACCGGACGAAGACGCGCGCGGGCACGTACTTCGACGGGCTGCTGCTGCCCGACGGGACCGTCCCCAACGTCGTCCACGTCTCGCTGGCCGACCCGTACTGCCCCGCCGGGCGGACGGCGGCCCTGAAGGCGGCCCGGGGGCGCGGCTGGGAAGCCGTGGACGGCGGAACGCTGGTCGTGATCGAGGGGCCGCGGTTCTCCACTCGGGCGGAGTCCTTGTGGCACCAGGCTCAGGGGTGGTCGGTGGTCGGGATGACCGGGCATCCGGAGGCGGCGCTCGCCCGTGAACTGGAGCTGTGCTACACGTCGTTGACGCTGGTGACGGATCTGGACGCGGGGGCGGAGACGGGTGAGGGGGTGTCCCACGAGGAGGTGCTGGAGGTGTTCTCCTCGAATGTGGGGCGGTTGCGGGAGGTGCTGTTCGATGTGGTGGCGGGGTTGCCCGCGGGTGAGGAGCGGAAGTGCTTGTGCGTGAACGCGTTGGGCGGGATGGAACCGGGGTTCGCGCTGCCGTAGAGGGGTGAGGGTGGGGCGGGGTGACGGCGGTGCGGGGTGACGGAGTTATCCACAGGCTGTGAGTTATCCACAGGCCGAAACGGGGAGTTGCGGAGACGGGCATCGTGGATCTCGCAGGCCGGGTTCGCGGTCTGCGAGGCCCTTCGTCGCTGGTGGTGATCCCGTGTCCGTTCCGACCCCTCCCCCGCTTTCCCTGCCGCCCTCGTCCTTCTCGTCGCCCGGCTCGGAAACGCCTCCCACCTGCGAGATTCCGCATTTCTCGCCGGTGCGGGTGCGGGGTGCGCGGTATCAGTGGGGGCGGTTGGCGCGGCAGCGGCGGCGGGCGCTGGCACTGGGGCTCGCCGTGACCGCCGCGGGGCTGGTGGCGGCGGGGCCCCAGGAGAACGGGCGGGGTGGCGAGCGGGCTCGCGGACGGCCCGGGGAAGGGGGCGGTCCGCTCGCCGCCGCCGTGAGCCCTCGGGGTGGTGCGCGGGGTCCGGACGGCGTCGGCGGGAAGCTGCGGGCCGACGGGGTGTCCGGTCGGCGGGCCGAAGAGGAGACGGTGTCGGCGCCGGTGCGGATCGCGGACGCGGAGACGGTGCGGCTGCTGCGCCCGGGAGACCGGGTCGACGTGATCGCCTCGGAGCCGGCCGCGACGGGTGGCGGGGAGGCCCGGGTCGTCGCGCGCGGGGCGCTGGTGTCGAAGGTGCCGGAGCCGTTCGGCGGGCGGGTGGACGGCGGGGCACTGGTCGTCCTGGCGGTGCCTCGCGGGGCGGCGGCGAAGCTGGCCGGCGCGGGGGTCACGGAGCGGCTGGCGGTGACTCTGTGGTGAGGCTCTTCGCCCCGTTCGGATACGGCCTGTCTGCGTCAAGTCCCTCGTTCGAGCTACCGAATTGGACATGTACGCCTCGATCTGGCGTAGGTTGCGGAGCTGTTCGTTCCGCAGTCAGAGCATGTGAGGAGTGTCACCGAGGTGAGCGAGAAGAAGGGGGCCGGCGTCTGGGACGGCTTCAAAGCCTTCCTGACGCGCGGCAACGTCGTCGATCTGGCAGTGGCGGTGGTCATCGGTGCCGCCTTCACGAACATCGTCAACTCGGTGGTGAAGGGCGTCATCAACCCGCTGGTGGGTGCGATCGGCACGAAGAACCTGGACAGCTACAGCACGTGCCTGAAGGAGCCCTGCAAACTGGCGGCGGACGGCTCGCTGGAGAGCGGCGTCCTGATCCAGTGGGGCTCGGTGCTCGGCGCGACGCTGAGCTTCGTGATCACGGCCGCTGTCGTGTACTTCCTGATGGTGCTGCCGATGTCGAAGTACCTGGCGCGGCAGGCGGCCCGGCAGAAGGCGAAGGAGGGCACCCACGAGGTCATCGAGGTGTCCGAGCTGGAGGTCCTCAAGGAGATCCGGGACGCGCTGGTCGCCCAGCGGGGTTCGGGGCACGACGGGCAGTAGGGGCGCTCCCCTCGGCCCTGCGGGCGGCGTCCGGCCGCGCCTGCGGGGCCGTTCGGCTCTCCGGAGGGCCTCAGATGTGGTGGGGCGGCTTCTCGTCGAGGAAGCGTTTGAGGTCGGCTGCCGCGTCGCCGGTGCTCGTGCCGGACTCGCCCCAGCCTCGGTCCGTGTCGTCCGACGACTGCCGGTCCAGCGGGTCGTCGAAGACCAGGGCCGACTTCGGGTCTCGGGGTTCGGCGGAGGGGGTGTTCATTCCTCCAGGGTACGGGGGTCCGGGGTGGGGCTGTGGTGCGGCGGACACCGGGGTCTGGTGTGCTGGGGGGCATGACGAGCGGTTCGGTTTCTTCAAAGGGTGGGGTGGCTGCGGAGAGTTCCGCCGAAGCCCATGGTTCGGTGCGTCCCGGGAGGCCGGTGCGGCGGCTCATCGCGCGGGAGCGGGACGAGGCGCACCGGGTGGCGTCGCCGCTGGAGCTGTTCTTCGACCTGTGCTTCGTGGTGGCGGTGGCGCAGGCGGGCGTCGGGCTGGTGCACGCCGTCGCGGAGGGCCACGCGGGGGACGGCGTGCTGCGCTACGCGATGCTGTTCTTCTCGGTGTGGTGGGCCTGGATGAACTTCTCGTGGTTCGCCTCGGCGTACGACAACGACGACGTGCCGTACCGGATCGTGACGCTGGTGCAGATCGCCGGGGTGCTGGTGCTGGCGGCGGGGGTGTCGCGGGCGTTCGAGCACCAGGACTACCTGGCCGTCTGGCTCGGGTACGCGATCATGCGGCTGGCGATGGTGGCGCAGTGGCTGCGGGCGGCGATGGCGGCGGCCGGCGCGGAGCGGGCGGTGGCGCTGAGGTACGCCGGGGGTGTGCTGCTGTGCCAGGTGGGGTGGCTGGGGCTGCTGGTGCTCCCCAAGGACGCGCGGGCGTGGGTGTTCCTGGTGATGGTGGTCGTCGAGCTGGCCGTGCCGGTGTTCGCGGAGCGGGACTTCACGACGGCGTGGCATCCGCATCACATCGCCGAGCGGTACGGGCTGTTCACGATCATCGTGCTGGGCGAGACGATCGCGGCGGCGACGATCGCGGTGAAGTCGGCGCTCGACGAGCACGAGGCGCTGGGCGAGTTGCTGCCGATCGCGGCCGGTGGGCTGCTGATCGTGTTCGCCGCGTGGTGGATCTACTTCGTGGTGCCCGCCCATGGTCATCTGCGCTCCAACAAGCAGGCGTTCCTGTGGGGTTACGGCCACTACTTCGTGTTCGCCTCGGCCGCCGCGATCGGGGCGGGGCTGGAGGTGGCGGTGGAGGAGGCCGTCGGCAAGGCGCACATCTCGGCGACGGCCGCGGGGGCCGCCGTGACGGTGCCGGTGGCGTTGTATCTGGTGACCGTGTGGGCGCTGCACTCCCGGCACTTCAAGGTGGGGCTCGCGCAGCAGGCGGTGCTGCCGGGGGCGGCGGTGCTGGTGCTGTGCTGCACGTTCCTGGGGAGTTGGGCCGTCCCCGCGGCGGGGGTGGTGGCGGCGCTGACGGTCGTCACGGGGACGACGCTCACGGCGCGGATGGCGGCGCGGGAAGAGGGGGCGTGAGGGGAAGGGGTGTTCCGGAGGGAAGGGAGACTGGCGGTATGACAGTCGACGCGCTGACGGACGTCGCCGGGATCCGGGTCGGGCATGCGA
>DATCQX010000726.1:0-2543 GCA_036569285.1 Streptomyces sp.
CATCGCGCGCCTGCTCCGCAAGGTCGCCGCCCAGCACGAACTGGGCGAGCGGGAGCTGCCGTTCACCATCCGGGACGAGGACCTGCGCGCGCTCATCGGCCGCCCGCACCACGTCCCCGAGTCCGCCCAGGACCCGGCCGAGCGCCGGACGGCCGTCCCCGGTGTCGCCACCGGCCTCGCGGTGACCGGCGCCGGGGGTGACGTCCTGTTCGTCGAGGCGTCCCTGGCCGACGCGGAGACGGGCGCGGCGGGCCTCACCCTGACCGGACAACTCGGCGACGTGATGAAGGAGTCCGCGCAGATCGCGCTCAGCTTCCTGCGCTCGCACGGCGCCGAACTGGAACTGCCGGTCGGTGACCTCAAGGACCGGGGCGTGCACATCCACTTCCCGGCGGGCGCGGTCCCCAAGGACGGCCCGAGCGCCGGTATCACCATGACGACCGCGCTGGCCTCGCTGCTCTCCGGACGGCTGGTCCGCACCGACGTCGCGATGACCGGCGAAGTGTCCCTGACCGGGCGCGTGCTGCCCATCGGCGGCGTCAAGCAGAAGCTGCTGGCCGCCCACCGGGCCGGGGTGAAGACCGTCATCATCCCCAAGCGCAACGAGGCCGACCTGGACGACGTCCCGGCGGAGGTCCTGGAGAAGCTGGACGTCCATGCCGTGACGGACGTCCGGCAGGTGCTGGAGCTGGCGCTGACGCCCGCGACGGCTGCGGCTTCGGATTCGGCTTCGGCGGAGGTTCCGGTGGCGGCGTGACGGATGCCATCGGTCGGTGCGGAGGCTCGGGTTCCCCTTCAGGGGGCTCGGGCCTCCGCCCGTACCCGTACACCGTCGCCGTACCACCGGAACAATTGCCGCGTGACGCTGACAAGCCCCCTACACCGACCTGCGAAATACTGTCCGAACTGCGGCGATGAGCCGGTGGGACGACAGGGAGCACCGAAGTGAGTGACGACGGTATCGGCGGCGTGACGGGAGGGGCCGACCGGGAGTTCCTCTCGCTGGAGCGGGAGCTGACGATGTTGCTGCGGCGGGCTCGGGCGAACCAGGGGGAGATGGCGCGGGAGGTCCACCCGGACCTGGAACCGGCCGCGTACGGCCTGCTCGTGCGGCTGGAGGAGACCGGGCGGCGCCGGGCGACCGAACTGGCCGCGTACATCGGCGTCGGGAAGGCGACGATGTCCCGGCAGCTGCGGGCGCTGGAGGAGCTGGGCCTGATCGCCCGCGAGCCCGATCCGGCGGACGGCAGGGCCTGGCTCGTCGACCTCACCGAGGAGGGCCGCCGCCGGGTGAGCCGGGTCCGCGAGGCGCGCCGCGCGATCTACGTCAGCCAGCTTGCCCACTGGGACCGCCGGGAGGTCGCCGAACTCGCCCGGCTGATCGCCGAGTTGAACCAGGTCATGGAGAAGTAGCGTGGTTCTCCCGGGGCGTTACAGCTCGACGTGGACGGCCGTCGCGTCGTCGTGCGTCTTGCCGCGCCCCAGGAACTCCCGCGCCTCGGCGTCGGCCGACTCCAACTCCCGCACGCGGCGCACGAGTCCGCCCGCGCCCTCCTTGCGGACGTAGGACAGCAGACCGGCCCAGTCGCCCTCGCGGAACTTCTCGGTCCAGCGGGAGGCGCCGTCGGACAGGCCGGTCAGGGACCGCACCCGCGTGCGGGACGTCCGTCCCGTCACCGCCCGCGCCGCCACCGACGGGTCGGCGGCGGCCGTGAAGAAACCGCCCTCCTTGTTGCGGGCGCGGGCGTCGGCGACCTCGTCGGAGACGAGCAGCGCGCGGGGCAGCCGCGCCAGCCGGTCGTCGAGGACGGGGGTGACGGCGCCGTCCGGGGACTCCAGGAGGAGCGCCGCGTCGGACAGGACGAGGTACTCGACGTCCTCGTCGTCCCAGCGCGCCAGCGCGACTGTGGCCTGTGGGGTACGTGGGTGAGAAAGGTCACAGGTTTGTGAATGGGAGGTCGCGGTTCGGTCGATCGCCCGGGACAACGCCTCCGTCAGCGGAACATCCGGGAGGGAAACGGTCAGTTCGGTCAGGGCGCCGCCGAGCCGCGCCGTGTACCAGGGGACCGAGTGCAGGCAGCCCGTCGCGCCGCGCGGCGGTGTCACGCCGTCCAGGACGACGAGCGCGCCCCCGCGACCGGCTGCGGGAACGCAGAGCGCGGCGAAATCCTCGTTGGGGCGGGCCGGATCGCCCGGCTCGGACACAAGTTCCGTACGCATGCCGCCAGTTTGCACATATGTCGGTGTACGCGGGGCGAACGGCTCGCGATGATCGTCCCGTTGACGAGTCTTTGCAGGTCAGGCAGGTGATTTGAGGGGGAATCACGCATCCTGGGAAGGCGTGGCGGAGAATCTTGCCAAAGCCCGGCGCCCGCGTCCAACCGGCGGGCGGTCGCGGGGACCGGCGCGTGCCGGGGGAACTTGCCCGCCAACTCCCCTCCGATGTTCACTCCTTCGGGTGGCGGGTCAGGTGATGAGCGCTTCCCGCCCACCGGCACTGGGAGGGTCGGGAGCCGTACCGGTTGTGCGCTGTTGTTGACCGA
>DATCQX010000727.1:0-5581 GCA_036569285.1 Streptomyces sp.
CAGCCGGTCCGGGGCTGCCGATGGGTCGCCCTGCGCGAGGCGGACGAAGAGGTCCAGGTCGGAGCGGTCGCGGCCGGCGAGGGGGGCGAGGACGGGGTTCGAGGTGAGGGCGTTCTCCAGGAAACTCTCGGCGAAAACGGATTCCTTTCCGGTGAGGACGTCGCCGAGATTCCAGACGTCGGCCCGGTTCGCGAGCATGTCCGGGACTCGGAATTTTCCGCCGGACTCAGTGAAAGGGTTTCCGGCCATGCAGACGGCGAAACGCTTTCCTCGGAGGTCGAAAGTGCGGGGTTCGCCGTCCCATACTCCGTCGATGCGCCGGGTCGCGTCGCACAGCGGAATGAACTTCTGGAGGAATTCGGCGGAGACATGCTGGATGTCGTCGAGATAGAGAAGGGTGTTGTTTCCCGCCGCCAAGGCGAAGTTGACCTTTTCTATCTCCTGCCGCGCTGTCGCATTCGGCGCCTCGGCCGGATCGAGAGAGGTGACGTCGTTCCCGAGGGCCGGTCCGCTGATCTTCACCAGCATCAGGCCCAGCCGGTCGGCGACATATTCCATCAAGGTCGTTTTTCCGTATCCCGGCGGGGATATCAGCAGCAACAAGCCGCCGGTGTCGGTGCGCTTCGACTCCCCCACCGTTCCGATCTGCCGTGCGAGGCTGTCACCGATCAGCGGCAGATACACCTCGTCGATCAACCGGTTCCGCACGAAGGCCGTCATGGGGCGCGCCCGGTGCTCCGCCAGCCGCAGCCTCGCCCGCTCCGCCGCCACCAACTCGGCGCGCCGTCGCTGGTATGCGCGGAAGGCGGGAACGTCGTGCGCCTCGAACTCACCTGTTCTGGCGAGGAATTCATCGAGGCGTAGGGTCAACTTGCCGTCCATTACGCGTGGATGGGACGCCAGCAGCCCCTGGACCGTGACATCGGGCGAGACTTCCAGCGTGTAGCGCGTCAACTCCGGGCAGAGTTCGGCGGCTACGGCCTCGGCCAACTCGCCTTCCGTCACGTCCAGCCCGCTCGACGACGCGTACGCCGACAGCCATGCCCCCACGAGCTGGCGCCGGTCCGCCGGCCTTTCCAGAGCCGCGAGGTCGTCGTCGTACGCCGAACTCCCTACGGTGGAGCGGAACTTGTCGATGAGTGTGCGGGCGGGCTCGCTGAGAACGAACCCTTCGGGGCCACTGGTCAGTTCCTCGAAGAGGTACTCGGCAGCCGCGCGTGAGGCGCCCTGCGTCTCTGTTTCCAGCGTCTCCAGAGTGGTGGCCAACTCCCCTATCAAGTCCGGGATTCCAGGAGCCGTGCCGAACAACTCGCTCACGCGGGCCAGTGAGACCGCGCGCCGGGTCCAGGTCTCCCGCGCGTCGGCTCCGAGGCCGTGCGTCCAGCCCAGTTGGGCGGCTGCGCGGACGGCGGGCTCGTGGCGGAGGGTGCCGAGACGGTCGTACAGGGGGAGGAGGGCGTGGAGGATCGCGGTCGCGTCGTGGTCGTGGACACCGCGTTCGTACCCTTCGTCGTACGACTTCTGAGCTACCTCGCGCACCAGGGCGGGGAGGTCGTCGGTCGCGGTGAGGGTGGTGGGGCCGGGGGTGCGCAGGAGCCGGGCGGCGAGGTGTTCGGCGCGGCTGACCTGCGGGGATTCGGAAGGGAGGGTGCGGTCCCAGTAGGAGCGGACGGCGGTGAGGGCGGGGTCGGTGACCGGTGCGCGGTAGTCGGTGCCGGTGAGCGCGAAGGCGAGGCCGTCACCCTGAGGTATCAGGGTGAGGTCGAGGGGCTGGGTGGTGACGGCGAAGCGGTGGGCGCCCAGACGCAGGGTGCGGCCGTCGTCGGCGTAGAGGTCGGTGCGGTCGCGCAGGGCGCGGGTCGCTTCCTGGCGGGCGGCGCGCAGTCGGCCGTCCAGTTCCTCCGCCCTTACGGAGTCGCCCAGTTGGCGGAGTTCGTCGGCGGTGCGGCGGATCTTCGCGACCATCGGGTCGGAGGCGAAGTGGGTGCTGACGGCGTCGGCGTCGGGCAGGGTCGCCGCGCGGCGGGCGATGGTCTCCAGGACGCGTGCGGCGGAGGCGGCGAGGTGTTCGGCGCGGCGGGCGCGGGTGTCCAGGAGGCTCTGTTTGCGGGCGGCGAAGGCGTCTGTCAACTCGGTGCGGTGTTCGTCGAGTTGGGCGAGGAAGTCGTCGAACTCGGCGAACCTCGACTCCAGGTTCTCCAACCGGACGAGGACACCGGCGAGTTGGGAGTCGCAGGCGTCGGGGGTGTCCGCAGCCGCGAGGGCGCCGGTGACGGTCTGGCCCAACAGGGCGAATTCGGCGGCGAATTCGGCGCGCCCCTCGCTGTCGCGCAGGGTGCGGCGGCGGGCGTCGAGGAGGGATCGGGCGCGGTTGACGCCGCCGAGCAGGCCGGCGATCCGTTCCAGCACGGCCGTCCGTACGGTCGCGTCCCCGATGTCGAGGCCCGCCACCACCTCGGTGACGGTCCGCAGCCCCTCCCCCAGCGCCTCGATCCGGTCGGCGACGGCCCCGGCCTCCGCGACGGTCGCGACGGTGTCCGCGTCGGCCGACAGCCTTTCCACATCGGCCTGTTGGCCGTCGAAGGCGTCCGGCCGGGCGAGGAACTCGACGGCACGGCGCCCGAACCGGCCGAGGTCGGCCCCAGCCTGTTCGGTGAGGGCGTCGATGCGGGCCAGGTCCGCGTACCGCATCTCCTTCAGCGTGAGCAAGTGGCCTTGTGCATAACGGAGTTCGGTCAGTCCGGTCACCCAGGCGGCGGCCGTGCGCGGGGTCTCGCCGCGCAGTCGGCGGACGACGGAGGCGAGCCGTTCCTCGGCCTCGTCGAGGGTGTCGGCGGCCTGCCGGGTGAGGGTGCGGACGGTGCGGAACTCGGCGAGGACCTGTTCGGCGGTGGTCCGGAGGTCCGCCAACAGGGCTCCCAGGCCTCCGAGTTCGCTGTCCGTGAGCCAGTGGTGGGTGTCGGCCGCGCGGATGCAGGTGGCGACCAGTGCCTCATGGCCCTCGACCGTCGCGGTGGTCTCCCGCGTCGATCGCACCAGTGACGCCGCCGACCGCGCGATCGAAAGGCAGTCGGCGATCCCCCGCACCAGGTCGGCGTTCCCGACCCGGCTCAGTGCCCCGCCGCCTCCGGCGGCCGGCGCGTGCGTGTCGGCGGCGTACGGCGACGTCCAGCGCTGCACGGTGTGCACGCGCCCCGGCTCCTCGCCCGCCCGCAGCACCATCAGCTCGCCGTCGTCCCAGCGGGCCCAGCCCTGTCCGGTCAGCGGCGCCGCGAACTCCTTGCGGATGGTGTGGTACGACAGCAGCAGCGCCCGCCCCTCGGCGCGGAAGGCGTACAGGACGTCCTCCCCGTACGGCGAGACCACCTCCTGCTCGAACTCCAGCCCCTCCGCGTCGAGTTCGAAGGTCTTGTGCGCTCCGGACGCCAGGCAGTACCCGCCGGGGAAGACGATGCCCTGGTCGTCGGGGAGGCGCCGGCACGCCTGCCCGATGCCGTCGAGCCGGACGACGGTGCGGGTCAGGGTGTTGACGACGAGGTACCGGTGGGCGGGTTCCCGGTAGGGGCGGACCCTGACGAGGATCAGGGTGCCGGCGCGGGCGTGGGCGATGTCGGCGTCGGCCAGGGACTGGAGGGTCTCGGTGACGGGCTCGGCGTGGAGGGTGTCACCGGTGTCGGCCGTGAGGGTGAGGGTGCCGTCGGACGTGGAGATCCGCAGGCCCTCCGGGAGGCGTGCGTAGCGGCCCTGGACATGGTCGTCCCGTAGTACTTCGGTCCAGGGGACGTCGTGGCTCTCAGGTCGTACGTGATCGCGGTCGCCCCGGGCGTCGAGGAAGACGGGTTCCCCGGCCGGGGTGAGGGACCAGCGCAGGACGCGGATGTCGTCGGACTTCTCACCGGTGCGGAAGACGGCCAGCAGCCGGTCGTCGGTGCGGTGGAGCCCGAGGAGGCGGGCCTGGCGGTAGTAGCGGTGGAGGGCGGTGAACTCCCTTATGAAATCCGGGGAGTCGAGGAGTCCGGGCAGGGAGTCGTCCGGGACAGGGTTCAACTCGCGGTCGTACAGGGCCAGTACGTCGGAGATCTGGCGGTCGGAACGGTCCTGGGGATCCTGGGTGGTGCCGTGACCGGTGCGGTGGCCGGTGTCGTGGCCGAGCAGGAGGAAGTCGCCGATTCCGACGATGTCCCTCGGGTGGGCGGGGTGTTCGGTGCGCAGGGCGTCGGTGCCGGTGAGGGCGAGGCCGGTGGCGCCGAACTCCTCGACTCGACGGGCGTTCAACTGCTCCGCGTGCCGGGCTAGTTCGGTTGCCTGGGTGGTGAGGCGGTCGCGGAGGAGTTCGTAGGTACCGGGGTCGACACCGTCGTACGCCTGTGAACTCAACGTCTCCCCCAGGGGTGTTGGTGGGTGGTGTGGTGGGCGGGACGCCGGAGCTGCTGCCCCCCGCGCGGCAGCTTCGGCGTCCCGCCGGGGTCAGGGCCTGGTGCCGTTGAGTTCGGCGAGGCCCGATTCGGCTGCGGTGTCGGGGAGTTGGCGGAGTCGCGCCGGGTCGGCGGCGGTGTCGAGGAGTCGGTGGAGCTGGTCCGGGTCGGTGGCGCCGGACTTCATCAGCTTCGCCAGCAGGGCGGAGACGGTGAGGTTCTGAACGTCGGACGAGGTGACCGAGCCCAGCATCCTGGTGAGGTCCTCGGTGAAGGGGGTGCTGCCGTCGAGCCAGGGCTTCGCCAACGCCTGTGCGGTGTCGGAGTGTTGGACGAATCCGTCGACGCCCTTGCCGAGCGCGATCGAGCCGACGAGGCGGTCGAGGAAGACGGAGTCGCCGCCGACGATGTCGATGTCCGCGTTCTCCAGGCCAGTTGCGAGGACGGTGGCCTGCGCCTCGGCGACCTGCCGCTGCACGTCGAGACCGGCGAGGCGGATCTCCTTCTCCGCCTCCAGCCGCAGGCGGTACTCCTCGTGGGCGCGGGACGCCTCGTCGAGGGCGGCCATCGCGGCGGCCTTGTCGGTGAGCCCGGCGGCCTCAGCCTTGAGCTTCTCGCCGATGGCCTTGGCGTCGGCGAGGGCCTGCGCCTCGGCGCCCTCGGCGCGGGCGAGGGCGGTGGCGCGGGTGCCCTCCGCCTCGGCGCGCATGCGGGCGGCCGTGGCCTCGGCCTCGGCGCGGCCGGCCTTCTCGATGACCTCGGCCTCCTTGGCGCGGACCTGCGCGGCGGCGAGCCCTTCGGCGGCGGCCTCGGCCTGGACCCCCTCCGCGAGCCGCAGCTTGGCCTGCGCGTCGAGGTCGGCGCTCTTCAACCTGGCTTCGGCCAGGGTGAGTTCCTCGGCAGCGCGGTGAACTGCCGCCGCCTCGGCGGCTTCTGCGGCCTTGATGTCCTTGACGAGCCTCTCCTGGGCCTCCGCCTCGGCGGCGATGACGACAGCCTGACGCTCCCGCTCGGCCTCCTCGACGGCCCTCAACCTCTTGATGGCTTCTTCCTGTTCGGCGACCGTCCGGTCCACGGCGACCCGCTCGCGGACGACCTCGGCGATCTCCCGGCGCTCCGCCTCGACCTCCTTGTCGGCGGCGATCCGCGTCAGCTGGGTCTCCCGT
>DATCQX010000728.1:0-2198 GCA_036569285.1 Streptomyces sp.
GGTTACGAGGCCCAGCCGGACCTGCGCGACACCTACCTGACCCACCTCGCCTCCCACCCGGACGGCATGTGGAAGTCCTGCGCGGACGGCCACATCACGGCAAGCGCGCTGGTCATCGACCCGACGCGGGGCCGAGTCCTGCTGACCCTCCACAAGAAGCTCCGCATGTGGCTCCAGATGGGGGGTCACTGCGAGCCGGGCGACACGAGCCTGGCGGCGTCGGCGCTCCGCGAGGGTGTGGAGGAGTCCGGCATCGAGGACCTGAGGCTGCTGCCGGGCGGCCCGGTCCGCCTGGACCGCCACTTGACGCCGTGCGCGTGGCATCTGGACGTGCAGTACGCGGCGCTGGCTGCCCCGGACGCGGTGGAGGCGATCAGCGACGAGTCACTGGACCTGCGGTGGTTCGCGTACGACGAGGTGGCGGGGGTGGCGGACGAGTCGGTGGTACGCCTGCTGGAGGAAACGAGGAGACGGCTGGCGGTGTGAGAGGGGGTGCGGTGTGTGTTTCAGGGGCGCGGGGCGGTATCGCTATGCGGCTCCGCCGCGTGAGCGCGACCAGCCACAACACACCCGCACCCGCCTCTCAGGCACCCTGTTGGGCGCTAGTTGCGGCTACCCCCCAACGAGTTCCCACTGAGCCCCCCACTCCCCATCCCGAACTGCCCGAGCACCCCGGACGCCCTCAAGTGCTGCGGCGGCAACAACTCACTCGGCTGCACCAGCACATGCCCGCTCCCGGAGAACTGCATCTCCCACCCCTCCCCGGAGGACCCCCGCCTCCGCCACACGGCGGACGTGGACGTCGGCGCCTGCAACTGCGTCCGCAACGACGTCGACCAGGCGATCACCGCATCGGAGTCGCAGCAGACGTTCTTCCCGGGCTCGACCTCCAGCACCAACGGCTCCCCGGACGTCATCACGACAACCTGCCCGTTCCCGGACAGCTCCAGGTTGTACGCCCCGGCGGACGCCACCTCGACGGCACTGTCGATCGCGACGATCCCCACCCCCAGCGTCCCGTCGAACGCCAGCACGGACGACGAGTCGACGGTGATCCCCCGCCCCACTTCCATGATGTGCAGGTGCTGCGCGAAGTTAGCGAGGTACACCACCCCGCTCCCTTTGCACCGCATGAGTTCGAGCCGCTCCCCCGTCATCCGCTCGACATTGCGCCATCCCCGGTCCCGGTACTGACTGTCGAACTGGACGTCGCCCTCGAAGGCGACCATGGCCCCCTGCCGCGCGAGAATCGCCCCCTGCCCGCGTGAGACGTCCGTCTTGAGGAGCTGCGGGTTCTGGAGGGTGTACCGCTCGGTGGACTCCACCGGAATGTGCGCGAAGAGTGTGCTGTGCATGTCTGTCCTGGCTCCCCTCAGCCCCGGATCTTGAATCGGTCGCCGGTGTCCTCGCTGGGCTGGACGACGACGAACCCCTGTCCCTTGAAGCCGACCTGGAACGCTTCCCCGCTGCCCCGCCCGATCAGCGCGCCCGCCTTGAGCGTGCGTCGGGCCTTCATGTCGAGCCCGTCGGTCCAGGCGATCAGCGCGTCGGGGTCGACGTACGTCTCACGCTCGGCGCAGTCGAGGGAGATCGGTATCCCCCGGCTGACCAGCGCGACCCACCCGGTGCCCCGGACGACGAGGTTGGTGAGCCCGGACCCGGAGAGCTTCGCGAGCCCCTTGACGGGCTCGATCTTCAGCTCCAGCGCGGCGTCGCAGGCCAGCAGGGTGGGCCCGTTGACGGAGATCGCCTCGTTGTTCAGGTGCAGGACGAGGACGTCGCCGCCGTAGTCCGCGAGGTACAGCTCGCCGTCGCCCCGGCACAGCATCAGCCGTCCGCCCTCGCCGGTGACCATCTCCTCGGCGTGCCGCCGCAGGTTCCCGGGAGCGCCCTCGAACTGGACGTATCCGTCGTAGGCGATCATCGAGCCGGCCTTGGCGTACAGGTCCTGGCCGGTGACCATCGTGACCTTGAGCGTCTTGGAGCTGTGCACGCTCATCCGGACGCCGGCCGTGCCCGCCGTCGCGTGCTGCTGCGCGTTGAGTGTCTGGAGGTCCATGGCTGCCTCACACCTCGAAGGGCTGGACGACGACGAAGTTGCCGGGGGCGCCCCGGAACTGGAGGTTGACGGCCTCCGCGCTCTGCCGGGCGTACCCGGAGCGGCGCAGGCGCAGCGAGGTCGTGGTGACCGCCTGCGC
>DATCQX010000729.1:0-11771 GCA_036569285.1 Streptomyces sp.
GCCGTCGAGGCCGTCAAGGCGTCCGTGTACGAGACCGCCGAACTCACCGAGGCCGAGGGACTCGCCGCCGAACTCAAGCGCGGCTGGCCGGTGTTCGCGACCGCCGACGCCAAGGAAGGCAGCCGCGCCTTCGCCGAGAAACGCGCCCCCGTCTACAAGCGGGCCTGACCGAAGGACCACCACCGTGCTCAAGGCACCGCTCGTCGTCGAGTTCCCCTTCACCCGCTCCCTCGGCCCCGTCCAGAGCGCGTTCCTCACGGGCCTGCGCGAGCGCACCGTCCTCGGCGTGCGCACCGCCGACGGCCGCGTCCTCGTCCCGCCGGTCGAGTACGACCCCGTCACTGCCGAGGAACTCCGCGACCTCGTCGAGGTCGCCCCCACCGGGACCGTCACCACATGGGCCTGGAACCACGCCCCCCGCCGCGGCCAGCCCCTCGACCGCCCCTTCGCCTGGGCGCTGATCCGCCTCGACGGCGCCGACACCGCCCTCCTGCACGCCGTCGACGCCGACACCGTCCACACCGGGATGCGCGTGCGCATCCGCTGGGCCGACGACCGTGAGGGCGCCGTCACCGACATCGCCTGCTTCGAGCCCCACGACGGCACGACCCCCGAACTCACCGGCCACAAAGGTGAGTTCGAGAACCCCGTCACCGGCATCGTCGCCCCCGCCCGCCTCGACTACACCTACTCGCCCGGCCGCGCCCAGACCGCCTACATCACCGCCCTCTCCGAGCAGCGAACGGTCGGCGAGCGCTGCCCCCGCTGCCGCAAGGTGTACGTCCCTCCGCGCGGCGCCTGCCCCACCTGCGGCGTCGCGACCGCCGAACAGGTCGAGGTGGGCCCGCGCGGCACGGTCACCACCTTCTGCGTCGTCAACATCAAGGCGAAGAACCTCGACATCGAAGTCCCCTACGTGTACGGCCACATCGCCCTGGACGGCGCCGATCTCGCCCTGCACGGCCGGATCGCCGGCATCCCCTACGACCAGGTCCGCATGGGCCTGCGCGTCGAACCCGTGTGGACCGAAGGAGCCCGCTACCCCGACCACTACCGGCCGACCGGCGAACCGGACGCCGACTACGACACGTACAAGGAGCTGCTGTGACCCGGGACATCGCGGTCGTCGCGTTCGCGCAGAGCGACATCCGGCGCTCCACCGAGGAGTCGTCCGAGGTCGAGATGCTGATGCCGGTCCTGCACGAGGCCCTGGACCGCACCGGCCTGAGGGCCGCCGACATCGGCTTCACCTGCTCCGGCTCCTCCGACTACCTCGCGGGCCGCGCCTTCTCCTTCACCCTCGCCCTGGACGGCGTCGGCGCCTGGCCGCCGATCTCCGAGTCGCACGTCGAGATGGACGGCGCCTGGGCGCTGTACGAGGCGTGGGTGAAGCTGCGTACCGGCGACGCCGACACCGCGCTCGTCTACTCGTACGGCAAGTCCTCGCCCGGTCACCTCAGGGACGTCCTCACGCGTCAGCTGGACCCGTACTACGTCGCTCCCCTGTGGCCCGACTCCGTGGCCCTCGCCGCCCTCCAGGCGCAGGCCCTCATCGACGCGGGCGACACCGACGAACGTGAACTCGCGGCGATCGCCGCCCGCAGCAGGCGGGCCGCCACCCTCAACCCCCATGCGCAGCAACGGGGTTCGGTGCCGCAGGGCGACTACGTGGTGGCGCCGCTGCGGCACGGCGACTGTCCGCCGGTCGGTGACGGGGCGGCAGCCGTGATCCTCGCCGCCGGGGACAGGGCGCGGGAGCTGTGCGACCGGCCCGCGTGGATCCGGGGCGTCGACCACCGCATCGAGGCGCACTCCCTCGGCGTGCGCGACCTCACCGACTCGCCGTCCACGCGGCTGGCCGCAGAGAAGGCCGGCGTCTTCGAACGGCCCGTGGACACCGCCGAGTTGCACGCGCCGTTCACCTCCCAGGAGGTCGTGCTGCGCAAGGCCCTCAAGCTCGACGACAGTGTCCGCGTCAACCTCTCCGGCGGGGCGCTCGCCTCGAACCCGGTGATGGCGGCGGGGCTGATCCGCATCGGTGAGGCCGCGACCCGCGTCCACCGGGGCGAGGCCGACCGGGCGCTGGCCCACGCCACCTCCGGGCCCTGTCTCCAGCAGAACCTGGTCGCCGTCCTGGAAGGGGATCCGCGATGAGCAAGGAACCCGTGGCCGTCGTCGGCGTCGGCCAGACCAAGCACGTCGCGGCCCGCAGGGACGTCTCCATCGCCGGACTGGTCCGCGAGGCCGCCCGACGTGCCCTCGATGACGCCGAGTTGACGTGGGCCGACGTCGACGCCGTCGTCATCGGAAAGGCCCCCGACTTCTTCGAGGGCGTGATGATGCCCGAGCTGTACCTCGCGGACGCGCTCGGCGCCGTCGGGAAACCCATGATGCGCGTGCACACCGCGGGCAGCGTCGGCGGCTCAACCGCCTTGGTGGCGGCCAGTCTTGTCGCCTCCCGGGTCCATACGACCGTCCTCACGCTGGCCTTCGAGAAGCAGTCGGAGTCCAACGCGATGTGGGGCCTGTCCCTGCCGATCCCGTTCCAGCAGCCCCTGTTGGCCGGGGCGGGCGGCTTCTTCGCCCCGCACGTGCGGGCGTACATCCGGCGCAGCGGCGCCCCCGACACCGTCGGTTCGCTCGTCGCCTACAAGGACCGCCGCAACGCCCTGAAGAACCCGTACGCGCATCTCCACGAGCACGACATCACCCTCGACAAGGTGCAGTCGTCGCCGATGCTGTGGGACCCGATCCGCTACTCCGAGACCTGCCCGTCGTCCGACGGCGCCTGCGCGATGGTCCTCACCGACCGTGCGGGGGCCGCCCGTTCACCCCGGCCGCCCGCCTGGATGCTGGGCGGCGCGATGCGTAGCGAGCCGACGCTGTTCGCGGGCAAGGACGCGGTGTCGCCGCAGGCCGGGAAGGACTGCGCGGCCGACGTGTACCGGCAGGCCGGGATCACCGACCCGCGCCGGGAGATCGACGCCGTCGAGATGTACGTGCCGTTCTCCTGGTACGAGCCGATGTGGCTGGAGAACCTCGGCTTCGCGGACGAGGGCGAGGGCTGGAAACTCACCGAGTCCGGGGTCACCGAACTCGGCGGCGACCTCCCGGTCGACATGTCCGGCGGCGTCCTGTCCACCAATCCCATCGGCGCCTCCGGCATGATCCGCTTCGCGGAAGCCGCCCTCCAGGTGCGGGGCCTGGCCGGGGAACACCAGGTGGACGGCGCCCGCAAGGTCCTCGGGCACGCCTACGGCGGCGGCTCCCAGTTCTTCTCGATGTGGCTGGTGGGCGCCGAGCCGCCGGACTCCTGAAAGGTACGCCCGACGTGCCCTGTCGGGGCCCGGTGGCGATGGATAGGCTGGCCCGCGGACGACGGAACCGGGAGGAGCACGGACGTGGCCGAGAGCACCATCCAGCAGAAGCCGATGGCGGGCTGGGAGAAGCCGGAGGACCTTGACCTCAGCAGGGCGGAGTGGCAGCCGGGCAGCCGGGGCCTGGGAGATGTCCAGATAGCTTTCGTCGAGGGCTTCATCGCGATGCGCAACAGCGGCCGTCCCGAGAGCCCGTCCCTGATCTTCACCCCCGCGGAGTGGGGCGCGTTCATGTCGGGCGCGCGGGAGGGCGAGTTCGACCTCACCTGAGGCATCACCCGAGACGTGAGCCGAGACGCCGCTCGCGACCTCACCCGAGGCGGCCCACGGGCCCCCGCCCCGCGTCGCCGCGGACCGGGGGCCCGTACTCGTGCTCCACCACCGTCCGACCCGCGCCCGGCCGTACGCTCCCGCCACCCCGTACGATGGCCGTATGTCGTTCCTCCGCCGCCGAAGCGCTACCCCCGCCGGCCCCGATTTCGACGTCCTCGCCATGGACCCGGGCGACTGGCCCGGCAACCTCGGCGCCGGCCTCCTCCCCGCCCCCGACGGCACCTGTCAGGGCGTCTTCCTGCGCTACGACCTCTTTGGCGGGCGCGGCCCCGCGATGATCATCGGCAACCTCCCCGAGGGCTCCCCGGCCCGGGACACCGCCGACGACGAGATCCCCTTCGAGGTGGCCCAGCTCCTGCTGGCGCTGGAGAACGACGAGGAGGTCACCGTCACCGGCACCGAGGACATGCCGGTGATGCAGGGCGACAACCTCCTCATCGTCCGGCGTCTCAAGCTCTCCGAGGGCCGGATCTCCTGCGTCCAGTTCGACCGCAGCGACAACGTCCTGGTGACCATCGCCGCCTGGGACCGCCCCATCACGGACGACCTGTACGCCCTCCTGAAGCCCCTCCCGGCGGAACTCTTCCAGCAGGGCTGAGCCCGGCGGGGCCGAGCCTCACCCCCGTACGGACGGCACCACGTCCACATCGGCCGCGCGCACGAACGCGACCCGGTGCCCGTACTGGATCTCGAAGTACCTGTCCTTCCCGACGACCACCGCGTGCGTGTCGGTGGCGAAGGTGACCGCGTAGAAGTACTCCCCGGACACCTCGCCGCCGACGACGTACGACTGCCCGGCGGGCAGCGTGTACGACAGCGGCGCCACCGCCTGCACCGGCACACCCTTCGGATACGCGGACGACTCCGGATAGGCGCGCCCGTACACCGGGACCGACGCCCGCCCCGCCTTGGCCATCGCCACCAGGCCCGCCGCGTGCACCGCCGTCGCGTGCTTGCGGGGGTTCTTGAACCACGCCTTCTGCCCGAGGTACCAGATCGCCGTCCACTCGCCCTGCCGCCCGGCGACCGCGTACTGCTGGCCGGTGGAGACCCGCGAGGAGATGTCGTTGACGCCGGTCGTCGGGTCCGTGCCCCGGCCGATGTCCTTGATCAGCGGATACGTCTCACCGGGGCCCGAGTACAGGCGCACCTCGCTGGAGCCGTGGTCCGCGCACGCCTGCCCCTTCGCCGCGCAGTCCGTGTACAGCGGACGGTTCGCGCCGTACGAGGGGCGGATCGTCACCAGACCGCCGTGCGGGCCGGCCGTGGCGCGGATCGGCGCCTTCAGCAACTCGAAGTAGTGGCGCCAGTCCCAGTACGGGCCCGGGTCCGTGTGCATCCCCGGGACGTTCGCCGTCGTCGGCCCCGGCACGTTGTCGTGGCCCAGGATGTGCTGCCGGTCCAGCGGAACGCCGTACCGGTGCGCCAGATAGCGCACCAGCCGGGCCGACGCGCGGTACATGGCCTCCGTGTACCAGGCGTCCGGCCGCGCCAGGAACCCCTCGTGCTCGATGCCGACGGACGCCGCGTTGATGTACCAGTTGCCCGCGTGCCAGGCCACGTCCTCCGTCTTCACGTGCTGCGCGATGTGCCCGTCCGACGAGCGCAGGGTGTAGTGCCAGGACACGTAGGTCGGGTCCTGCACCATGTTCAGGACGCCCTCCCAGGCACCCTCGGTGTCGTGGACGACGATGTAGCGCACCTTCTGCGACCTGGGGCGGTCGGCCAGGTCGTGGTTGCCGTAGTCGTGGTCGCCGAACTCCTGGTACGGCGCCGGGATCCACTCGCAGGACACGTCCTTCGGGCACTCGGTCCCGGCCGTCACCGGCGCCCGCAGCCCGGTGTGCGCCAAC
The DNA here is from genome assembly GCA_036569285.1 of Streptomyces sp. Lineage (GTDB taxonomy): Bacteria > Actinomycetota > Actinomycetes > Streptomycetales > Streptomycetaceae > Streptomyces. Next base: position 5,564 of record DATCQX010000729.1, read on the forward strand.
TGCCCCTTGTCCGCGGCCAGCCGGGGCCGCGCGGCGAGCCGGACGAGCTGCCCGGTGTCGGTGACGCGCTCCTGCCCGGCGCGCAGCACGTCGTACACGTCGTCGGCGTACGCGGCGGCCGTCGCGGTGTCGTCGGCGCCGGAGAAGCGGGCCACCGCGCCGTACCAGGCGGCGGGGTCCGCGGTGAGGGGTTCGCCCAGGGCGCGCTGGGCCTCGGCGAGGAGGGCGGCGCCGCCCTCGATGTTCGCGGCCGGGTCGGTGCGCAGGGTCTCGGGGCTGAGACCGGTCAGTTCGGCGGCGCGGTCCAGGGTGCGCAGCCGGGGGGCGTCCAGGGTGTCTTCCTGGGGCGCGGAGTGCGGCGCGAGGGACGGGCGGGCCGAGTCGCCGCGCGGGTCCTCGGCGCCCTCGCTGTGGTGCTCGGCGCTTCTCACGACGGCGCGGGCGTCGGTCAGGTGCATCGGGCCGTAGCCGCCGATGACGCTGGGGGTGCCGGGGTGGCCGTCCCAGCGGGACTGGATGTAGGAGACGCCCAGCAGGACGTCGGCCGGTACGTGGTACTCGGCCGCCGCCGCGGCGAACGTGCCCTGGAGGGCGAGCCGGGAGGAGCCCGCCTGCGGGGGCGGGGCGGCGGCCAGCAACGGCAGCAGCAGGGCCGCCGAGGCGACGGCCTGGGGGATACGTCGGGGCAATGCGGCCTCCTGTGGGGGAACGCGCGGGCCGGACACGTGTCCGTGTCAGCGAAAAGCTGACGGTCCGTCAATCATGCCCGCGAGGAGACGGTCCCTCTCGTCACAGCAGCACCCGGCGCGTTTCGCGGGCACTTTCCCGCCATGACGCGGCCCTGACGCGGCCCTGAACGTGCTGAGGACCTGCGGTGCACCGCCGCTCTGGCGCACCGCAGGCCCTCGGTCCGTCCCGGCGTCCCCGCCGGAGTTCCTCCCCGGCGTCCGCCGAAGTCGTTCCCGGCGCTCCCGCCGGAGGCGTCGGCCCAAGCCCGGTCAGCGCGTCCCGACCGCTGCCCGCACCGCCCGCCGCGCCATCTGGCTGTCGTCGTGCAGCCGCCGCAGCAGCAGCCGCTGCTCCTCGCCGGACGGCAGACCCCCGCCGGCCGCCGGTGCCGGATCGTGCAGGGCGCGCTGGACCGCCGTCTCGTACGTCCGGATCTCCCGCGTCAGCACCAGCATCAGGTTCACGAGGAAGGCGTCCCGGGAAGCCGGGCCCGCCGCCTGCGCGAGCTGGCTGATCTGCCGCCGGGCACCCGGCGCGTCCGCGAGGACCGACCACAGCACCGCCAGATCGTAGCCCGGCAGATACCAGCCCGCGTGCTCCCAGTCGACCAGCACCGGGCCCGCCGGGGACAGCAGCAGGTTCGACAGCAGTGCGTCCCCGTGACAGAACTGCCCCATCCCGCCCCGGCCCGCCGCCTGCGCGATCCCGTGCAGCAGCTTCTGGAGGTCACCGAGGTCACGGTCGGTCAGCAGCCCCAGTTCGTGGTAGCGGGAGATCCGCGCCGCGTAGTCCAGCGGCGCGTCGAACGCGCCCGCCGGAGGCCGCCACGCGTTCAGCCTGAGGACCGCTGCCAGCGCCGCCCGGATGTCCGCGCGCGGCGGCGCCTCGACCGGATGACGCGTCAGCGCCGCGACCCGGCCGGGCATCCGCTCGATGACGAGGACGCAGTTCTCCGGGTCCGCCGCGATCAGCCGGGGCGTCCTGACCGGCGGACGCTGCCGCACGAACGTGCGGTACGCGGCTATCTCGTGCCGGCCGCGCTCCACCCACGCGGGGGAGTGGTCCAGGAGACACTTCGCCACGGCCGGCTTGCGTCCGGTCGTCCCGACGAGGAGGACCGAACGCCCGCTGCGGCGCAGCACCTGCACCGGGGCGAACTCCGGGCAGATCCGCTGCACCGACGCGAGCGCCGTGCGCAACTGCGCGCCCTGAGGGCCCGACAGGTCCAGTCTGCCGCTGAGCGGTTGCGTCCCGACGCCCGCGGGCCTGCGCTGCCGCACCATGCCGGGGGCGACGGGGCTGAGGTAGGGGGCGCCGCCACCACCCTGGCGAGGGTAGGACGACGGCCGGGGCGGCGCGGACACGGAGGACGATGCTGCGTACATGGGCGAGACAGATCCCTTCGTGTGCCTGCGAAGTAGGTGCGCCGCCCGGCCCGGCCCCCGGGTGCACCCTGGGGAGTGTCCCCGGGGAGACCGGGTCGGGGTGGCGCTTTCCTACCTGACACCCGATCGGCGGTGGCACACCACGTGGCGGACCCTGGCGAACCCTGGCGAATAGTCGCTAGGCAACCCGCACCGGGCTAGTGTCAACTCCAGCCGAGAACCTGGGGGCTTGACGTGAGCGGAGAACCCAACACCCGACTTTCGGACCTGTTCGGCCTGGCCGGCTGGTCCAAGGGGGAACTCGCGAGGATGGTGAACCGGCAGGCGGCGGCCATGGGCCACCCCCAGCTGTCCACCGACACCTCGCGTGTACGGCGCTGGATCGACACGGGAGAGATCCCGCGCGATCCCGTACCGCGGGTGCTGGCAGCCCTGTTCACCGAGCGTCTCGGCCGTGTCGTGACCATCGAGGACCTCGGTCTGGTCCGGCACGGGCGTCCGGGAAAACGGCAGAGCGGCGGGAGCACCGAGCGACCCGACGGAATTCCGTGGACGCCCGACCGGACGGTCGCGTTCCTCACCGAATTCACGGGAATGGACCTCATGCTCAACCGACGCGGCTTGGTGGGCGCGGGCGCCGCGCTCGCCGCGGGCTCCGCACTCAGCAGCGCCATGTACGACTGGCTGCACACCGACACGATCCTGTCCGCCGACGCCCCCGTCCTGGACGACCCGCTGACCGTCGACCCGGCGGGCTTCGACCGCTACGAGGCGGCTCCCGTCGGAGCCGACGAGATCGACGCCCTGGAGCACTCCGTGGAGGTGTTCCGCGCCTGGGACGCCGCCCGGGGCGGGGGACTCCAGCGCAAGGCGGTCGTCGGCCAGCTCAACGAGGTGGGCGGCATGCTCGCCTACCGCCATCCGGCACCCCTCCAGCGCCGCCTGTGGGGCGTCGCCGCCAACCTCGCCGTCCTCGCGGGCTGGATGTCCCACGACGTCGGCCTCGAACCCACCGCCCAGAAGTACTTCCTGATCGCCGCGCACGCCGCCCGCGAGGGCGGGGACCGGCCCCGCGCGAGCGAGGCGCTGTCCCGGGCGGCCCGGCAGATGGTCCACCTCGGCCGGCCGGGCGAGGCCCTCGACCTGATGCGTCTCGCCCAGTCCGGCGCGGGCCCCGAGGCCCTGCCGCGCACCCGCGCCATGTTCCACACCGTGGAGGCGTGGGCGCAGGCCGCCGAGGGCAAGGGGCAGGCCATGCGCCGCACCCTCGGCAAGGCGGAGGACCTGTTCACCTCCGCCCGGGACGACGGGCCGGTCCCGTCCTGGATGCAGCTCTTCAACGAGGCCGACCTGTACGGCATGCAGGGCCTCGCCTACCGCACGCTCGCCGAGCACGACCCGGCCGCGGCGGCCCAGGCGCGGTACTACGCCGACAAGGCCCTCGCCCTGCGCGACGAGACCCAGCAGCGCTCGATGATCTTCGATCACCTGTCGATGGCCTCGGCGCTGTTCATCGCGGGCGACGCCGAACACGGCGGCCACTACGCCCGCCGGGCCCTGAACTCCATGGGCACCAACTCCTCCCTGCGCACCTGGGACCGGCTCGCCGACATGTACCGGCTCACCGGCCCCTACGCGAAGGACCCCGGGATCGCCCAGCTCCGCGAGGAGATCAAGCTGGCGCTGCCGAAGTCGAAGGGGGGCAGGGGGGCGGCGGCGCAGGCCTAGCCGCCACGGGTCAGGGCAGCACTTTCGCGACCAGCACGCAGGCCGAGTCCTCGCCGGTGTGGGGTTCGGCCACCGCCTCGGCGCCCGCCCGTGCCGTCCTCGCCTCCACGAGCCGGGAGGTGAGGACGGCACGGGCGCCGGGGTCGGTGTGCAGCACCAGCAGGTCCCCCGGTTCGAGGACGGTCTCGGCCGGGCGGTGCAGACCTGCGGGCGCCGCGCCCAGAAGCGTCCCGCCGGGGCCGGTGAGCCGACGACCGGCCCCGGCGCGGACCAGCACAGGCGCGGCCGGACCCGCCTGAGCCCACGTCAGGGTGCGCGTCGCGGGCCGGAAACGGCAGCAGACGACGCCGGCGAGCACAGGCTTGTCGGTGGCGCCGAGGAGCTGCCCGAGTAACCCGAGCAGCCGGCCCGGCTCGGTGCCGGCCAGTGCCATCCCCCGCAGCGCGCCGAGCAGCATCGTCGTCGTGGACTCCAGGTCCGCGGCGTTCCCCGTCAGCGAACCCACCGTCAGGAACGTGTCGCCGCCCGGCAGTTGGACCGCGTCGAACCAGTCGGTGCCGATCGAGGGGCCGCTCGCGGCGGGCAGGTGGAGCCCGGCGACGTCGAGCACGGGGGGCGCCTGGCGCGGGAGTCGCAGGGAGCCGCACCAAGGAGGAGGCGTGGCGGCTTCCCGCGACTCGACCGCGAGCCGTTCCCCGCCGCGCGGAGACGGCCCGCTCCGGCGGAGCGTGTCACGGGTCTCGGTCACCGCCTGCTGGCTGCGCCGCAGTTCGCTGACGTCCCGCAGCACCGCCCACATCGAGGCGGTGCAGCCGTCGGCGCCGAGCACGGGCTCGCCCATCAGGTGCACGGTCCGCACCTCGCCGTCCGGGCGGACGATCCGGAACTCGCCGTCGATGGGCCGCGAGTCGATGAGGCAGTCGGTGACCATCGCCGTCAGTGTCGGCCGGTCCTCCTCCACGACGAGCGACGGCAGCTCGTCCAGCGTCAGCGCCGGGGAGGCCGGGTCGCGGCCGAGGATGCGGTGGAACTCCGCCGACCACACCGCGTCGTCCGACATCAGGTTCCACTCCGCGCTGCCCACCCGGCTGAGCAGGGAGCCGCGCCGGGGAGCGGTCGGCGCGGACTCCGCCGCCCCGGGCGGCCCGTCCCGCAACTGGGCCAAGTGCGCGTCCAGGTCGGTGAGTTGATGCAGGGCAAGGTCGTACAGAGCGCGCTGCCACAAGTCCGCCGGCTCACTGCCAGTGGGCCGCGTGTCCCGGCGGACCGCGGCCATGTCCCCGCGCAGCCTGCGCGCCTGCGATATCAGCGCGTCGACCGGGCCGGGCTGGGCGGCGGGGCGGTCCGCGGAGAGAGGGGACGGCATGACGCACTCCGATGCGGGACGGTTCGGCCGGGGTTGCCGAACGGAAAGACCGTTACGACTGTTGCACAGCGCGCGACGTCGTGTAAGGGATTTGGCAACACACCTTCAGGTGATGCGCGTGACATATGCCAGCGGCGACCCGGACGGCTTTCCGGACTACCCGCGCGTAATCGCCGAACACCTCAAAACGTAGACGTGGAAGGGGAGTTGCCGGTTGCATCAGAGCAGTACAGGCGGCCCACCCGCATGTTCGAACCCCGTACGCGCTATCCCGTCACACCACCGTACAGATCCGGCCGAGCAGCCGGCTGCGGGTGCGTTGTGGCCGTTCGCGCAGTTCCCCGCGCCCCTAGAAGGCGGCTGCGCCGCCACGCGCCCGCTGTCGTGTCTTCGCCTTCGTCTCGGCTGTGGTTGGCTGTGTTGCGCCCACTAGCTTGGGTGGTTTGGGTGCGTGTGCGGCTGCGGGTCCGTCGTGGCTGGTCGCGCAGTTCCCCGCGCCCCTGGAAGGCGGCTGCGCCGCCATGTCCAGGCACCCGCCTTCCCTTCCACACCGCCCACACCGACTCCACCCACGCCGGTCAAGCCCCCAACCCACCCAGGCACCGTCTCCACCCTCGCCGGGTGAGTGCCCACCCACCTCGCGCCGTTACCGGCCACCGGCCGCGAAGGAGCCGAAGGGGCGCGTCGGTGTCGAGGGCACGAACGCGCGGAGGCCCGAAGGGCTGAGCACGATCGTGTCCTCGACACCGACTTAGGCGCCCCGTAGGCGAGGAGCCAATGTCACGCGCCACGCCAGCCTCCCAGCCAACGCCCACGAAACCCAACCCCTCAACGCAGGCCCCCTCCAGCCCTCCAAACTCCCCCCCACCCCTCACCCCCCCGAAGACAACGCCCCCCTCCGCGGAGCAATCCCCTCCGGCACAGCCCGCGCCCGCGCCGGCGTCCCCGTCCAGCACGTCCCCCTCCGGGCCAACAACCTCCGCAGCCACAGCTCCAAAGC
>DATCQX010000730.1:0-6539 GCA_036569285.1 Streptomyces sp.
GGGCATCGGCGAGGAGGGTGGGCAGGTCGGTCATTCGATCCCCAACTCCCGGGCGAGCCGCCGCAGTCCACGGTGCGCGGCGGTCCGCACGGCCCCGGCCCGCTTCCCCAGTACCCGCGCGGCGGCGGGCCCGTCGAGCCCGACGACGACCCTCAGCAGGACGGCCTCGGCCTGGTCCGGCGGCAGCATCCGCACGAGCGCGAGGGCCCGCTCGGTGGAGAGCGCCTCGGCGACCTGGTCGTAGGTGTCATGAGGGTCGACAGGCTCGACCTCCTCGATGGACCCCCCTCGCACGGGCCGCGCCTTGGCCCTCCGCAGATGATCGAGGGCCCGATGCCGGGCGATGGTCGCCGACCACCCCCGAAACCCGGCCCCGTCCCCCCGGAACCGCCCCAGATCCCGGGCGATCTCCAACCACGCCTCGGAGGCGACATCCTCGGCCTCGTCCCCGACAATCCCCTTCAAATACCCCAACAACCCAGGCTGCACGATCCGGTACACCACAGCGAACGCCACCTCGTCACCCCCCTGGGCACGGGCAACAGCCTCCCCGAGCTCCCCGTCGAACGCCGCCGCCCTCGGACGCCCGGGTCTCTCCCCCTGCCCCACTCAGTTCCCCGCACTCCCCACGTCCACCGTGGACAACGACCGCGCGGCCCACCCCCGTGGGACCGCCCCGGCCACCGGCCCGCAACGCGGCCCTCACTCCCCTCAGCGTCGAACCCCCAATAGTTGTCACTGGGTTGAGTTGTGCGACAGATCACACGACACGAATCCGACGCCGAACTCGCATACCACCACACCCGCACCGGGACGCCGACTGCCGTCCCCGCCTCTCACCACACAGCTTCACGCCTGCCCCCACCGCCAACGCCCACAGCTGAGAGTCGCTCTCCTCCCACACGCGACTGACTCCATGAGGGTGAATCGATGCTCCAGCCACTTCGCTTGAGGCGCGGGGTAGCCGCCATTCATCGAAATATTCAGCAGGTCGGCGTCGAATTCGGCACGTCCGAGGCGAGCACCTGGCGCCAATATAACGACCCTTGACTGCTTTCTAGTCCCCTAGAAACCAAAGATATAGATGCGATCCGCCTTCAACAGCCAGACAGAGTCTTTCAATTTCCTCTACCACACCGTCTCCCAACAGCTCGCGAATGCGCGGACTTCCCGCTTCCTGGCGCACCTTAACCACTTGGCGCGCATTGAACATCGTGTCCGCATAGGGGAGAATTCCACCCAGGTGCGGAAACTCATCGCCGCTTACGTACTGGAGATCCTGCCAGTCGAGTCGACACTCGCCACGCAGTACGATATTGCCACTCTCTCCACGAACCTGCACCGTTAGCATCCGCTCACATCCCTAACCGTTTGGATGAACGCTCGTAACACCACTGCCGTCTACCCAAACCGCAATCTGATGCAATGCGTTTCCATCCGCATCCCACCCGATGGGGTGGATGCTGTTGATATCGAGGAGATGCCGGTGGGCAATTCCCGTACCGAGATTCATTCGATCCATAGGCTTCCTCATCGCCAGCTTGGCCCAATTCCGAATATGATCCGGAGTCACCCAGTCCGCGAACTTCGACTTGTCGTCATATTTCCAAGAATCCGGATGCATGGAATCAGGCATATGTCGCGGATCGATGTGCTCATCCATAACCTGCTGCGAGATACTGCCAGTGCCACAATTGTGCACCAGCACTGACATGCTTCCCGCCACCACATAGTACGTATGCAGCTTCCCGACCGTCAGGTCATAAGTAACCCCACCCCGATGGAAGTTCCGCACCCCCGTCACCACGACAACCGACCCGTCCGGCTGACGGAGCTTCGTCCCCGGTGTCAGATCGTGGGCGTCGACCCAGCGCTGACGGCCGGCGTCCCAGAAGGGGTGGTGCCAAGTGGTCGTCAGGGACTGGGACTTACCGGCGTCGGAGTGGTGGGCGGAAGGAGGCCCGCGGACCGGCGCCACAGCCAGGGTCAGGATCGTGAAGTCGCGGTCGTTGCGGGTGACGATGACCTTCTGGACCGGCTCCGGGGAGGTGACGCCCGTCTGGGGATCCGTGGCGAGGACCTTGTCGCCGGGCTGGATCTTGTCGATGGGCTTCACCGAGCCGTCGGCCAGGCGGACCGGCGTCGTCGGCGTGAAACTGTGCACCTCACAGCTCGCGGCGGCCTCCGCATCACCCCCCGCGCTCTCGGCCCGCTCGGCATCGGCCATGGCCCGCTCACTGCGGGCCGCGTCCTCGGCGATCCGCGCGGCCTCCTCGGCGTCCTTGACGGCGGCGTACGCCCGGTCGAGCTGCCGCCAGATCTTGACCGCCTCGACGCCCACCTTGATCGCCTTGAACGCCTTGCCCCAGGGAACCGCGGTGAGGGCCGTGTTGAAGCAGCCCATCACATCGCCCTTGGTGAAGCAGTTGTAGGCGTCGGTGATACCGAGGACGTCCGCGACGAGGTTCAGGAGCTGGTGCTTCAGCCCGGACGCCTGCTTCTTCGCCGCCGCTGCCGCCGCGTTGGCCGTGGCCTTGGCCCGCGCCGCGGCCCGCGCCTCGGCCTGCGGGTCGTACGTCTTCTTGCTGATGTTCCCGCCGCTGGCCCCGAAGGAGTGCCCGTCGGAGCACCGCCCGTGGTGGCAGGTGGCGTGGTTGGGGCCACCGGGGTCGACGGGACCGTCGGTGATGTAGCGGACGGGGTTGTCCGGGCCGGTACCCGTGCCCCCGATGGGGTAGCCGATACCGCACAGGTCGGCGGGGCACAGCCCCGAGGGGTCGGAGAGAGTGACCGGGGAGTCGGCGGCGTAGTCGTACGCGTTCCAGCTCTGCGGCGCCCCCGAGTCCAGCAGGGGATCAGGGCTCAGGAACCGCCCGATCGACGGGTCGTACTCCCGCGCCCCCAGGTTCGTCAGCCCCGTGTTGTCGTCCTGGGCCCCGCCGACGAAGCCGCGCTGACCGACCCACGCCCCGGACTGGTCCCGGGCCTCGCCGAACGGCTTGTACTGCCGCCGGGTGACGGCCTGCGTCTGGGAGTCGACGGCGAGCGTGCCGGTGCCCTGGTGGTCGGGGACGAGGTAGGTGAAGTGGCCGTCGGAGGAGTGGACGGCGACGGTCTCCCCGGCGATCGAGATGTACCGGAGGCCGCCGGCGCTGGTGGCGCCCTTCTTGAGGGTGAGTTCCTCGTCGCCCGCGAAGAGGGTCGTGGTGTCCGGGCTCCGGCGCAGCAGCGGAGCGCCGTCGGCGTCGTAGAGGTAGGTGGTGTCGCCCGCGGTGCCCGTCGAGGACAGTTCCGCGAGCCGGTCCTCGTCGTCGTACGTGAGGGTGTCGGTACCCGTACGGGTCGTACGGGTGGTGACGTTGCCGTTCGCGTCGTACCCGTAGGTGTTCGTGGTGTTGGACGTGGCGTCCGCCGGGACGGTCTTCGCGACCTGGGAGACGGCGTGGGCGGGGCCCTTGCCGGCGGCGAAGGGGGTGTAGGTCGCGGTGGCGTCGTGGGTGGTGTCGCCGGTGACGTCATGGTCGGTCTGGGTCTTGCGGGCGCCGGTGACGTCGTAGGTCCAGCTCTGCCAGTACGGGGAGGGGCCGCCGACCGTGGTGCCGCCGGGGGCCGCCGCACAGTTGTCCGTGGCTGTCCAGGCCGCGCTGAGGCGCTGGGCCCAGTCGTAGGAGTAGCACTGGGTGTCGGTGGCGCCGGTCTCCAGCTTGTCGGTGATCTTCGTGATGTTGCCGGAGGGCTGGTAGGCGTACTTCGTCTGGTCGGAGATGGCCGCGCCGGACTTGGTGGTGACGGTGGAGCCGGTCAGGCGGTGCGTCTGGTCGTCGTACGTCAGGGTCTGCTGGGTGAAGTTGCCGTCCGTCCCGTAGGTGAACTGGGAGGGTTCGTCGAACTCGCTGTACTTGAGGTCCCTGACGTACTCCCAGCCGTTGGTGTCACCGGCGACGGCGATGGGGCGCCTGTACTTGTCGTAGGTGTAGCTGACCGTCTCCCCCGGAAGGGTGACCGTCGTCGGCAGACCTTCGGAGTACTCCGAAAGGGTGCCCGTGAGCTTGTAGTGGTTGGACGTCGTGTAGTTCCCGGCGAGTGCGCCCTCGGCGGCGGGGATCACCGTCTGGGTGCCCTGGACCCAGCCGTGGCTGTCGTAGCCGAGGACCTTCTCCGTGTACGCCGTTCCGGAGGTACCGCCGACGTAGCGGGTGGAGGAGGTCGGCCGGTCCTTCTTGAGGGTGTCGTACGTCCAGGCGGCCAGTTCGTTGGAGGCGCTCGGGTCGGCGCCGCCGGTGAGGTCGAACTCGGCCTTCTTGCGGCCCAGTTCGTCGTACTGGTAGCCGATCGTCTTGTGCCGGGCGTCCGTGGTGGACATGAGCTGGCCGGCGTTGTCGTACACCGAGGTCGAGGTGCCGGTGTCGGGGTCGGTCTGGGTGGTGCGGCGGCCGAGGAGGTCGTAGCCGCTGCTCCAGGTGTGGCCCTGGCCGTCGTCCTGGCCGGTCTGGTGGCCGGACGCGTCGTACGTGTAGGTGACGGTGTCGGCCGCCCCTGTGGGGGTGGTCCCGTGGTAGCGCAGGAGCTTGGTGAGCCGGCCGCGCGCGTCCGTGTAGGTCGTCGTCGGCGTGGTACCCGCGGGGGGTGTGACGTCCACCCGGTCGGAGCCGGGGTAGGCCGTGGTGGTGCGCCAGGTCTCGGTGGCGAAGTGGTAGGCGATGGACGCCGTCACCCGGCCCGCGCCGTCGTAGACCGTGCCGGTCTGGGACGGCGTCTGGTTGTCCGCGGCGTCCACCAGCGTCCCGGAGGGGGCGCCGGTGTTGTAGTACGGGGCGGATGCGCTGACCGCCCAGCCGTGGGAGTCGTACACCGTGTCGGTGATGACCCGTCCGCCGTCGACGGTCGCCGTCTGCGTCTCGCGCGGGCGTAGCAGCGCGTCGTAGAGGGAGATGGACGTGCGGTAGGTGTTGTCGTCCTGGAGGGTCTGGGTGGTGACCGTCGAGGGGGCGGAGGGGTTGAGGTCGTAGGCGTATTTGGTGTTGGGGTTGTTGCTGGTGGAGAACCCCGGGTTCCAGACGGCGGTGAGGCGGCCCAGCGGGTCGTAGGTGCTGTTGGTCGCGTACCCGGCCGCGTCCGTGGTCTTCAGGTCGGTGCCGCGTGCGGGGTCGAGGGTGGAGGTGGTGGTGAAGGCGGCGCTCTGGCCGGTGACCTGGGGGCGGGTGACCTTGACGGAGGTGGGTGAGGCGCCGGTCGCGGGGGTGTAGTCGGTCGTGGTGGTACGGCCGTCCGCGTCGGTCTCGGTGTGTTCGCGGCCGTAGGAGTCGTATCCGGTCTTCAGGGCGGTGATGTAGTGCGGGGTGCCGTCGGCTGCGACGGAGTCGGCCTTCTGGACCATCGTCACGTCGCCCTTGGTGGGCGGGGCGGTGTTGTCCGTGGAGCCGTCGAAGAAGGTGAGGTCGTCGCTGACCAGGTCCTTCGGGTAGCTGGGGGCGGTCGCGCAGTTGACGGAGACCTCCTGGACCCGGCGGGGTGCGGGCAGGGTCGCGCCGGAGGCGTCCTTGGCGTACCAGGTGCGGGTGCAGGTGTCGTCGGCGGTGGTCGAGGTGTCGCCCTGGTCGTCGACGGCGGTGGGCAGGCCGGTCGTGGGGTCGAGGGTGTAGTCGATCTCGGTGGTCTGCTTGGTGCCGTCGGCCTTGGTGGTGACGCTGCGGGCGCCGCGCATGTTGGTGCGGCGGGCGACGAGCGGGTCCAGGCCGGTCTTGGTGCGGGTCTGGGTGGCCGTCGCCGCCGAGGTCCAGGGGTCGGTGACGCCGTCGGACAGGAGCGCGCCGCCGTCGCCGTTGTAGGACTGGGTCTCGAAGACCTGGCCCGCGAGCCAGTCGGAGTCCTTCTGGGTGTCGCCGCCGATCGCGGCGTCGAGGCTCGCGGTGCGGGTGCCGGTGGCGGTCTTGTCGCCGTCCATGCCCCGGAAGAAGGTCTGCCGGGAGAGGGTGAGTGTGCCGGGTGAGGTGCCGGTGCGGGCCTCGACCTTGCCGTAGCCGCGCCACTGGTTCCAGGTGCGGTACTTGGCCTGGGTGAGCGAGTCGTCGTTGTAGTGCCAGGCGGGGTCGCCGAGGTAGCTGTAGGTGGTCTGGACGGGCAGGCCGCCGCCTGTCGGGTCCTGCTGGGTGACGGAGTTGACGACGAACTTGTTGAACCAGTCGAGCTGCGGTGAGGTCTGGCCCGGCGGGGTCCAGTACTGGGGGTAGCAGCGCAGGGTGTTGGTGTCGGGTGCGGACGGCAGGACGGGCGTGCCGGTGCGGTGGCACTGGGGTCCCGTGTAGTTGACGGCGGTGGTGGCGCCGGTCTCGGTGACGACCTTCGTGATCCGGTAGCGGGTGATCGGCTGGTAGCCGTCCAGCCCGTCGACCCGGTTGGCGAGGGCCTGTCCGGTGAACGTCACCGGGGGCAGGGCGAGGCTGCCGCCGTCCTTGCCGGTGCGGGTGATGGACGACAGCCACAGCGCGGGCGTGGTGGTGTCGCCGGTCGGCGGGAAGGTGTGGGTCAGCGTCCAGGCG
>DATCQX010000731.1:0-35849 GCA_036569285.1 Streptomyces sp.
GCGTCCGCAGGGACCGCCGCCGGGCGGGTGCAGTCGCTGGAGATCTCGACCGAGGTGCCGGTGTCGGCCGCCGTGAGGAGGGACTCCATGATGTCCAGGACGTGGTAGGCGAGTTCGCCGTCCGCGCGGTGGGGTTCGCCCAGGGTGACGGCGCGGGCGAGGTCGGCGACGCCGTAGCCCCGGGAGGCGTCGCGGTAGCCGCCGAGGACCGGGAGGTCTTCCCACTTCTGGGCGCCGGGCCGGAAGAGTCTGACCGGCCCGTCGAAGTGGTTCGGGTCGGGGACCGACAGCGAGCCGTCGGTGCCGTGGACCTCGATCCGGGGGAGCGTGCTGCCCCACACGTCGAAGCTCATCACCAGCGTGGACAGCGCGCCGGAGCGGTGTTCGAGGACGCCGGTGACATGGGTGGCGACCTCGACGGGGAACCTCGTCCCCGCCCGGTATCCCTGCCCGATGAACCGCTCGGCGAGGGGCGCAGAGGACATGCCGACGACCCGGCGCACCGGCCCCAGCAGCGTCACCAGCGACGTCAGGTAGTACGGGCCCATGTCGAGGAGCGGCCCGCCGCCCGGCTGGTAGTAGAACTCCGGGTCCGGATGCCAGCGTTCGGGCCCCGGCGTGACCATGAACGCGCTCGCCGAGACCGGCACCCCGATGTCCCCGCCGTCCACCGCCACCCGGGCGGTCTGCACGCCGGTCCCGAGGACCGTGTCCGGCGCGCAGCCGATCCGGACGCCGGCCTCGGCGGCGGCGTCCAGCAGCGCACGCGCGGCCGAGGTGGTGGTCGCGAGGGGCTTCTCGCCGTACACGTGCTTCCCGGCGGCTATGGCCGCGTGGGCGACCGTCGCGTGGGCGGCCGGGATCGTCAGGTTGAGGACGAGGTCGACGTCCTCGGCGTCGTACAGCTCGTCCAGGGTCGCCGTCCGCGCGCCCGGCACCTTCCCGGCGGCGGCGCGGGCACGTTCCGTGTCGAGGTCCGCGACGGCCGTCAGCCGCAGGTTCTTCAGCTCCGCGAGGGTCGTGAGGTAGGCGTCGCTGATCTTGCCGGCGCCGACGAGGCCGACGCGCAGGACGGGGTAGGGGGTCAGCGGGTCGCCCATGTCATGCCCTTCGTGATCATCGAGTGGACCTGGGGTACGGCCAGGTCGTCCAGGGTGTGGCCGATCGCGCAGACGAACACCCGGCCCGCGCCCCAGGTGCGGGTCCAGGTGACGGGGACGACGGTCCCGGCGAGTTCGGGGTGCTCGGGGTCGTCGAGGTAGTCGGTCACCGCGAGGACGTCCACGGCCGGGTCCATGTGCAGGTAGTACTGCTCGGTGGTGACGAGGAACGGGGTGAGCCCCTCGACGACCGGATGGCCGGCAGCCCCGGGCAGCGGCCTGACCTGGTAGGTGGAGTGCTCCCGGGGGTGGTGGACGAACTGGCCGCCCGTCATCAGCTGGTAGCGCGTCTCGGAGCGGAACGCGTCGACGATCCCGCCGTGCCAGCCCGCGAACCCGGTCCCCGCGCGCACGGCTCGCGACAGCCCGGTCATCTGCTCCCGGCTGATCTCCCCCATCGTCCAGCACTGCACGATCAGATCGGTCCCGGCGAGAAGCTCCTCGTCGAGGTAGCTGTCGAGGGAGTCGGAGACGGTGACCTGGTACCCGGCCTCCTTGAGGTGGGCGGCGTACAGATCGCTCGCCGGGACGGGCACGTGCCCCTCCCAGCCGCCACGGACGACGAGGGCGTGCTTGACGGTCACGTCAGCCCTCCTTCAGGCCGCTGAGGAAACCGAGGCTCTTCGCGACCGGGTCGAGGATGTCCCCGTCGAAGTCGTCCAGTTCGACGACGCGCAGCGCCTGCGCGGGGGCCGCGGCGAGGATCTCCCCGACCGGCAGCACACCGTCACCGACGGCCACCTGCGCCTTCGTGTTCAGCGTGCCGTCCCCGTCCTTCACGTGCAGGGCGACGACCCGCTCCCCGAGCCGGCCCAGCAGCGCCGGGACGTCCGCGCCGCCGACGGCCGCCCAGTACGTGTCGACTTCGAGGACGACGTCGTCCGCCAGGTGGTCCGCGAGGACCTCCAGGGCGTGGACGCCGTCCTGCTTGAGTTCGAGTTCGAAGTGGTGGTTGTGGTACCCGACGGTGAACCCGTGGTCGGCGGCCTCGGCGGCGGCCTGGTTCAGGTCGGCGGCGAGGCTCTCGATGCCGTCCCGGGTCTGCCAGCGGGCGGGATCGGCGATCGGGACGACGAGCGTGCGGACACCGAGGCGCCGCGCGGCGGCGTAGACGGTGGGGCGGTCGTCCGACAGGAGGGGTGCGTGCGCGGTGGGTGCGGACAGGCCGTGCGCGGTCAGCGCGTCGGACATTCGCTCCGCCCGGTGGACGAAGCCGTAGGGCTCGACGGTGGTGTAACCGATCTCGGCCACACGGGCGAGGGTGCCCTCCACGTCTTCTTCGAGGAGGGTGCGGAGTGTGTACAACTGGAGGGACGGGTCACGGTTCGGCATGCGGCTCCTCAACAGTGGTGATCCGTAAGGAGGTTCACACGAACCGGGGGTGCGGCGACAGATGCCCGCGCTGTGCGCCTGTGCTCACTGCCGGGGCGGCTGTTTGCACCATGCGCGGTCCCGTGCGCCGTTGTGAAATCAAGGGAACGGGCAATGATCGAGGGTGGGTTCGCTAGAAAGGCCTGTCCCCATGCACCCGTTCACGTACGACGAGGTGAATGACGAGTACGAGATCATCGTTGTCGGAGCCGGTCCCGCTGGGCTCTCCGTCGCCTCCCGGCTCAGCGCGGAACACCGGGTACTGGTCATCGACGCCCGCCCCCAGATGCCCCGCGGTAACGCGCGCCTGACCGCCCGGGCCGCCGGGCGGAGCGATCCTGACAGCCCCGACCATCAGCGGGTGACACGTTCCTGGTTCTCCCCGCACGACTGTCTGTATGACAACCCGGACCTCCTGAGCTGCCGCAAGCCGCACGGTGTGACCCGGTTCCTGGCCCGCACCTACAGCGGACCGGCCGGGGACCGGCCGGAGGAATACGACCTGTGCTGGGAGGCGAAACAGTTCCCGCACGCCCAACCCCAGGACCGCTACCCCTACCTGGACGAGTACAAGCTCATCGCGCACTGGGAACAACAGATCCTGGACTCGAAGACTCACTCGAAGATCATCAGCGGGCACTACTACCAGGACCACCGCGCGGAGCGGTATCACGTGGATGTCCGCTTCCTGGCCGGCGACAGCCGCGACTACGAGAGCAAGGTGTTCAGAGCGCGTCTCCTGCTCGATGCCGGCGGCCACGACTCGGACATCCGCAAGGCCTACAGCAACGGCCCCAGCCATGTGTACTGGTGGTCCGTATTCGGGGCCATCTGCCGCCATCCCGACGGGGAGATCGTCACCCGGCCGACCCCCGGCCACCCGCTCGTGACGGGCGACTACATGCTCTGGCAGACGTTCGCCGGCAGCAATGTGAATCCTCACACCCCCGTGCGCGAGGGACGCCCTGTCTTCGAGTACGAGATCCTGGACGAGCGCACCAGCTTCCCCTTGATCCTTTACCTGCGCCCGTACAAGGTCGGCCTGGATCGCGCCAAGGCCGAGTTTCTGCAGATCCTCCGCAAGGAACCCGGCTGCAGCGCCTTCCGAGACGCGGAAATCGGGGAATTCAAGTTCGGGCACTATCCGTCCGGGCGGAAGTTCCGGAGCTACGCGGAAGACCGCGTCGACTTCATCGGGGACGCCGGGCTCTGGACGACCCCGTGCGGCTGGGGTGCCAGCTTCATCCTCAAGAACCACGCCCCGTACGCCGCACAGCTGAGCCGGCTCATCAAGGCCGACAGGCTGGACCGTGCATCGCTGCGCGGTCTGGCCGGCCGGCACACCAAGCAAGCCGAGTTCTTCATGAACGCGGCCGTCACACGCTTCCTGTCGTACGGCACAGTGGAACAACTGGACCAGTTCATCGCCGTGTTCAAGGACATCGACCCGGTGATCTGTGAGCGCGTCTTCACCCTGCGCGCCGAACCGGACGACCTCGTCGCCTTCCTGCGGGCGGCGAGAAAACGCGTAGGGGTCCTCGCACTGCTGCGCCAGATGCCCGTGGCGGAACGCGCCTACCTGGTGGCAGACGCGGTACAGGCCGCAGTGCAGTTCGGCAGGGAACGACTCATGAAGAGAGCGGGGCACGAACCGGAACGCGGATTCGGAGTCTTCACCCCGCACTGACCAGGACGTCCCGGCCGACGGCAGTTCGCTACCTCCGTCTCTCACATTTCGGGCTCACCCCGGTGATCCCCTGACTGCGTCACCACGTGTGGGCGACGTCCACCACGAGCCGTCCGTCGAGCTGGAGGACCCGGAAGGGCAGGCGGGCGCGGACACCGAGGCCGAACTGGGTCTGGCCCTCGAAGCTGCCCGCGTACACGACGTCCCGGAAGGTCGGGTACCCGGCAGGGTCCGGGTCCGGGCCGGGGTAGGTGGGAGTGCCGGTGTCCGGGTCGTACGCCGGGGCGTGGACGACGACTTCGAGGATCGCCCCGCCATGCACGGGGATCGGTTCGCCGGACGGGTCCCCGATCAGCTGGTTGACGTACCGGACCGTATACCCGAGTTGGTTCGCGGCGGCGCCCGGGACGTCGATCACGAGACGGTCGTAGCAGTCGTGCGTGCCGATCCGGACGTCGGTGATGGACTCGCCCGACGTACTCGCCGAGTTGGTCTTCGTCAGGCTGCCCCAGCCGGTCGGACAGGCGACGACCGCCTGACCGGGGGCGTTCGTCACGGCCAGGGCCGGCGTCGCGGTGGCGCCCAGCGCCGCGGTCGTCAGCGCTGTGATCGCCCAGAAGGTTCTGCGTCGTAACACTTTCTTCCCCCAAGAGTCGAGTGTCTTGTATGGGGTGAGACCACCGGCTTGCCCGGAAGGTTGCGCTCCTGTGTCAGAACGCCGAAGTCCGCCTGCCGCGGCGGGCCTTGAGCAGCGCGCGCAGCGCTCTCGCCGGTGGCGGACTCGCGGAGCCGCGCAGGAGGCGGGTGCCGCGGCGCAGGGCCGCGTCGGCGGTGAGCAGTTCGATCCGGACGAGGGTGTGGAGCAGCGGGCGGTACGGGGGCGGGGCCAAGTCGGGGAGTTGCGCGGCCTGTCGGAGGGTTTCGCGAGCCGCCGTGACCTCGTACTCGATCAACGACTGGACGGTGGCCGGGAATCGGAGCGCCTCCAGGTCGTCCGGCGTGAGGCAGAACCTCTCCAGTGTCCTGGCGGGAATCCCGAGGCGCCCCTCGCGGAGGTCCTCGGCGAGGTCGTTGACGAAGTCCAGGCGCTGGCTGCCGTCGATGAACGTCCGGCAGGCGGACCGGAATGCACGGTCGTCGCCCTCGGGGCCCACGAGAGTGGCGATCAGCATGAACGCGGGCAGGACATAGGCGTCCACGTACGCCTGGTAGTCGGCCTCGTCGGCGAACCCCGCGAACTCCAACTCAGCGGTGGCGGTGGGGAGATACGCCTCCACGGCCTCGCGCATCCCGGGGCGGACGGCGACGGTGTGGGCCATCGCCCGCAGCAGGGGGTCGTCGGCGGTTCCCGTCCGCAGCGCGTCCCGCACCTGCCCCTCCCAGACGGCCCACGCCGCCGCGCGCCGGTCCTTCGGGCCGGTGTCCAGGAGGTTGTCGCCGTGGTGCATGAACGCGGTCGCCGCGATGGCGTGCGGCAGCACGGACGGGGGCAGCAGCAGCCGCGTCGCGAGGTAGGCGGTGCGCCGGTAGCGGGCGACCGTCCGCCGCTGG
Organism: Streptomyces sp.; assembly: GCA_036569285.1. Taxonomy (GTDB): domain Bacteria; phylum Actinomycetota; class Actinomycetes; order Streptomycetales; family Streptomycetaceae; genus Streptomyces. The sequence goes on from DATCQX010000731.1 coordinate 5,770, forward strand.
CCGGTGTAGTCCCGCCGCAGCCCGGCATCCCGTACACCCGCCGCGTCCAGACCGCGTCTCCATGTGCTCACGCGGTGATCGTAACGGGGGCGCGAAGGGATGCCGGACGGCGGGGAGTTCAGACCGTGCGGGTCACTTGGACGTGTCGAGGGCGGCGAGCGCCTGGGCCCAGTGGGCGTACTTCAGGGCGGCGAGGTCGGCGACGGTCTTGATCCCGAACGCCTCCTTGAGGAGGTCGCCCTGCCGGTCGGAGACGCCCTTCAGCGCGGCGACCGGCGCGTCCATGATCTCCGGGAGGCTCTTGTCCGCCCACGCCTTGTCCAGCACCTTGCTCAGGTCGATCTCGGCCATGTCTCCTCGTTCCGTCGTCCGGGGTAGAGTTTCTACAGACGGTGTAGAGCATAGGTTCGCCGGAAAAGGTTCCAGCACCTTTCTGGCGATCTCCGTAGAAACGTCTTGAAAGTGCCGTATGCCGCGTCCGGGCAGGCGCTTGCGGAGTGCCCTGTGCGTATGCGGTGAAGGGGCTGTGTGTGGTCCGGGTGATCGGCAGGCAATGAAACTCCCCGCACCGGATGAAACGCGGCCCCTGTGATTAAAAGGTCGTTCTCGGGGCGATGAGAATTCCCTTGAACGGAGGGTGATCCGGGAGGTCCGGCTCAGGGAGTGACGAACACTGCTGTGCATGCCGACGACAGCTCCTTCCGGTCAGCACCCGTCTGACCAGCCCGCCTACGCCCGCCCCGCGCTGCTGGCCCTCGTCCTGCTCGCCGCCGTGCTCTACACGTGGGGCATCGGCCACAGCTCGTACCACGCGTTCTACGCCGACGCCGCGCGCAGCATGTCGGAAAACTGGAAGGCGTTCTTCTACGGCTCCTTCGACCCCGGGAACTCCATCACGCTGGACAAACTCCCCGGCTTCCTGTGGCCGCAGGCCCTCTCCGCGCGGATCTTCGGCTTCCACCCCTGGGCACTGGTCCTTCCCCAGGTCGTCGAGGGCGTGCTCAGCCTCCTCGTCCTGCACCGCCTCGTCTCCCGCTGGGCCGGCGTGAACGCCGCCCTCGTCGCCTGCACGGCCTTCCTGCTGACACCGGTGTCGGTCGGCCTGTTCCGGACGGCCGTGGAGGACCCGGCGTTCACGCTGTGCGTGCTGCTCGCGGCGGAGGCGACACAGCGGGCGGCCCGTGACGGACGGCTGCGGCCCCTGCTGGCCGCCGGGGTCTGGGTCGGCGTCGGCTTCCAGAGCAAGATGCTGGAGGCGTGGGCGGTGCTGCCCGCGCTGGCCGTGGTGTACCTCGTGTCGGCGCCGATCCCCTTGCGGCGCAGGGTCGTCCACCTCGGGGTGTCCGCCGTGGTGATGACGGCCGTGTCGCTGTCGTGGACGGTGGCGGTGACGCTGGTGCCGGCGAAGGACCGGCCGTACGTGGACGGCACCACCGACAACTCCGCGTTCAGCATGGTGGTCGGGTACAACTTCCTGAACCGGTTCTCGGCGTTGGGGATCAGCGCGGCGTCCACGGGGAGTGTGAGCGGGACGCAGGGGGGTGGAGGGCATCGGGGGGCCGGTGCGGGTGCACGTGCGGATGCGCGAGGGAGCGGTGAGCGTGCCGTCGGCTTCCCTGGCGGTGCACGTGCGGATGCGCACTCCGCCGGATTCCCCGGCGGCGCCGGCCAGGACGGCTGGGGCAAGATGTTCGGCGCGTCGCTCGCCTCGCAGACCGGCTGGCTGTATCCGTTCGCCGCGATCGGCGCGTTCTGCGGGCTGCTGTGGAGCCGGGGCCGGCCGCGAACGGACCGGGGCCGTGCCGGGTTCCTGCTCTGGAGCGTCTGGCTGGGCACGTTCTTCCTGGTTTTCAGCGCGGGGAGTGTGGGCGGGCACACCTACTACATGGGCGTGATCGCGGTACCGCTGGCCGCGCTGACGGGCGGCGGGACCGTCGCGATGTGGCGTGCCTACCGGGCCGGCGGGCGGCGGGCCGTGGCGCTGCCGGTGGCCGTCGCGGGGACGGCCGTGTGGGGCGTGTATCTCGCGGGGGAGTTCAGCTCGTCCCTGCCGTGGGTCGCGCCGGTGGTGGGGGTGCTGGGGGCTGTGGCCGTCGTCCTGCTGACGCTGGCGCGGACCGGCAAGGCCGGGAGGGGGGACGGCCGTGCGGACGACCGTGCACCCGCCTGGGCCGATGCCCGCCCCGTCGGCCGCCCTGGCCTTACCGGCCTCGCCCTCGCCCTCGCCCTCACCACCGTCCTCTTCGCCCCCGGCGCCTGGGCCGCGCAGGTGTTCAACCCCTCCTACCGCAGCACCGGCATGGGCGCGGTCGGCCCGTCCAGCACGTACGGCGGACGCGGCATGTCCGGACGCTCCTTCCAACAGGCCCTGTCCCCAGGGGCGTTCGCGTCGGCGAGCGGCCGGGCGAACCGGCTGCGGTGGGGCGGCGGCACGAACGACACGCCCCGCACGGGAGGCTTCGGCTCCGGCGGCGGACTCACCACCCCCCAGCGGGAGTTGCTCGCCTACACCCGCGCCCACCAGGGCCCGGCGCGGTACGTCTTCGCCACCACCGACTGGAGCGCCGCCTCCCCCTACATCCTCGCCACCGGCGCCCACGTCCTGCCCCTGGGCGGCTTCAGCGGCCGAGTCCCCTTCCCCACGGAGCCCGGTTTCCGCCGCCTCGTCAGCGCGGGCGCCCTCCGGTACGTCCTCGTCGGCGGCGGACGCGGCGCGGGCGGGGCGATGTTCGGCGGGGGAGGGGCCGGGACGACGGACGCCGCCCGGATCACCGCCTGGGTGCAGTCCTCCTGCACCCCGGTCCCGCCCTCGGCCTACGGAGCGACGAGCACCGCCGAGACGCTGTACGACTGCACCGCCGCCGGCTGACAGGCGGGCGCGGTCCGTTCAGCGGAACTCCGGGTGACGGAGGGCCGGTTGGGGCGGGACCTTTGGGGCCGAAGCGGTTCGGCGCCCGCGCAGGTGCGGTGGACCGGCTTCCCAGGATCCGGCTACCGAGAGGCACGCTGTGCGATGAACAGATCGGTGAGGAGATCGGCAAGCACAAAGCTGGTGGGCGCGGTGACCGCGCTGACGACCGCCGGGATCGTCGCACTCGGCGGTGCGGCGCCCGCCCGTGCGGACGGCGTCTCGGACTTCACCGGCTATCTGGGCTATGTGAAGCAGGCGTACGACGCGTACCAGAAGTTCTTCGGGCACACCCTCACGCTGGACGAGGCGACGACCCGGATCGAGAACGCGATCACGGCGGCGAAGACGGAGATACTCAACGAGGTCGACGCGGTGGCGACGGCGGACGTGCAGGCGTGTGCCAGGAGCGCCGTCATCGAGGTCGCGGACATCCGCCGGCTCTCCCCGGACAGCCTCCAGGCGTTCGCCATGGCCGCCACGTCCTGCGCGACCCTGGCGCAGTCGGACATCAGCAACGTCTCGCAGCTCGCCTCCGTCAACCAGCTCGGGCTGGCCCTCAACACCGTCGGCCCGATCGCCCTGTTCGCGCGGACGTACGCGGGCCTGAGCACCGGCCTGCTGAGGCAGACCCTCGTCTCCGCCAACCAGACCGTCGTCACGCGACTGACCCCGAGCTGTTTCGCGACCCCCCTGTGGGGAGACGCCGAACCCGGCGCCAGGTCCGTCGAGGCGCAGCTCCAGTGCACGGCGTTCAACGGCAACACCGGCCTCGACTGGGTCGTCGTGAGGGGGCTCAGGTACGGCCAGGCGCTGCCGCCCCTGCCCGCGTCCACCTACGCGTACGCCACCACCCAGGCCATGCGGGCCACCAGCTACGAGTCGTCCACCGCGGCCCTCCCGGAGCTGGCCGCGTGACACGGCGTCCTCCCACGCCATCCCGTTCCACCCCCACATCCCGTCCAAGGAGTGAACCAGCGTGAGAAAAACCCTGACGGCCCTCGCCCTCACCTTCGCCGTGGGCGCCGCCCTGAGCACCGTCCCCGCCGCCACGGCGACCGCCGCGCAGAAGCCGTCCGCCGACCGCAACGTCCGCCGCACCCCGGCGAACGTCTCGCTGAAGGACGTCATGTACAGCCCCGGCTGCTCCGGCACGACCCTGCCGATCGACTGCACCATCTACGAGCCGGTCGTCACCGAACCGTCCACGACCTACGCGTTCTCCTTCCTCCCCGGCGACCACGTCACGGTCGACGGCGGCGGCTGCGTGCAGACCGGCGGCAGGGGCCTCACCTGGAAGCGGTACGTCGACCCCGCCTCGGACAACGACCTGTACCACGGCCTCATCACCATCCCGGGCGCCACCGGCAGCCTGGAGCGCCTCCTGAACGTCGTCGGACGCCAGTACGTCGTCGGCGGCCGGGGCGGCAGCCTCGTCCTCGGCTACCAGGACGACGGCTACTCCGACAACGGCTACTACGCCCACGACAACGGCACCGGCAACCAGTGCCTGAACTCCGTGAACGCGTTCGTGCACATCGTCATCCGCTGAATCCGTCCGCACAGGACGGGCCGAAGGAGGAACCATGCCGCACAGGGGACCCACCGCACTCGACACCCTCTGCCGCCTCGGCGCGGCGGCGGCACTGGTGCTGGGAGCCTCCCTCGCCGCCGCACCCGCGGCACAGGCGGACCCGGTGCCCGTCTGCGACGGCAAGCCCGCCACGATCGTCAGCGACGCGGCCGTCGTCATGGGAACCGACGGCGACGACGTGATCGTGACCGGGGACGGCGACCACGACGTGCTGGCGGGCGGCGGGGACGACACGGTCTGCACCGGCGCCGGGGACGACACCCTCTCCGGCGGCGACGGCGACGACGCGCTGTTCGGCGGCGACGGCCGCGACAGCCTCCACGGCCAGCCCGGCGACGACATCGTGGAGGGACAGGGCGGCGACGACGTCGCGGTCGACGGCGGCCCGGGCACCGACCTCGTGGACGCCGGCCCCGGAGCCGACGGCGCACGCGGCGGCCCCGGCGACGACGAACTCCGCGGCGGCCCGGGAGACGACCGGCTGGACGGCGGTCCGGGCACCGACGCCGTCGACGGCGGCGACGACACGGACGTCTGCCTGAACGCGGAGACCGTCAGCAACTGCGAGTCGACCAGCTGACGGCGCCGGCGCCGCCCGTCCCGTTCAGTCGCGGTCGGGCAGCGCGCCTGCGGCCGGATCCTTGCCCAGATGATGCTGGAGCCGGTCGCGCAGCGCGGCGGCGTCCGGGTGGCCGAGCTCCTCGAAGAGCGCCAGCGAGCGGGTCCAGGCGCTCTTGGTGGAGTCGGTGTCCCGGGCGGCGTGCAGGGTGTCACCGAGGTGGGCGAGGATGTCCGCCTCGAAGTAGCGGTCGCCCAGCTCGTGGAAGAGCCGGGCGGCCCGCTCGTAACAGGCCGCCGCCTGCGCGTACTCGCCGAGATGGTGGTGGGCGTAGCCGAGGGTGTCCCAGGTGTGGGCCTCGCCGGAGAGATGGCCGGTCCCCTCCAGCAGGGCGAGCGCCTCCCGGCCGAAGCCGACGGCCTGACGGTGACGGCCGAGCATCGTGTGGTCCCAGCCGACGTTGTTGAGGGCCATGCCCTGCCACCCCCGTTCCCCCGCGACACCGAACAGCTCCACTGCCCGCCGCGAGTGGACGAGCGCCTCCGCACGCCGCTCCTGCCGGGTCGAGACCCGGCCCAGGGCGAGGTGCGTGTGGGCCTCGCCCGCCGGATCGTCCAGCTCCCGGTACAGCCGCATCGCGCGGTCGAGGCGCTCGCGGGCTTCCGGCTGCATACCGAGCGACGACTCCGCGTTCGCGACGTTGCGCAGCGCGCACGCCTGCGCCGCCCGGTCACCGAGACGCTCGGCGGCGGCCAGCGCGGCGGTGTGGGCGGCGGCCCACTCCTCCCACAGGACCGCGCGCTGGTGGTAGGTGGTCAGCGCGGCGGCCAACTGCCAGACGTGGACGTCGAATCCGTCCCGCGCGGCCTGCTGGAGAGCGGCGGACAGCACGGAGTGGTCGGCGGTGAACCAGGCCATGGCGGCGTCCCGGCCGTCCGGCTCCTCGGGGAGGACACCGGGGCGGACGGGGGCGGGCACAATGCGGTCGGCGGGCGGGCCCAGCAGGCGCTGCGCCCGCAGCGCGGTGTGCAGGTAGTGGTCGAGGACCCGGTGCGTCGCCTCCCGGCGGACGTCCACGTCGTCCTCGGCACGGGCCAGTTCACCGGCGTACGCGCGCAGCAGGTCGTGGAACGAGTAGCGGCCCGGGGAGGGCTCCGCCAGCAGATGGGCGCCCGTCAGCTCGGCCAGCGACAGGCGGGTACGGGAGGGGAGTTCACCCGCCAGGCTCGTCGCCGCCGCGGCGGAGACGTCCGGCCCGGGATGCAGGCCCAGCAGCCGGAACAGCCTCGCGGCGCCGGGGCTCAGGGCCCGGTAGGACCAGGAGAAGACGGCACGCACCCGCGTGGCGTGATCGCCCGCGTCGAGCGCGTCGAGACGGCTGTCGCCGTCGCGCAGTTCGCCCGCGAGGACGGCCAGCGGCAGGCTCGGCTGAGCCGCGGCCCGCGCCGACACCACGGCCAGCGCGAGAGGCAGACCCGCACAGCGGGCCGTGATCTCGGCGACGGCCGCGGGATCGGTCGCCGTACGCGGCCCGCCGAGCCGGTCGGCCAGCATGGACCTCGCCTCGGCGGGGGAGAGGACGTCGATCGCGAACATGTGGGCGCCCTCCACCGCCGCCAGGCTGGTGAGCCGGTTGCGGCTGGTGACGAGGACGACGCACCCGGGCGCCCCGGGCAGCAGCGGTCTGACCTGGTCGGCGTCCCGGGCGTTGTCCAGCACGACGAGCATCCGCCGGTCGGCCAGCAGACTCCGGTACAGGGCCGCCTGCGCGTCCACACCGGCGGGGATCCTGGCGGGGGGCACCTCCAGGGCGTCCAGGAAACCGCGCAGCGCCTCCGCCGGGTCCCGGGACGCGCCGCCCGGGTCGAACCCGCGCAGGTTCACGTACAACTGCCCGTCGGGGAACGCCTTCCGCACCCGGTGCCCCCAGTGCACGGCCAGCGACGTCTTGCCCACCCCGGCCGTGCCGGACACCGCCGAGATCACCACGGGGGCGGACGACGCCGTCGTCAAGAACGCGTCCAGGCGGGCGAGTTCCTCCGCGCGGCCCGTGAACCCCCGGACGGCGACCGGCAGTTGGGCGGGCACCACCCGCTGAGGCGCGGCCGGGGGCCCGCTTCCCCGCAGCACCGCCTGATGGGCCGCGCGCAGCGCCGGACCGGGCTCCGTGCCCAACTCCTCGGCCAGCCTGCGCCGGACGGCGGCGTAGCACTCCAGCGCCTCGGCGCCCCGGCCGGCCGCGTACAGCGTCCGCATCAGCATCTCCGCGAGCGGCTCCGTCAGCGGATGTTCGTCCAGCAGCGCGGCCAGCGGGCCGATCGCCACGGCGGGTTCGTCCAGAATCTGCAGCCGCGCCCACGCGACGGTCGCCTCCACGCGCTCCCGCCGCCACACCTCGCGCGTCTGCGCCACCCACGGGCCGTCCAGCCCGCTCAGCGGCTCACCCCGCCACAACCCGAGCGCCTCGCCCAGCAGTTGGGCGCGTACCCCGTCCGGCAGGCCGGGATCCCGCGCCTCGCCCACCAGCCGACGGAACCTGTGGACGTCGATCCGGTCCCTGTCGGCCTCCAGGACGTAACCCCCGGACCGGCGCGTCACCCTGATCCGGCCGGACGTCCCCTCGCACAGCTTGCGGAGCCGGGCGACGTGCGCGTACACCGAACGCCGGGCCCCCTCGGGGAAGTCGGCGCCCCACACCCGCCGGATCACCACGTCGGGCGCCACCGGACGGCCGGCGTCCACCGCCAGCACCGCGAGCACGGCACGCCGTTGCGGCGGTCCGACCTCGTCCGTCCCGTCCTGCGTGGCCAGTTCAACAGGCCCGAGCAAACGTAACTGAGGCATCGGCCCCCTCGATCTCTCCCCCGGACACGGACCGGACGGCCTCGGCGCCGGGGGCACGACAACCTATCGACAACATCTCGACCCACCCTCGCCCTCCAGCATGGCGATGCGCCGGAGGTCCGACCACCGCCGGGCGCGCGGGAATTCGGGGAGCAGGGGGAGTGATGAGCGGGAGCAGCGTATCCGTACACGGTGTGAGCACACCGATGAACAGCTCCGGACGGAGCGTCCTGGAGGGAGCCTTCGCGTTGCTGGCGGCGGTGGAACGCACACCGGGCGCCGGGCTGACCCGGCTGTCGTCCGAGAGCGGCCTGCCCAAGGCCACGGTCCACCGCCTGCTGGACCAGTTGGCCGCCCTCGGCGCCGTCGAACGCCACGCGGGGGCATACCGCCTCGGCTGGCGCATGTTCCAGCTCGGCCAGGACTGGCAGCCGCACCCCCGGCTGCGCTCGGCGGCGGCCGAACCCGCCCGCAGACTGGCCGAGTTGACCGGCACCGTCGTGGGAACGGCGGTACTGCGCCGGAACCGGACGCTGCTGGTCGACTGGTTCCCCGGCGAGAAGTCCTCACCCGTGGACCGCTCGCCCCGCCCCTGGTACACCGCCGCCGGAAAGGCCTGCGCCGCACACCCCGGCCACGCCCTCCCGTCCGGCCCGCTGCCGCCCTCCTGGCCCCAGGAGGCCCGCGAGATCCGGGCACGTGGCTACGCGCTCGACCGAGGCGTCCTCGCCCCCGGCGCCCACTGCGTCGCCGCACCCCTGTACTGCACGGCCGGCACCCCCGTCGCGGCCCTCTTCGCCGTCACCGGCCCTGCCCACCGCCTGGACCGGGTCGCCGACGCCGTCCGGCGGACGGGGGGCCACATCAGCGGGCGGCTCGGACGCGCGGGCGACTGACGCCGCTCACACCAGGCTCACCCACGCCCCCGACTCCGCCGAGCGGCTCATCGCGTCGAGCGCGGTCGCGCTGTGCACGGCGTCGTCGAGGGTCGCCCCGTACGGCGTGCCCTCCTCGATGGAGCGCAGGAACGCGTGGGCCTCGATCACCTTCAGGTCGTCGTAGCCCATACCGGCGGCGGCGCCCGGCTGGAACGCCGCGTACGCGCCGTGCCCCGGGCCGACGTACACCGTGCTGACGGGCTGGTCCTGGTACGACGTGCCCACGCTGACGCCGAGTTCGTTCATCCGGCGGAAGTCCCAGAAGACGGCGCCTTGCGTGCCGTGCACCTCGAAGCCGTAGTTGTTCTGCTCGCCGACGGAGACGCGGCACGCCTCCAGGACACCGCGCGCGCCGGAGGTGAACCGGAGCAGGCAGTTGACGTAGTCCTCGTTCTCGACGGGCCCCAGCTCGCCGCCGGTGGCGAGGGAGTGGCCCGCCGTCGCGCCGGTGGGACGGGCCCGCTGGGGGACGAAGACGGCCGTGTCGGCGGTCAGGGAGGCGATCTCGCCCAGCAGGAAGCGGGCCAGGTCGACGCCGTGCGAGGCGAGGTCCCCGAGGACCCCGCTGCCGCCCCGCTCCCGCTCGTACCGCCAGGTCAGAGCACCGTCCGGATGGGCCGCGTAGTCGCTGAAGAGCCGCACGCGCGCGTGGGTGACGTCTCCGACGGCGCCGGACGCGATCAGCTCGCGGGCGTGGACGACGGCCGGGGCGTTGCGGTAATTGAACCCGACCGTGCCCCGCACCCCGTGTTTGGCGACGGCGTCCGCGACCGCGCGGGCGTCCTCGGCGCTCAGCCCCACCGGCTTCTCGATCCAGATGTGCTTGCCCGCCTCCGCCATCGCCACCCCGATCTCCCGGTGCAGGAAGTTCGGCGCGGTGATGCTGACGGCCCCCACGCGCGGGTCGGCCGCGATGTCCCGCCAGTCCCGGGTGGCGACCGCGAACCCGTACCGCTGCGCCGCCTCCTCGGCCCGCCCCGGCACCTCCTCGGCCACGGCGACCAGCTCCGGACGCAGACCCGACTGCGGGAAGTGGTGCGGGAGCCGGGCGTACGCCTGGGTGTGCACCCGGCCCATCCAGCCGAACCCGACGACGGCGACACCGAGCGTTCTCACCATGGGCCTGCCCTTCTTCGGACCGTTCCAGAACGTGCACGCACACATTAAGCGGTCCGGCCCGGAAGCCCTTCGGGGGCCGCGGTTTGACCTCAACCGCGCTCGACGTTCCACGCTGGGTGCACACGGCGACGACAGGAGGCTCCTGTGACAACGCTTCAACTGCCGGATCTGGCCCGGCCCGACGCCGGAACCACGCTGATCAGCGAGTGGATCGTGGACACGCCGGACCGCCAGGAGCGGGCGGCCCGTGCCCTGCTCGGCGAGTGGAGCGAGCTGTCGGCCAGGTTGCGCCCCGAGGCCTTCCTGCGGCTCAGCTGCTTCGCGAGCGCGGACGGGCGTGTGCTGCTCAGTGTCGCGCAGTGGACCAGCGCCGAAGCCCACCTCGCCTTCGTCCGCGAGCACCGGGCCGAGATGGTCGGCCGCATCGACCGCGAGATCCCGGGGATCCGGCGTCCCGGGCTGGTCCGCTACCGGCTGGCGCACACCGTCGTGCCGGACGGCGCCGACGACGACACGACCGACGTGGTCGTCGCGTGCGCTGAGAGCGAGCCGGCGTCCCCTGCCGCGCGATGGGCCGAGGCCACCGCCGACCGGCTGCGGGCGGCTCCACCGCCCGGCATGGGCACCGCGTACGTCTTCGTGAGCGAGGACGGTGCGCGTGCCCTGTTCTGCGCCTCGGCGACACAGGCGACGGGCGTTGCCGGTGCGCGGCCCTACCGGCTGCTCGGAACCGTCGCGGGGCCGGGGAGCGGGAGGGTGTAGCCGACGCCGGACAGCCGCCGCGGGTCGCCGTCCGGCTACGACCGGACCGTGTGGCGCACCGGGAAGACCGCGAACCCCGTGCGGTGCGCCAGCGTCCCCCACAGCCCCCGGGGCAGGTACAGCGAGACCACGATGGCCGCGGCGCCGACCACGATCAGGTACCAGACGCCGCTCTGCGCGAAGTACTTGTCGAGGAGGAAGTACGCGACCGCGCCGACGACGGGACCTTCGATCGTGCCGATGCCGCCGATGACCACCATGAACACCATCAGCGCCGAGTACTGCACCCCGAAGATCTGCGTCGGCGACGCCACCCCCAGGCCGCCCACGCAGATCACCGCACCGGCGGCGGCACAACCGGCGGCCGCGGTGACGTAGATGATCCGCTTGCCCCGCGTGACGTTCACACCGAGGGAACCGGCCGCGACGTCGTCGTCCCGGATCGCCTGGAGGCTCAGACCGAGCCGGCTGCGCAGGACCGCGTAGGTGCCGAGCACGGCCGCCGCCATCACGGCGAGCGCCAGCCAGTAGGTGAAGGCCCGCCGCAGCACCGGATCGGCGGTGACGTCCGACAGGCCCCGCCCGCTGGCCGCGCCCAGGGAGTCGAAGCGGACGACGATCAGCCGGACGACCTCCGCGATCACCCACGTGCCGACGGCGAAGTAGCCGCCGCGCAGCCGGAAGGCGAGGTACGACACCGGCCAGGCGAGCAGCGCCACCAGCGCGGCGACGACGAACGTGCCCGCGTAGACGTTCACCCCGTGGTCGTTGACGACGAACAGCAGATACGCGCCGAGGCCGATGAACGCCTGCTGGCCCATCGACATCATGCCCGCGTACCCCGCGAGGAGGTTCCACATCGAGGCGAGGGCCACCAGGTAGCAGAGCTTGACGAGCCCGGCCGTGACACCGGTTTCGACGAGGTAGGGCAGGGCCGCCATCGCCAGCAGGACGACGGCCGTCCCGGCGAGGCCGAGTGCGGTGGCGCGGCCACCCCGGTGGACGGCCGGCAGCGCGGTCGTCGCCCCGGTGGCGGGGGCTGTCTGGACGGTCATGCGGGAACGCTCCTGCCGAACATGCCCTGGGGACGGAACACCAGGACGAGGAGGAAGACCACGTGCCCCGCGAGCAGGGGCAGGTCCGGGGAGATCTGGGCGCCGACGGACTGGGCCACACCGAGCACCACGCCCCCGGCGAGGGTTCCCCACAGCGAGCCGAGACCGCCGATGATGACCGTCTCGAAGGCGAACAGGACGGTGAGCTGCCCCTCGAAGGGCGTCACCCCGCCCTGCCGCATCGTGTACAGGACACCGGCGAGAGCCACCGTCGCGAAGGCGATGACCGAGGTCAGGGCGTACACGCGGCGGTTGTCCACGCCCATCAGGCGCACCACCGCGCTGTCGTCGGAGGTGGCCCGCACGACACGGCCGGGCTGCGTGCGGTAGAGGAAGAGGTGCAGACAGGAGAGGACCGCCACCGCGGCCACCACCGTGATCAGGGGGAACCAGCCGACGGCCAGGCCGCCGCCGAGATCGATGCTCGCGGTGCCGAGCGAGCCGATGGGCAGGGGCTGGGAGTCGTTGCTGAACAGCTGGACCAGGACGTTCGGGATGATCACCGAGATGCCGAAGGTGACCAGCATCGGGGCGAGTTCACCGAGGCCCATCGCCCGGTCCAGCAGGGACCGCTGGACGAGGTAGCCGAGCGCGCCCACCGCGGCCATCGACACGACGACGGTGACGGGGACGGGCACGCCGTAGTGGGAGGCGGTCACCGAGGCCACGTAGCCGCCGAGGATCATCAGGTCGCCGTGGGCGAGGTTGGCGATCCGCATCACGCCGAAGACGAGGGACAGGCCGGCGGCGGCCATGGCGAAGATGCCGCCGAGCAGGACGCCCTGAAGGATCGCGTTGAGCCAGGTCATGGGGTCTTCACCTCCGGGAGCGCGCCGGTGCCGAAGTACGCGGCGGTCACCTGGTCGCGGGTGAGTCCGGCCGCCGTGCCGGTCAGCACGATCCGGCCCTCCAGGACACACGCGATGCGGTCCGCCACGGCGAACGTGCGGTTCAGGTCCTGTTCGACGAGGATCACGGTCGCGCCCTCGGCACGGATGCCGGGCAGCGCCGTGTAGAGCTGGTCCACGACGAGCGGGGCCAGGCCCAGGGAGACCTCGTCGAGGAGCAGGAGGCGCGGATTGCCCATCAGGGCGCGGCCGATGGCGACGGCCTGCTGCTCACCGCCGGAGAGCCGGGCCGCCTTGCGGGTACGGCGGTCGGCGACGAGCGGCAGCGCCTCGTACACCTTGGCCAGGTTCCAGGGGCCCTCGCGCCCGGTGGCGGCGCCCACCTGGAGGTTCTCCTCGACGGTGAGCGACGGGAAGAGCCGGCGGCCCTCCGGGACCAGGCAGACGCCTCTGCGGGCCCTGCGGACGTCCGGTTCGGCGGTGACGTCCTCGCCGTCCAGGGCGATCGTGCCCCGGAAGGGCTTCAGGGCCCCCGCGACGGTCTTCAACAGGGTCGACTTTCCCGCGCCGTTGGCGCCGACGAGGGCGAGCAGCTCACCCTCGGCCACGTCGAGGTCGATGCCGAACAGGGCCTGGAAGTCGCCGTATCCGGCGTCGACGGAGGCCATGCGCAGAAGGGTGCTCATGCCGCCGCACCTCCCAGGTAGACCTCCGCGACCTCGGCGCTGGCCAGGACCTCGTGCGGGTCGCCGTCCACGCGGATCCGGCCGTGGGCGAGGCAGACCAGCCGGTCGACGACCTGCACCAGGGCCTTGACGACATGTTCGATCCACAGGATCGTCACGCCGGACTCCTTCAGGGTCAGGACGGTGGCGACGAGTTCCTGCGCCTCGGCCTCGGTGAGGCCGCCCGCGATCTCGTCGAGGAGGAGCAGTTCGGGGCCGGTGGCCAGTGCCCGCGCCAGCTCCAGGCGTTTGCGGCCGAGGAGCGGCAGGGAACCGGCGGGCTTGTCGGCGAGGTGCAGCAGCCCGGCGGTCTCCAGCGCGCGCAGCGCCTGCTCGCGGGCGGCGGCGCCCCGCAGCCGGGCTCCCCGCTCGGCGCCGACCAGGGCGTTCTCGAACACGGTCAGGTCCCCGAAGGGCCGCGGTATCTGGAAGGACCGGCCGACACCGAGCCGGCACCGCTCGGCGGCGGACGTGCGGGTGACGTCACGGCCCGCGAGCCGCACCGTGCCGGCACTCGCGCGCTCGACGCCCGAGACCGCGCTGAGCAGGGTCGACTTGCCCGCGCCGTTCGGTCCGACGATGCCGACGGCCTGCCCCCGGGGCACGGCCAGCTCGACGTCCTCCAGGACCCGCAACTCTCCGAAGCGCACGGCGAGATGCTCCACTTCGAGCAGGGGGACGCTCACAGCTGGGCCGCCTTCGCGTCGGGCTTCACCTGCGGCAGCAGGCTGTTGCTGACGACCTTCAGCTCGTACGCGTCACCGCTGCCCTTGATCCACTGGGTGCCGACCATGGGGATCGTGGCGACGTTCTTCACCGGGTTGCCCGCGCCGCCGCCGGTCCACGACAGGTGGCCGAGGACGGTGTCGAGGCTGGTCTTCCCGATCTGGGCGGCGAGGGCCTCACGGTCCTTGGGGTTCGCGCCGCGCAGCACGTGGTTGGCGACCTCGAACAGCGCGTGGTTGGGGCCGAGCCCCTGGTTCCACGAACGGCCCTTCGCCAGCGGGGACTTCTCGTAGTCGTCGGCGAGCGCGGTGGCGGTCTGTCCGGTGATCGTGGAGGTGAACGGGAACTGCGGCACCCACCAGCTCGCCGTGCACAGCCCGTTGCCGAGACCGTTCGGCAGGGACGCCACCGACGACTCGAAGAGGATCGCCTTGGAGATGGTGGCCACCTTGGGCGTGAAGTTCTGCTGCGCGGCCTGCGTCCAGAACGTCGAGAAGTCGGGCGGCGAGGGCACACCGGCGAGGATCTCGACGCCCTCCTTCTTGAACCTCGCGATGATCGACGAGAAGTCCTTCGTGCCGGGCTCGTAGGAGCCGGGGTCGACGAACGTGAAGCCCTTGGTCGAGGGCTGCGCGCGGTAACCGGTGGCCTTGTCCCGGAACGCGTTGCCGTCGGAGTCGTTCGGCCACAGCACGCCGACCTTCCGGTCGGTGTCGTGCTGGCGCCACATGTCGCTCTCGACCCTGGCCAGGTGCTCGATGCCGTCGAAGAAGTGGAACGTGTACTTGAAGGTCTTCTTCGGGGAGCCGCCCCGCCCGAAGAACCAGGCCTGCCACGGCTCGATGGTCGAGATACAGGGCACGCCCTCGCTCTCGCACTTCGCCGCCACCGGGTGGATCGTGTCCGGCGTCGCGGTGACGAGGACGAGGTCGACCTGCTCCTGGGAGATCAGCTCGTCCGCGAGGGTGGCCGCCTGCTGCGGGTCCGAGCCGGTGTCCCGGTCCAGGATCTTCACGTCGTACTTCTTGCCGTCGTAGGTGATCCCCTTGGCGAAGAAGGCGCGCACCTGCTGGAGGATGTAGGCGTCGGACTCCGCGAACGCCGCGTAGGCCCCCGTGCGCGGGCTGACGTAACCGATCTTGACGGTGTCGCCGCCCGAACCGCCCGAGCCCTTGAGGCCGGAGGAACAGGCGGACAGGACCGGGGACGCCGCCAGGGCAGCGGCTCCGACGGATCTGAGGACGTTGCGGCGGGACGGCTGGATCTCGGCGTGTTCCATGGCGGGCTCCGGAGGGCCTTGAGCCGCAGGTCACGGGCTGCGGCGAAGTGGAGGAAGTGGCCGAGAACGTAGGCCCGCCGCCCCTGCCTGGACAGGGCATGGATTCGATATGCGAAACATGGGCGGTACGCGCGGGGGCGTACCGCGGTCAGGGCGTCGCGCGGATCCGCTCGCGCAGGTCCCGGGTGTACGCGTGGAACACGCCCACCAGGTCGACCGGCTCCGGATCGGCCAGCCACTGGTTCTCCAGGCCCTCCATGACGGCGACGACCTGGACGGCGAGCAGCCCGCAGTCCAGGTCGTCGCGCAGTTCCCCGTCGGCGACGCCCGCTTCGAGGGCCGTCCGCACCAGCGTCCGTGCCTCCGCGAAGTGCCGTCTGCCGTACTCGGCCGCGGGGTGGCTGTCCCCCGCCGACTCGGCCGCGAGGACGTGGGAGAGCCGTACGAGGCCGGCGCGCTCGGCGTTGTGCGCCACGAGCCGGTCCAGCATGTCCAGCACCTGGAGGCCGCGCAGGGCGAAGATGTCGTCCACCCCCATGCCGTGCCGGTCGCGCCGGTCCCGCTCGGCCAGCACGGCCGCCAGCAGCGCCTGCTTGCTGGGGAAGTGGTGGAGCAGACCGGGCTTCGACAGACCCGTCCGGACGGCGATGTCCTGGAGGGACGCGCCCCAGTAGCCGCGGGCGGCGAACTCCTCCATCGCGACGTCGAGGATCCGTTTCTTGGCCGCGTCGCCCCGCGCGTACGTGCCCGCCCTGCCGCCTGATCTCGCGCCGATGTCGTCCGCCACCCTGCCCACTCTAGTGCGGTGAAAAGATCTTGAATCCAAAACCTACCGACCGATAGGTAGGAATTGTAGAGTGCGGTCCCGCTCCCTTCCTCTCTCCTCCGCGCTCCGGGAGATCCCCATGTCCGAAAGAACCACCGCCACTCCTCCCGTCCCCGCAGGCGAAGCCACCCCGGCCGCCCCCACCCGCGTCGGCGCCGGATTCGTCACGCTCTACGCCCTCGCCTACTTCGGCATCTGGCTGGCGGCCCTCGCCCCGGCCGTGGTGACCCTCCAGCTCAAGGTGCTGCGCCTGTACCCCGACGACGCCACCTCGGTGACCGGCGTCGTCAGCGGCGTGGGCGCCCTGTTCGCCCTCGTCGGCAACCCGTGGGCCGGGAAGCTGTCGGACCGCTGCACCTCGCGCTTCGGCATGCGCCGGCCGTTCGTCCTCGGCGGCATGCTGGGCGGCACCCTCGGCACCGCCGTCATCATCTGGGCGCCCAACATGGGCATGCTCATCGTCGGGTGCTCGATCGTCCAGCTCGCCTACAACACCGCGCTCGCCGGCATCGTCGCCGTCGTCCCCGACCAGGTGCCCGAGGACCAGCGCGGCAAGTTCTCCGGACTGCTCGGGCTGTGCCAGTTCCTGGCCCTCGGCGTCGCCGCCTACGCGGTGGACCTCGTCGCCGGGAACATGGCGCTGATGTTCGCCGTCCCGGCCCTGTTCGGGCTGCTGGCCGTCGTACCGCTGCTGGTGGTGCTGCGCGACAGGGTGCGCACCGAGAAGCCCGCCACCCCCTACGGCGTCAAGGAGTTCCTCGCCAGCTTCTGGGTCAACCCCGTCGCGCGGCCCGGCTACGCGTGGGCCTGGCTGAGCCGGTTCCTCCTCGTGCTCGGCTGGGCGACCCTCATGACCTACCAGGCGTTCCTGCTGATCGACCGGTTCGGCTACACGCCGGACAACGTCGGCGGACAGGTCGGGGTCGTCCTGTCGGTGATGGTCGTCGGCATCCTCGCCGGATCCGCCGGTGGCGGCTGGCTGTCGGACAGGCTCGGCCGGCGCAAGGTCTTCGTCGGGCTCGCCGGTGTCATCGCCGCGATCGGCCTGCCCACCGTCGCCGTCGCGCAGAGCATGACGCTGCTGCTGACGGGTGTGGCCGTCGTGGGTCTCGGCATCGGCCTGCACATGTCCGTCGACCTCGCGCTCGTCCTCGACGTCCTGCCCGACGACACCGACGTCGCCAGGGACCTCGGCGTGTTCAACATCGCCAACGCCCTCCCGCAGTCGATCGCACCGGCCATCGCGCCGTTCTTCCTGGCCCTCGGCGCCGGGCAGAACTACACCGCCCTGTTCCTGGCCGCCGCGGGCTTCGCCGTCCTCGGCGCCCTGGCCGTCCGGCCGGTGCGGGGAGTGCGCTGAACGCCCCCCCCGCACACGCACCGCAGACCCCGACGAAGGAGTACCGGCCATGACCCACAGCACCCCGCCGAACCGCGACGAACCACGTGAACAGGCGGTCGAGGCCGCTCTGGCCCGCATGGACACCGACACCAAGGCCCGGCTGCTCGCGGGCCAGGACATGTGGTCGCTGCCCGCCGTGCCCGAGGCGGGACTGCGGTCCGTCGTCATGTCCGACGGCCCCATCGGCGTGCGCGGCACCCGCTGGTCCCCGGACGACCCCTCGGTCGCGCTGCCCAGCCCGACCGCCCTCGCCGCCACCTGGGACCCCGAACTCGCCCGCCGGGCGGGCGGGCTGCTCGCCCGCGAGGCCCGCCGCAAGGGCGTCGACGTCCTCCTCGCCCCCACCGTCAACCTGCACCGCACCCCCCTGGGCGGCCGGCATTTCGAGTGCTTCTCCGAGGACCCGCTGCTCACCGGGGCCATCGGCGCCGGATACGTACGCGGCGTGCAGGACGGCGGAGTCGGCACGACCGTCAAGCACTTCGTCGCGGGCGACAGCGAGACCGAGCGGTTCACCCTCGACGCGCGCGTCAGCGAACGGGCGCTGCGCGAGCTGTACCTCGCCCCCTTCGAGCACATCGTCGCCCACGCCCGCCCCTGGGGCGTCATGGCCGCCTACAACGGCGTCAACGGCGCCACCATGACCGAGCACCACCGCCTCCAGAACGAGATCCTGCGCGGGGAGTGGGGCTTCGACGGCGTCGTCGTCTCCGACTGGATGGCCGCCCGCGACACGGTACGCGCCGTCAAGGGCGGCCTGGACATCGCGATGCCGGGCCCGAAAACCGTCTACGGCCCCGCCCTCGCCGACGCCGTCCGCGACGGCCGCGTCCCCGAGGAGACCCTCGACGACGCGGTACGGCGCGTCCTGCGCCTGGCCGCCCGCGTCGGCGCCCTCGACGGCGCCCCGCCCGCCGCCCCGGCACCGGCCGAGGAGACCGACGGCAAGACCCTGGCCCGCGAGATCGCCGTCCGCTCCTTCGTCCTCCTCAAGAACACCCCGGCCCCCGGCAGCGGCCCGCTCCTGCCCCTCGACCGGCACGCCCTGCGCCGGGTCGCCCTCATCGGCGACACCGCCCGCCACGCCCGCGTCATGGGCGGCGGCAGCGCCACCGTCTTCCCCGAACACGTCGTCACCCCGCTGGCCGGACTGCGCCGCGCCCTGCCCCCGGCCGTCGACCTGGTCCACGCGCAGGGCGCCGACCCCCGCACCCGCCTCGCCCCGGCCGCCGAACACTTCACCCTGCGCGCCCGCTACCTGGACGAGGACGGCACCGTCCTCGCCGAACTCCCGCAGCCCGACGGCCGCGTGACGACAGTGGGCAGCCTCCCCGCCGGAGTGACCGCCCGCAGGCTCCACCGCGTGGAGATCACCGGCGGCTTCACCCCCGACCGGACGGGCACCCACACCTTCGGCGTCACCGGCTTCGGCGACTACACCCTCGACGTCGCCGGGCACCGGCTGGCCGAGGACGTCTGCGTCCCCGACTCCGACGACCCCTTCCTCGCCTTCACCAACCCGCCCGAGCGGCGCTTCACCATCGACCTGACCGCCGCCGACACCGTCGAGGTCGCCTTCGGGTTCGTCCCGTTCACCAAGGGCATGGACGACAACATCGCGGCCCTCTCCTTCGGCCTCGGCCACCGCCCGCCGACCGCCACGGACGAGGAACTCGTCGAGGAGGCCGCCGCGCTCGCCGCCGCCAGTGACGTCGCCGTGGTCCTGGTGGCGACCACGGAGGAGACGGAGAGCGAGGGCTTCGACCGCACGGACCTGAGACTCCCGGGCCACCAGGACGAACTGGTCCGCCGGGTCGCCGCCGCCAACCCGCGCACCGTCGTGGTCGTCAACACCGGCTCCCCGGTGGAGATGCCGTGGCGCGACGACGTCGCCGCCATCCTCCTCGGCTGGTTCCCCGGGCAGGAGGCCGGGCACGCCCTCGCCGACGTCCTCCTCGGCGCCGAGGAACCCGGCGGCAGGCTCCCCACCACCTGGCCGGCCGCGATGGACGACTGCCCGGTCCTGAACACCCGGCCCGTGGACGGCGTCCTCCCCTACGACGAGGACGTCTTCATCGGCTACCGCGCCTGGGACCGCCAGGACACCCCGCCCGCCTACTGGTTCGGCCACGGCCTGGGATACACCCAATGGGCCTACGAACAGGCCGAGTTCACGCCCGCGCTCCCCGGCACCGACGAACTGGGCACCCTGCGCGTGACCGTCCGCAACACCGGCGGGCGGCCCGGCCGCGAGGTCGTCCAGACGTACCTGGAACCGGCGGACGCGCCCGCCCCCGGTGCGGCCGAGCGGCCCCGGCGGTGGCTCGCCGGGTTCGCCGTCGCCCAGGCCGGCCCCGGGGAGACGGCCGTCGTGGAGATACCGGTGCCGCGCCGGGCCGCACAGACCTGGGAACCGGGCGGCTGGAGCACCGTCCCCGGCCGTCACCGCCTGCGCGCCGGGCGCTCCTGGGCGGACCTGCGCGTCGAGGCGGACTGTGGTCCCTTCTGACGAACCGTGTCCGGCCCTCCGCCTGGAGTCTCACATTGCGAAACCGCCCTGTTCACCGGTGGCAGCCGGACCCCTATGGTCCGCCCATGCAGACCGCCCTTTCCCGGCTCGCCGCCGGGACGCTCACCAGCGTCTCGCTCACCGAGGACCTCATCGCGCGTGCGCGGCGGGCGGGCGACCTGGGAGCCTTCGTCACCCTCGACGCCGACCGCGCTCTCACCGAGGCCGCGGCGGCGGACCGCGCCTCCACGCGGGGCCCGCTGCACGGGCTGCCGATCGCCGTGAAGGACAACATCCACGTCGCCGGACTCCCCAACACCGCGGGCTGCGAGGCCCTCGCCGGATTCGTCCCGGACCGGGACGCCGAGGCGGTCACCCGGCTGCGCGCGGCCGGGGCGATCGTGCTGGGCAAGACCAACATGCACGAACTGGCCCTGGGCGCCACCGGCACGGGCGGCCCGTACGGCCCCGCCCGCAACCCGGCCGACCCCGACCGTTTCGCGGGCGGGAGCAGCGGCGGCACCGCCACGGCCGTCGCCGCAGGGCTCGCCCCGGCGGGTCTCGGCACCGACACCGGCGGCTCGGTCCGCGTCCCGGCCGCCCTCACCGGCATCGCGGGTCTGCGCCCGACCACGGGCCGCTACCCGGCCGGGGGAGTGACGCCGCTGTCGTGGACGCGCGACACCATCGGCCCCATGGCCGCGACCGTCGCCGACCTCGTCCTGCTGGACACCGTCCTCGCCGCCGACCCCGCCCCGGCCCAGGCACCCGACCCGCGCGAGGTCGTCCTCGCCGTCCCCGCACACCACTTCACCGAACCCCTGCACCCGCGCACCGCCGAGGTGTGGGAGCACTCCCTGGACGTCCTGCGGGCCGCCGGGGTGCGGCTCGTGCCGGTACGGCTGCCGGAGGTCGAGACGGCCGAGGAACTGGCCGGATTCCCGATCACCCTCCACGAAGCCGCCAGGCGGCTGCCCGGCTACCTCGCCACGGCGACGGGCGGCACGGACCCGGCGAAGCTCCTCGCCCGGATCACCCACCCCGACGTCCGCACGGCGATGGAACAGGTCGTGTTCCCGCAGGCCGTCACCGAGACGGAGTACCGGGCCGCCCTCGGTATCCGCGACCGCGTCCTCGTGGACGGCTACCGGCGGATCTTCCGCGGCACCGGGGCACACGCCGTGCTCTTCCCCACCACACCCTTGCCCGCCGGACGCATCGACACCGACACCGAGCGGGTACGCCTGGACGGCGCCCTACGCCCGGCGTTCCCCACGTACATCCGCAACACGGGACCCGGCAGCGTCGCCGCCCTTCCCGGCCTCACCGTGCCCGTCCGGTCGGCGGGCCCGGGACTCCCGGTCGGTGTGGCGCTCGACGCGCCCTGGAACACCGACCGCCGGCTCCTGGGCCTCGGCCTGCTGGTCGAACAGCTCCTGGAAGAGGGAGCATGAAGAGAAGGAGACGATCGGACATGACCGACACCATCCGCCGCTTCAAGGCCGCGGCCGTCCAGGCCGAGCCCGTCTGGCTCGACGCGGAGGCCACCGTCGCCAAGACCGTCGACCTGATCGAGGAGGCGGCCCGTAACGGCGCCGCGCTCATCGCCTTCCCGGAGGTGTGGATCCCCGGCTATCCGCACTTCCTGTGGCTGGGCGCGGTCGCCGACCAGGTCCCCTTCGTCCGCCGCTACCACGCCGCCTCCCTCGCCCCCGACAGCGACGGCATGACCACGATCCGCCGCGCCGCCCGGCAGCACGGCATCACCGTCGCCCTCGGCTACAGCGAGAAGGACCACGGCAGCCTCTACATCAGCCAGACCGTGATCGCCGCCGACGGCGGCGTCCTCCTGCACCGCCGCAAGCTCAAGCCGACCCACGTCGAGCGCAGCCTGTTCGGCGAGGGCGACGGCGGCGACCTCAAGGTCGTCGACAGCCCCCTCGGCCGGATCGGCGCCCTGAACTGCGCCGAGCACGTGCAGCCGCTCAGCAAGTACGCCCTGTACGCGCAGAACGAACAGGTGCACGTGGCCAGTTGGCCGTGTTTCGGGCTCTACCGCGACCACGCCTTCCAGCTCAGCGCCGAGGCCAACACCGCCGCGACCCAGGTGTACGCCATCGAGGGCGGCGCCTTCGTCCTGATGGCCACCCAGGTCATCTCCCCGGCCGGCGTCGACCTCTTCGCCTCCACACCCGAACAGCGCCGCCTGCTCACCGCCGGAGGCGGCTGCTCGCGGATCTTCGGCCCGGACGGGCGTACCCTCACCAAGGACGTCGACGAGGGCGAGGAGGCACTGGTGTACGCCGACATCGACCTCGACGACATCGACCTCGCGAAGAACGCCTACGACCCCGCCGGGCACTACGCGCGCGCCGACGCCACCTACCTCGTCCACCGGCGCGAAGGCCGCCGCCCCGTGCTCGGGGAGCCGGTGCCCGCCGAGAGCGCGTTCCCGGCGCTGGACGACGAGATCACCGGACCATGACCGGCCCCGCCGAAGACCCCCCGCCGCGCGGCCGGCCCTCCGTCCAGACCCTGGACCGGGGGCTTCGGCTGCTGGAGGTGATCGCGCTGTCGGACGTACCGCTGACGCTGGCCGAACTCAGCCAGCAGATGGGGCTGCACCGCTCGATCGTCTACCGGCTGCTGCGCACCCTCCAGGACCACCACCTGGTCGCGCACACCACCCACGGGTACGTCATCGGCACCCGCGCCCAGTCACTGGGCCGGCGCACCCTGCCCATGCTCCAGCGCATCGCCAAACCGGAGATCGCCAAGCTGGCCGCCCGCGTCGGCCTGACCTCCTTCTTCGTCGTCCGCGACGGCGAGGAAGCGGTCACGCTGGTCTCCGTGGAGGTCGAGAGCACCCGCTCGCGCGCCGTCTACAGCCCCGGCGACCGGCATCCGCTGACCCTCGGCTCACCGGGCGTCGCCATGCTGTCCGCCGAGCCTCAGCTGCTCGGCGAACGGACGGAGATCAGCCGGGCCCGCGCCTGCGGCTACGCCGTCACCCGCAACGAGGTCGTGCCCGGCCTCGGGACGGCGTCGGCGCCGGTCGTGTCGGCGCCCGGCCACGCCGTCGCCGCCGTGTCCATCGCCTTCACCGTCGAACTCCCGGGCCCGCCGCAGATCGAGGCCGTCCTCGACACCGCCCGCCTCATCACCGGACGGCTGCGCGCGGAGCTGTCGTCCGGGGCGGTCCTGCCCGGGGTCGACTGATCCACCGACACGTTTCGCATAGCGAACGTGCCCGTCGCCCACTGCTGTTGGGTGTCCTAGCGTCCAGTCCTGCCAGAAAGGTGACCCGAGATGACCAAGGCCGCCCGCGCCGGGACCGTCAAGGAACAGACCTTCGACGTCCTGCGCCAGTACGACCTCACCACCCTCTTCAGCAACCCGGGCTCCACCGAGGTCGGCTTCCTCGCCGACCTGCCCGCCGACATCTCCTTCGTCCTCGGACTGCACGAGGGCTCGGTCGTCGGAATGGCCACCGGCAGCGCCCTGGCCACCGGCCGCCCGGCGCTCGTGCTGCTGCACACCACCGCCGGATACGGCAACGCGGTCAGCGCCCTGGCCACCGCACGCGCCAACCGCGCGCCCCTGGTGGTCATCGTCGGCCAGCAGGACCGCCGCCACCTCGCCCACCAGCCCTTCCTCGCCGGGAAGCTGGACGGCCTGGCGGGCGAGTACCCCGTCTGGCAGCACACCCCGGCCCGCCCGCAGGACGTCCCCGGCGCCGTCGCCCGCGCCTGGCACGAGGCCCAGGAAGGCCGCGGCCCGGCGGTCGTCGTCGTCCCGATGGACGACTGGTCCGCCACCGCGGACACCGACGCGGCCCCGGCCGCACCCCACGGACCGGCCGCGCTGCGAGGCGGCCGCACGGCCTCGGACGACGCCGTCGCCGCCCTCGCCGCACTGCTGACGGACGCCGTCTCACCCTGCCTGGTGGCGGGCGCCGGCAACGACACGGCGGACGGCTGGGAGGCGCTCGTCACCCTGGCCGAACGCCTCGACTGCCCCGTCCACCAAGAGCCGTTCGGCGCCCGCGCCGGCTTCCCCCAGGACCACCGCCTCTTCGCCGGCCACCTCCCCGCGGTACGCCCCGCCCTGCGCGAGGCGCTCGCGCCGTACGACACGGTCCTCACCGTCGGAGCCGCCGCGTTCCGCCAATACCCCTACGCCCCCGGCGACTTCACCCAGCCGGGCACCCGGGTCGCCGTCGTCACGGACGACCCGGAGGAGGCCCACCGCAGCCCGGCCGAACTGGTGCTGCTCGCCGACCCGGCCGACACCGTACGCCGGCTGGCCCCGCTGGTGCCCGCCGCCCCACGCTCCTCGGCACTCAACCGCACGGCAACTCCCCAGCCCCCGGCGCCCGGTGAACCCCTGCGGGCCGCCCATGTGCTGACCGCCCTCGCCGAACGGCTCGACCCGAACACCGTGGTGGCCGAGGAGACCCCCTCCAGCCGCCCGGACCTGCACCGGCTGCTGCCCGCCCGCGCGCCGCTCGGCTTCCTCAGCGCGGCCATGGGCGGACTGGGCTTCGCCATGCCGGCCGCGATCGGCGTCCGCCACGGCGCCCCGGACCGCCCCGTCGTGGCCGTCCTCGGCGACGGCTCGTCCCTCTACTCGGTCCAGGCCCTGTGGAGCGCCGCGCACTACGGCATCGGCGTCCTGTTCGTCGTCCTCGCCAACGGCCGCTACGCCATCATGGACCGCCTCTCCGAACGCGAGGGCTCCGCCGCCCCGGCCTGGCCCGCCTTCACCGAGCTGAGCGTGTCGACGCTGGCCCGGGGCCTGGGCTGCCCGGCCGAACGGGTCGAGGACCACGCCGGGCTGCTGTCCGTCCTGGACAAGATCCTGCCGTCGCTGGCGGACCGGCGCGAGCCGCTCGTGCTCGAAGTGGCCGTCGAGGCCGACGCCCACTACTCCTCCTGATCCGCAGTACTGGAAGGCACAGACACGTGAAGGTCGTCATCATCGGAGGCGCCGGCGGCATCGGCTCCTCCGCCGCGTTCAACCTGCTCTCCGCGCAGGGGACGTACGAGATCGTGCTCGTCGACACCCGCCCGAACATGATCACCAGCCACACCATGGACCTGGAGAACGCCCTCGGCCTCGGCACCACCGCCGACACCGTGCGCGGCGGCACCCCCGAGGACGCGCTCGACGCGGACGTCGTCGTGCTGAGCGCGGCCGTCCCGCTGCGGCTCAACTCCTCCCGTTCCGTCTTCCTCGCCGACAACGCGCGCATCGTGGACGAGTGCCTGGCGCCCCTGCGGGAGGCGGGAGCGGACTTCCGCGGACTGGTGCTCATGCTCACCAACCCCGTCGACCCGCTGCTGACCTGGGTGCACCGGCAGGGCTGGCTGCCGCGCGAGCGGCTGATCGGCTACACCCTCAACGACAGCCTCCGGCTGCGCACCGGCATCGCGTTCACGCTCGGCGTGCCGCCGAAGGACGTCGACGCCTGGATGCTCGGCGAGCACGGCGAGGGACAGGTCCCCCTGTACAGCAGGGTCAGGGTCGGCGGGCAGCCCGTCGAACTCAGCGGCGAACAGCGGTCGGCCGCCGAGGAGTACGTGGACACCTGGTACACCAAGCACGTCGCCCTCGACTCCGGCCGCACCTCCACCTGGACCACCGGCCTCGGCACCGCCCGGCTCGTCGAGGCCGTCGCCACCGGCTCCGGGACCCTCCTGCCCGCCTGCGTCGTCCTGGACGGCGAGTACGGCGTCCACGGCAGCAGCCTCACCGTGCCCGTCGAACTCGGGCCCGAGGGCGTACGCCGCATCGCGGCCTGGGACCTGTCGGCCGAGGAGGTGACCGGCATGATCCGGGCCGCCGACCGGGTCGAGGCGGCAGTCGCCGAACTGTCCGCCCAGGCCGTCACCCAGCCGTCCTGACCGGCACCGCCGCGCGCATCCGCACGTGCACCCGCACCACCACGTATCGACGACGCTACGTAGCAAGGAGACCGTCCCCATGGCCGTCACCCGAGACCTCCACATAGCAGGAAGAGACGTCCCCGCCGCCTCCGGCCGGACCACCGACGACATCAACCCCTTCACCGGGGAGGTGTACGCCTCCGTGGCCGCCGCCGGTCCCGAGGACGTCGTGCGCGCCGTCGACGCCGCCCACGCGGCCTTCGAGGCGTGGGCCGCGCTGGCCCCCTTCGCCCGCCGGGCGATCTTCCTCAAGGCCGCCGACCTGCTGGACGGACGCGGCGCACAGGTCGCCGACCTCATGGCCCAGGAGGCGGGCGGCACCCGCCCGTGGGCCTTCTTCAACGTGGGTCTCGCGGCGAACATCCTGCGGGAGGCGGCAGCCGCGATCACCGCCCCGCGCGGCGAGGTGCTCAGCGCGCAGGAACAGGGCGCGCTGGGCCTCGCGGTACGCGAACCGCTCGGCGTCGTCGCCGCGTTCGCCCCCTGGAACGCGCCCGTCATCCTGGGCGTGCGGGCGGTCGCGGCGCCACTCGCGGCGGGCAACACGGTCGTCGTCAAGGCGAGCGAGGACGCGCCGATCGCCTGCGCGCTCCTGATCGCTGACCTGCTCCGGGAGGCCGGGCTGCCGGACGGCGTGCTCAACGTCATCACCAACGCCCGTGAGGACGCCGCCGAGATAGCCGAGACACTGATCGCGGACGACCGGATACGGGCGGTCAACTTCACCGGCTCCACCGCTGTCGGCCGGATCGTCGGAGAGCTGGCGGCCCGTCATCTCAAGCCAGCCGTCCTGGAGTTGGGCGGCAAGAACGCGGTGCTCGTCCTCGACGACGCTGACATCGACTACGCCGTGGACGCCGCCACGTTCAGCGTGTTCATGAACGCCGGGCAGATCTGCATGTCCGGCGACCGCATCCTCGTCCACGAGTCCCTGGCGGACGAGTTCACGCGGAAGTTCACCGCGAAGGCCGCCTCCCTGCCCGCCGGGGACCCCGGGGAACCGCACACGGTCGTCGGCCCCCTGGTGAGCGAGCGGGCCGCCCGCCGGGTGGCCGGCCTGGTCGCGGACGCCGTCGCCAAGGGCGCGAAGGTCCTCGTCGGAGGCGGTCAGCCGGACGGCGCCGTCCACCCGGCGACCGTCCTCACCGGTGTCCCGAGGGACGCCGGCCTCTACCACGCGGAGGCGTTCGGCCCCGTCTGCGTGATCGAGACCTTCGCGGACGACGACACCGCCGTGGCCCTCGCCAACGACACCGACAACGGGCTGACCTGCGGCATCATCACGGAGAACGCCACCCACGGACTGACCGTGGCCCGCCGGATCCGGACGGGCATCGTGCACATCAACGACCAGTCCGTGGCCGACGAGCCGCAGGCGCCGTTCGGTGGGGCGAAGGCGTCCGGGTACGGGCGGTTCGGCGGGCGGTGGGGGATCGAGGCGTTCTCCAACACCCGCTGGGTGACCATCGCCACGCAGCAGGCCCATTACCCCTTCTGACGCCGGGAGTCACCTTCTGACGCGGGGCATCACCTTCTGACGCCGGGCATCACCGCAACGTCCGAGCCTCCGTGAGGAACGCGTCCAGCACCCCGTCAGCGATCCGGACCGGACCCTGGGGGCGGGTCTCGCCGGGGATCGTCTGGACGGCGGCGGCGCGGGTGCTGAGGGAGGACGCCTCGGTGAACTGGCGTTGTGCGGTGGGTTCGTCGCCGGAGAGGCGGGCGGTGAGGGCGTCCAGGGTGCGTTCGAAGGCGGTGCTCCAGAGGGTGAGGGCGTCCAGCCAAGGGGCGCAGTCGGCGACGAACGGTGCGTCCGTGACGCCGGTCCGGATGCGGGCCGGTGTCGCGGACAGCAACTGGGCATAGGGGCGGAGGGAGTTGACGGCGGCGGCCTTCGCTCCGCCGGCCCACGCCGTGCGGAACTCCGTGAGACGGGCGGCCAGTCGGGGTGCCTGCGGCTGCCAGGGGGACGAACCGAACGTCGGCGCCAGGTGCTCGACGTCGAAGAACGCCAGCAGCGCCTCGACCGTCGCGGGGTCGCCGTCCGACAGGTACCCGGCGGCTGCCCGCCACGCCCTGTCCGCGTCGTAACTCACGTCGTTCCAGGCGAAGTCGGCGCCGCCGAAGAGGGCGACCTTGCTGGCGGCGGCCTGGTTCATGGGGTTGAGGACGAGGCCCGAGAGCCGGTCGTGCAGGCCGGGTTCGCGGGCGGTGTAGGGGGCGAGAAGGAGACGCCCCTCGGCCTGGCCGTAGTCGTTGACGGGGTAGTTGTCCCACAGGAACACCTTGCGGCCCCAGACGGCCGCCGCGCGGGACGCGTCCTCGACGGTGATGCGGGGCGGGACAGTGTCGGTGCCGGTCCACATCACCTCGACACGGGCGTCGAGCTGCTCGCGGATCGTCCGCTTGTAGGGGGTCTCGGTGACGTCCCCGTACTCCGTCGGCACCATCTGGAGCGGGTACGTCCCCGCGCGCGCCGCGAGGAACGTCCGCTGCAACCGGTTCAGCAGATCCACCTGCGCCCGCGCCGCCGACGCCTGCGAGGGCGCCCCGTACGCGGTCCGGTCGGCCGTGCAGTTCCACCGCGTGTAACTGATGTCGTCCAGCGGGATCGAGAAACTGCGCACCCCGAGGTCGTACACCGCCTGGAGCTTGGCCTCCAGAGCGGCGCGGTCGGCGGCGGAGCTGTAGCAGATGGAGACGCCGGGGGAGAGCGCGAAGGTGAAGCGGACGTGGTGGTCGGCCGCCTGTTGCACCAACTCGCCTAGCTGGGAGAGGAGTTGAGCGGGGTAGGGGTCCCGCCAGCGCTCGCGGTGGTAGGGGTCGTCCTTCGGTGCGTACAGGTACGTGTTCATCTTCAGCGCGCCGTAGAAGGCCAGTTGGTCCATGCGTTCCGCGTGCGTCCACGGGCTGCCGTAGAAACCCTCGATCGCCCCGCGCAACGGCATCAGCGGATGGTCGACGACACTGACGGCCGCCAGCGTCGTACCGGAGACGAGTTGGCGCAGGGTCTGGGCGGCGTAGTACGTGCCGCTCGCGTCGGCGCCCGCGAGGACCACCGAGCCGCCGCCGGACGCGGCACGGGTGGCGAGCGCGTAGCCCTCGGCGGGCAGCGGCGCGGAGGGCAGTTGACCGCCGGCCGCCCGCAGGGCGTCGGCGACGCGGGTGTCCGTGGCCCCGCCGATCACGACGGACAGGTCTCCGGCCTCAACTCCCGTGGCTGGGAGGGGACTTTCGTCGATCTGTGTCGCCCCCGCCTGACGCAGGACGTCGATCACGAGGTCGTGGGTGGGGCGGTCCGGCTGTCCGGCGGTGAGGAGGCGGACTCGGGGCGGGACGGTCAGAGGGGTGCCGTTGGGCGCCAACTGCTGGGGGTGGGGGGTGATGTCGGGCAAGGAGGCCGCCGCGGAGGCCGGTGGGGGAGCGGTGAGGAGGAAGGGCAGGACGAGGGCGGCGAGGGTCAGCCTGGCACTGTGTCTCCACTGCATGCCGGTCCCCCTACCAGGCCAGCTCGGTCGTCGCGGCCGGGCTGCGGCGTCCCGTCACGGACACCGCCTCCAGCTCCAGCCGTGTCGTCGCCCCGTCGCCCTCCCGGGCCAGCGGCGACACGCAGTACGCCCCGTCGTACGTCCGCCCCACCCACCGCCGCCCGGACGCGGTGCGCCGGAAGATGTCGTACCGGGCCACCTCGTCCGGCGCGAAATCCCAGGTCAGATAGACACTCGCGGTGTCCCCGGCTGCCTTCACCGCCCGCTCGACGGCGAACCCGCCGGGCCGCCCCGGCACCGGATCCGGACCACCGTCCGCGATCCGCAACTCCCCGAGATTGACGGCGATCCCGGCCGCCCCACCACTCCCGGCCAGCAGAGAGACATGGACGGCGACGACGGTCCGCCCCGCCCACGCGGCGAGGTCGGCCGTCCAACGCGACCAGCTCGCGCCCACGGGACCGGCGTCGAGCCACACCGTGTCGGCGGG
>DATCQX010000732.1:0-5355 GCA_036569285.1 Streptomyces sp.
CGGGAGTTCGGGGCGCTGGTGCACATCCACGCGGCGGAGAACGCGACCGAGGTCGCGACCGTGGAGGTCAAGTACGGGAAACGGCCGGTGGAGTTGCTGGACTCGCTCGGGCTGCTGGGCCCGGACGTGCTCCTCGCGCACGCCGTGGACCTGACCGGCCCCGAGATCGCGGCGCTGGCCCGCACGGGCACGTCGGTCGCGCACTGCCCGGTGTCGAACCTGAAGCTGGGGTGCGGAATCGCCCCGGTGCCACGGCTGCTGAGCGCCGGGGTGACGGTCGGGCTCGGCACCGACGGGGCCGTCAGCTCCAACTCGCTGGACGTCCTGGGTGCCATGCGGCAGGCCGCGCTCGTGCACAAGGCGGGCGGTGACCCGACGGCGGTGGGCGCCGAGCAGGCCGTCCGGATGGCGACCGTGGAGGGGGCGCGGGCGCTGGGGCTCGGGGGGCTGCTGGGGTCGCTGGAGGCGGGCAAGCGGGCTGATCTCGTCGTCGTGGAGCTGTCGGGCGCGCATCTGCGTCCGCTGCACGACCCGTGGTCGACGCTGGCGTACGCGGCGCGTGCGGACGACGTGCGGGACACCGTCGTCGACGGGAAGGTGCTGATGCGGGAGCGGGTGCTGACCACGCTGGACGAACGTGCGGTGATCGCGGATCTGGAGTCGCTGATCGGCTGAGCCCCATAATGAGCCGAGACGTCCGATGTCTTTCGCTCCCGGGTGTCCGGACCGCGCACGAACTGGGAGGCCGTCATGGCAGTCACCGACGAGGCCATCGAGAAGATCAAGGAGATGATCGTCTCGGGTGCGCTGCGCCCCGGGGACCGGCTGCCCAAGGAGAGCGAACTCGCCGCCGGACTGGGCCTGTCGAGGAACTCCCTGCGGGAGGCGGTCCGGGCGCTGTCGCTGATCCGGATCCTGGACGTGCGCCAGGGAGACGGCACGTACGTGACCAGCCTGGACCCGCAACTCCTGCTGGAGGCGGTGAGTTTCGTCGTCGACTTCCATCGCGACGACACCGTCCTGGAGTTCCTCGCGGTGCGCCGCATCCTGGAGCCGGCGGCGACGGCGATGGCGGCGCTGCGCATCAGCGAGCAGCAACTGGACGCGCTGGGCGCGCAGTTGGACCGGCTGGGCGAGGCGCCGTCGGTGGAGGAGCTGGTCGCGTGCGATCTGGAGTTCCACCGGGGGATCGTGAGCAGCGCCGGGAACTCGGTGCTGTGCTCGCTCCTCGACGGGCTGTCGGGGCCGACGACACGGGCGCGGATCTGGCGGGGCCTGACGCAGGAGGACGCGGTGACGCGGACGCTGCGCGAGCACCGGGCGATCCTGGCAGCCCTGCGGGACCGGGACGCGGAGGCGGCGCGGTCGTGGGCGACCGTGCACATCGCGAGCGTGGAGCAATGGCTGCGGGAGAGTCTCTGAAACCGGTTTCTGTGCGTTTCCCCTCAGGGGGGTTCGAGAGGGCCGGACGGGGCAGTGATCCGTTCACTCCCCCTGGAAGGGGGCTGCGGGCGCCCTTGCCGCACGCCGTAAGGTTGGGTGGTCAGGCGAGGGCACGTCGGAAGGAGGCGCTGGGTGATCGAGCTGGAGGGGGTTCCCGAGCTGATCGACCCAGTCATGGTGGCCGCGTTCGAGGGCTGGAACGATGCCGGCGACGCCGCCTCCACCGCCGTCATGCATCTGGAGCGGGAGTGGAAGGGCGAGGTGTTCGCGGCGCTGGACGCCGAGGACTACTACGACTTCCAGGTGAACCGCCCCACGGTGTTCATGGACGGCGGCGTGCGGAAGATCACGTGGCCGACGACGAGGTTGTCGGTCGTGCGGGTCGGCGGCGAGAAGCCGCGTGACCTGGTGCTGGTGCGCGGCATCGAGCCGTCGATGCGCTGGCGTTCCTTCTGCAACGAGTTGCTGGGCTTCGCGCACGAACTGGGTGTGGAACTGGTGGTGATCCTGGGCGCGCTGCTCGGCGACACCCCGCACACACGTCCGGTTCCGATCAGCGGGACGACGTCCGATCCGGATCTGGCGCGCCGGATGGACCTGGAGGAGACCAAGTACGAGGGGCCGACGGGCATCGTCGGGGTGTTGCAGGAGGCGTGCACGCACGCGGGTGTCCCGGCGGTGTCGCTGTGGGCGGCCGTCCCGCACTACGTGTCGCAGCCGCCGAACCCGAAGGCGACGCTGGCTCTGCTGAACCGCCTGGAGGACCTGATCGACGTGCGCATCCCGCTCGGCGAACTCGCCGAGGACGCGCG
The DNA here is from genome assembly GCA_036569285.1 of Streptomyces sp. Classification (GTDB taxonomy): domain Bacteria; phylum Actinomycetota; class Actinomycetes; order Streptomycetales; family Streptomycetaceae; genus Streptomyces. The sequence continues at coordinate 2,256 of DATCQX010000732.1, forward strand.
CGCCTGGCAGGTCGGGGTGGATCAGCTCGCGGCCGAGGACAGCGAGGTCGCCGAGTACGTCCAGACCCTGGAGGAGGCCCGCGACACCGCGGAACTCCCCGAGGCGTCCGGCGAGGCGATCGCCCGCGAGTTCGAACGCTACCTGCGCCGCCGCGACCCGAACGACCCGAACGAGAAGACCCGACCGCCGAGGCCGCCGAAGGCGGGGGGCGGGGAGGACGAGGATTCGTCGGAGGACTGAGTTCTCCGAGGTCTGCGAGTTCTCTGAGGTTTCTGAGGTTCGTGGAAAGGGCAGGGGCGCCGATGGGCGTCCCTGCCCTTTTCCGGCTTTCTTGACGGCTACACCGGCACCCCGACCACCGCGTACGTCGTCTCCGGCGTCGGCGTCGTCGTGAAGCGCGCGTTCGGCAGGTACAGCCGCCCCTTGTACGCGGCGGCCGTCGTCGGCACGTCGAAGTCCGGGTGGGTGATCCGCCGCAGGAACACCCCGCTGCGCCCGTCGGCGGCCAGCCGGAACACGTCGATGGCGTTCTGCCGGTTCTGGACGACGTACAGGGTCCGTCCGTCGCGCAGCAGCCCGTCCCCGTTGGTGAGGGGCGCCGCGTCCCCGAGGTCGACGAGCCGGGTGACGCCGGTCCGCGGGTCGACCCGGTGCAGCCCGCCCGCCCCGGACTGCACGACGAGCAGCGCCGCCCCGTCGGGCGTCCGCGTGATCCCGTTGGCGTTCACGGTCTCCCCGGGCGCCTGGACCCAGTCCCCGCCGAGAGGGACACGGACGACGTCCGCGGCGGCCGGGAGTGCGCCGTCACGGCCGAGGGGCAGGGCGTACAGGGCGGGCTGGAAGGAGTCGGTGAACCAGGCGGCGCGCGGTGTGAGGAGGACGTCGTTGACGAAGGTGGGGGCCTGGGCGGTGAGCCGGTAGGCGGCGAGGATCTCGCCGCTGCGGGCGTCGACGACGCGGGCGCCCTCGCCGCGTCCGGCGACGAACAGGCGTCCCCGGTCGTCGAGTTTGAGGCCGACGGAGGGGGTGCCGGGGCCGGCGGAGAAGATCTCGCCGCGGCCGGTGCGCAGGTCGGCGCGGTAGAGGGAGCCGTCGCCGAGGGAGCCGAGGTAGGCGTAGGGGGCGCGGCCGATGGCGATGCCCTCGGGGCGGAAGCCGTTCGGGAGGGGGATGAGGGCGGGCCAGGCGGTGGGGGTCGCGTGGGCCGTCGTGGTGAGGGCGGTGGTGCCGAGGGCCGCCGCCGCTGTGGCGGTGAGCATCCGGCGGCGGGAGAGGGAGTGTGCGAAGGAACCGTGTGTGGGTGCCACGGGGCGTCCTTCCGCGTTCGGGGACCGGCAGTCGGCCGGTCCGGCGGTCAACTGTCGTCCCACCTCATCACAACGGCCACCCGGGACACAGGTGTTGACAGGGCATCGACAGGTTGCGGGAGGTGCTGGTGGAAGACAGCAAAGGGGCGGTTCACCCGTACCGGTGACACGTGCCGGTACGGGGAACCGCCCCTGTTCGCCTGTGCGTTGCCCTTACAGGGCAACGCCGAGGAGGGCGTCCACCGCGCGGGAGACGACTCCGGGGGCGCCGGTGTCGGTGCCGCCGTGCTCCTGCTGGCGGGAGGCCCAGCGGTCGACGGCTTCGAGGGCCGCCGGTGCGTCGAGGTCGTGCGCGAGGGCGTCGCGGATCTCCTCGACGAGGGTCTCGGCCTCGGGGCCGTCGGGCCGGGAGACGGCGGCGCGCCAGCGCGCGAGGCGGGCCTCGGCGTCGGTGAGGACCTGGTCGGTCCACTCCCAGTCGGCGCGGTAGTGGTGGGCGAGGAGCGCGAGGCGGATCGCGGCCGGGTCGACGCCGTCGCGGCGCAGCTGCGAGACGAAGACGAGGTTGCCGCGGGACTTGGACATCTTCTCGCCGTCGAGGGCGACCATCCCGGCGTGGACGTACGCCTTGGCCATGGGGAACTCGCCGGTGAGGGCGTGCGCGTGGGAGGCGCCCATCTCGTGGTGCGGGAAGGCGAGGTCGGAGCCGCCGCCCTGCACGTCGAAGCCCATGCCGAGGTGTTCCAGGGCGATGGCGACGCACTCGATGTGCCAGCCGGGGCGTCCTCGGCCGAGGGAGGCGCCGTCCCAGCTGGGCTCACCCTCGCGGGCGGCCATCCACAGCATCGGGTCGAGGGGGTTCTTCTTGCCCGGCCGGTCGGGGTCGCCGCCGCGCTCGGCGGACAGCAGGCGCATCGCGGCGGCGTCCAGGTTGGACACCTTCCCGAAGTGCGGGTCGGCCTCGACGGAGAAGTAGACGTCGCCTTCGAGTTCGTAGGCGGCGCCCGCGTCCCGCAGGCGTTCGACGAGCGGCACGATGCCGGGTATCGCCTCGACGGCGCCGATGTACTGCTTCGGGGGCAGCATCCGCAGGGCGGTCATGTCCTCGCGGAAAAGGGTGGTCTCCTTCTCGGCGAGCGCCACCCAGTCCACGCCGTCGCGCTCCGCGCGCTCCAGCAGCGGGTCGTCCACGTCGGTGACGTTCTGGACGTAGTGAACCTGCCGCTTGGTGTCGAGCCACACGCGCTGCACGAGGTCGAACGCGTTGTAGGTCGCCGCGTGTCCCATGTGCGTGGCGTCGTACGGCGTGATGCCGCACACGTAGATACGGGCGACGGGACCGGGGTCGAGGGTGACGAGGTCACCGGTCGCGGTGTCGTGGATCCTCAGGTCGCGGCCCTGACCAGGCAGGGCGGGGACCTCGGAAGCGGGCCAGGCATGCATGTCATGAGCGTAACCGGACCGTAGTTCGGTATACGAACCGGAGCACACTAGATGGCCGACAAGGCGGTCTTGTGCCGATCAGCCGGATGTGCAGGCGGGGTGCTAGACGGGCGGCCAGGGGATCGCGGGCCACTCTCCGCTGGGCTCCGGGTGCTTTCCGTCGGTCAGCAGGGCGTCGACCCGCGCGCGGGTGGCGTCGAGTTCGGCGGGGGTGATGAGCGGCGCGAGCTTCTGGGCGAGGCCGCCGGAGGGCTCCAGGGCGCCTCTGAGGTCCTTGAGGACGGTCTGGGCCTCATCGGTCAGGGGCTCGCCCGCCCAGCCCCACAGGAGCGTACGGAGCTTGTTCTCG
>DATCQX010000733.1:0-11827 GCA_036569285.1 Streptomyces sp.
TGCTCGTGCGGGGTCAGTTGCACGTCCCACCTCACCTCCTCACGCCGGACCGTGCGGGGTCCGGCTGCCGCGGCCACGGGAAAAGCCCAGGTGGCGTGATCGGAGGCTAGTTGGGAAGCGTTTCAGGGACGTTAACCGAGCCGTGACCCCTCGTCGTGCCGTCCGGGCCTCATGCCCATCAGGGCGCGGACGCCGTCGGTGAGCGCCTTCTCCATGTCCGCGGGGGTCGCGCCCAGGACGGCGATCTGCATGATCAGGCCTTGCGCCAGCGCGATCATCGCCCGGGCGAGCGCGTCCGCGTCGGCGTCCTGGTCCATGATCCCGGCGTCCTTGTAGCCCCGGACCACGTCCCCCCACGCCGCGCGCACGCGCCCGTAGCCCTCCACCACCTGTGCGGCCAGGTCCTCGTCGCGCAGAAGCTCCGTCCACACGTGGATCAGCAGGCGCGGGAACAGCCACTCGCCGCTGTCCATCAGCGCCGGCCTCGCCTTCATCATGCTCCGCATCGCCCTCGGGACGAGTTCGTCGGGCAGCGGTGGCGGGGTCTCCTCGGCCGCCGCGCTGTACACCTCGCCGAGCGTGCCGATCACCTCGCCGACGATCGCGTGGATCAGCTCCTCCTTGCCGCTGAAGTAGCGGTACACCGCGCCCGCCGAGAGGTCGGCCGCCTTCAGGACGTCCTGCATCGAGGTGGCGTGGAAGCCGTTGCGGGCGAAGCAGCGTTCGGCGGCCTCCAGGATCTGGCGGCGGCGGGCGTCGAGGTGCGCCTGGGATACACGGGCCATGCCGTCAATTTAAAACGAACGTTCCTTCTTGACAAGCGAGCGGAGGTGAGGGCACGGTGAGGGCGTCATAAAACGAACGATCCTTCTTTTTAGGGGGCTGTGATGCGCGTTGTACAGATGGACGAGCAGAGGGCTGAAGTCGGGGAGCCCCTACGGGCAGACGCGGACACCGGACCGAGCACCGGCACACCCCCCTCCCGGAGGGACTCCCGCTTCCTCGCCGCCCTCCTCCTGGCGCCCCTCGTCGCCGCCCTCGCCCTGTGGGCCTTCGCCTGGCCCGCCGCCCGCACCGCGCCCCACGACCTCCCGCTGGGGGTCGCGGGCCCGGACGCGGCGGTGACTCAGGTCGAGGCGCGGCTCTCCGCGCACAAGGGCGCGTTCGAGCTGCACCGCTACTCCGGCGAACCCGCCGCACGCGCCGCGATCGAGGACCGGGACGTGTACGGAGCGGTGGTGGTCACCGAGCAGGGCACCACCCTCCTGACGGCCTCCGCCGCGAGCCCCCTCGTGGCCCAGCTCCTGCACCAGGCCGTGGCCCAGAGCGGCGACGTGAAGACAGTGGACGTCGTCCCCGCCCCGGCGACGGACCCCCGGGGCGCGGCCCTCACCGCGAGCGTCCTGCCGCTGGCCATGGCCGGGATCGCGGCGGGCGCGCTGGTGACGCTGCTGAACCTCACCGGCCGGCGCGCCGTGGCCTCGCTGCTCGGATCGGCCGCGCTGATCGGCGCCGTCGCCACGGGCATCGCGGACGGCTGGCTGGGCGTCCTCACCGGCAACCGCTGGGCGGAGGCCGGTGCGCTGAGCCTGGCGGCACTGGCGGTGAGCGCGGCGGTGGCCGGGCTGTCCGCACTGATCGGGCGGGCCGGAATCTCGATCGCCGCCGCCGTCATCATGCTGCTCGGCAACTCCTTCTCGGCCGCAGCCTCCGCCCCCCACATGCTCCCCGCCCCCGCCGGCACCCTCGGCCAGTGGCTCCCGCCCGGCGCCGGCGCCACCCTCCTGCGCTCCGTCTCCTTCTTCGACGGCGCGGCCACCCTCACCCCCGCCCTCACCCTGACCTGGTGGGCGGCGCTCGGTCTGGGCGCGGTCCTGCTGGGTTCGGCGCTGAAGGAACGCAAAGGACGCGAAGCAGCATCAGCCCACTGACAGCCCCACACAGACGGCGCCGCCCTGACGCACCCGCGTCGGCGGCGCCGCGGTCATGTCCCCCTTCACCCCACCCCCGGCCCCCGGTGCTCCGCCGCGATCCCGAACCGCTGGCGTTCGCGAGGAGCTGAAGTCACCTCGCGGACCGTCGACACGGCGCTGATGACAGGCTCCTCCAGCACCGGCGTGTCCAAGGCGTCCGGGCGTTCCAGGTCGGCCGCTGAGACCAGCGCGACCAGGGGTTTGCCGTGGCGGGTCACCACGACGCGTTCGCCGCCGTAGACGACCCGGTTGATCAGGTCGGCGAGTTCAGCCCTGGCTTGTGTCACCGGAATCTCGTAGGCCATGAGGCCATTGTAACGTCACGTACGTCCTGTACATTTTTTACAGACGTCACAAGACGGCGTCCGTCGAGGGAAGGGGCCCCATGTATTCGCCTGCCGCCCGGCATGTCCTGCCCGAGTTCCACGAACGCACGAGGTACGGCAGTCGCACGCTGGACCCTTACTCCAAGCTCCTGGAGGGGCGGATCGTCTTTCTCGGCGCCCCGGTGGACGACGCGTCCGCGAACGATGTGATGGCCCAGTTCATGCACCTGGAGCACCAGGCGCCGGACCAGGACATCTCGCTGTACATCAACTCCCCGGGCGGCTCGTTCACGGCGATGTCGGCGATCTACGACACGATGCGGTACGTCAGCTGTGATGTGGAGACGGTCTGCCTGGGCCGGGCGGACCGGTCGGCGGCGATCCTGCTGGCGGCGGGCACGCCGGGCAAGCGGTCCGCGCTGCCGGGCGCACGGGTGGTCGTCGGCCTGCCGGAGCCGGAGGGCGAGTTCCAGGGTCAGGCCAGCGACCTCGCGATCCTCGCGGAGGAACTGACGCGCACCCGTACCCGCCTGGAGGAGATGCTCGTCCGCCACACGGGCCGCACCCCGGAGCGGGTGCGGGAGGACGTCGAGCGGGACAGGTTCCTCAACGCGCGGGCGGCGGTGGAGTACGGCGTCGTCGACCGTGTCGTCCCCACCCGCCGGACGACCGGAAGGTGACGGCGGATGCTGCCGGAACTCCCCCCGCTGCCCGCGCTGACCCGCGCGGAGGCCGAGCTGATCGACCAGTACCTGGCCGCCGTCGACCTGCTGGGCCGGATCAACCCGAGCCGTGACGGCGACACCTACCGGGGTCTGAGGGCGGCCCAGGCGCTGGTGGCGCGGGCGATGGCGCTGCGTGACGCGCTGACGCTGATGCACCAGCGCGGCGAGCACGAGGTGCACGCCGAGACCCTCGCGAGGGCGCTGCGCGTCCTGGACGGCGACCGCCGTACCGCGCGGGTGACCCTGCCGCCGCCCGCGAGCCGAGGCACGGGCACCTCCTGAGAGCGCCCCGAAGGCGCCCCGGGAAGCACAGAAGCACGCACGCGTGCCATCCCTTCCGCCCACGCGCGCGTGCCTCCGCCCGTGCTCCCTCCCGGCGACGTACGGGACTGTCGCGAGGTGCGTGAAGACGCACCCCCGCCGGCCGGGCCGCGAGGGGCGGGGGATGGCGTAGAACCGACCCCCGTTCGGCGTAACGGGGTTTCCCCCGGGAGGCCCTCCCAGGGTGCGCAACCTGCGGATACGGGGTGCGGAACGGGGCATTCCCGCCCTGATCGGCGGGTGCGCAGGTGACGGACACGTGACCGAACTGTGAACCGTTCACCCGAATGGCCCAGTCGTGAGTAAGCCCACAAATCACGGATTCCGCTGGGTATTTCGGTCATGGATGAGTCAAGATCCCTGACTGACGACAAGCCCCCGCCACAAGCGGCGGGGCGATCCGGGTGGACGCCGAGTCCTGCCGCCGCCCGGATGTACCGGTCGACAGGAGTGCATCGGCAGGAGTGGAGGACCCGAGCAGTACGGGTCGCCGGGACGGTCACGCCATGACCGTGCCGAGCAGCCCTTGGGGTGAAGCCGTGGTGACACGGCCGGGCCAACTTCGCCAGCCCGAATCCGACAGGTCATCCTTCACAGGCGGTTGACGAAGGGTTGCGCATGACTGCGCTCAATCGTGTCCCGTCGATGATGGTCCGAGCCGGTACGGTCTCGGCTTTCGCACTGGCCGCCGTGGGCGGTTCCGTGGTCGTCCCGGGCGTCGCCTCCGGCGCCGAGGCGGCCACCGTGTCGACGAAGGCACTTCAGATCGCCGCGTCCAAGAAGGGCGCCCCGTACAAGTACGGCGCCGCCGGACCGAAGCGGTTCGACTGCTCGGGGCTCACGCAGTACGCGTTCAAGAAGGCGGGCAAGACCCTGCCGCGCACCACCACGCAGCAGTACAACAAGACGAAGCACATCTCGGCGAGCAGCCGGCAGAAGGGGGACCTGGTCTTCTTCCACTCGGGCTCGAACGTCTACCACGTCGGCATATACGCGGGCGCCGGCAAGGTGTGGCACTCGCCGAAGACGGGTGACGTGGTGCGGCTCCAGAAGATCTGGACCAAGAGCGTCTGGTACGGCCGGGTCAAGTAGTGCCCGGACAGGGCGGCTGCGCGACGGCCGTCCAGGGCAGCTCGATGGAGACCGTCTTGCCGCCCTCCTGGGTGGGCCGCACCTTGAGCCGCCCGCCGCATTCCGCCGTCAGCGAGCGGATGATCACCATCCCCCGGCCGTTGTCCTGTTGGACGGCGGCCGGGAGGCGTTTGGGGAACCGCGGGTGGCTGTCGGTGACGCCGACGCTGACCCGCTCGTCCCGGTCGAGGACGAGGTCGAGGGTGAAGGTCGGCGACTGGCCGAGGGTGTGCTGGACGGCGTTGGTGGCGAGTTCGGAGACGATGAGGCGGATGGTCTCGGCGAGGTCGGCGCCGGGCGGCAGGCCCCACTCCGCGAGGGTGCCCGCGGTGAAGGTGCGGGCCGCGGCGACCGACACGGGGTCGCTCGGCAGGGTGACGGATGCTTCCAGGTGGTCTGCCATGGCGACGTCGTCCCTTTCCCACGGGACCGGCGTCCGACACGGAGCGGAGGGTTCGAGTACGGTCCCGGACTGGTGCTTCACCGTCAGACTGCCATTTCCGGGGCCGTCCTTGCGGCGATCCACCAGGATATGCATATATCTGTCGCCCGAAGCGGTGAACTCTGCTACGACAGATCGGATTCGGGCGGCATGTGAGAGGTAATGGGGAGTGAGGAGAAGGGCATGCAACACGGCCCCGCGGTACGCCGCCGCAAACTGGGCGCGGAACTGCGCGCGTTACGCACTCGGGCCCGGCTGACGAGCGGTGAGGCGGCCCGGCTCGTAGGCTGGCACCAGTCGAAGGTGAGCCGGATCGAGACGGGCACGAGCAGTGCGAAACCGGCCGATGTGGAACTGCTGCTGGACGCCTACGGGGTGGCCGACGAGCGGCTGCGGGAGCTGATGCTGGTGCTCGCCGGCGCCGACGCGGCCGTCGGCAGGGAGCACTGGTGGCACGCGTACCGGGGTGTACTGCCGCCCGCCTACCGGGACTTCATCAGCCTGGAGGCGCAGGCGAGCGCGATGCGCACGCTGGAGACGACCGTCGTGCCGGGGCTGCTCCAGACCCCCGAGTACGCCCGCGCGGTGACCCGCTCGGCGCTGGAGGGCGCGGACGAAGGCCAGTTGGACACGCTGGTGGAGGTGCGTCTGACCCGCCAGGACGTGCTGCGCGGGAACCCTCCGCTGCTGCTGAACGCCGTCCTGGACGAGGCGGTGCTGCGCCGTCAGGTGGGCGGGCCCGAGGTGATGGCGGCGCAGTTGGAGCGGCTGCTGGAGGACGCGCGGCTCCCCCATGTGAGGCTCCAGGTACTGCCGTTCACGGCGGGGTCGCACATCGGCGTCACCGGGCCTTTTGTCATCTTCTCGTTTTCGAGCGTTTCTGATCTGGATGTGGTCGTTCTCGACCACTTGACGAGTAGCCATCACCTTGAGGGGAAAGAAGACCTCCAGGCCTACTCGGAGGCTTTCACCAACCTTCAGATCCACGCCCTTTCACCCGAGGACTCGTTGGATTTCATCGCCGGGCTAGGTGACGGCGCGTAAGGAGGCACCCCCATGACAGCACTGCCTCGGAACGTTCCTTCCGCAACCGCACTCCATATCGCTCGCTGGCTGCGCAGCAGCCACAGCACCGGAGCGAACAACTGCGTGGAGACCGCCCCGTATTCGGGTCTGCTCGCGGTACGCGACTCCAAGTCCCCGACCGGCCCCGCACTGCTCTTCACCCCGGGGAGCTGGACGGAGTTCACGGCAGCACTCTGATCACCGACGCACGGCCGTGCCCGCCGACTCATGGTCGTGTCGCGTCGATCACCCGTACCGCGCGGTCCAGCTCCGCCCCGGAGAGGTCCGCGCGGGCGGTCAGCCGCAGCCGTGAGACGCCGTCGGGCACGGACGGGGGACGGAAGCACCCCACCGAAAGCCCGTCCGCCCGGCAGTCCGCGGCCCAGCGGACCGCCGCCTCGGGAGAGGGAGCGCGCACGGAGACGACCGCGGCGTCCGGACGCACCGCGTCCAGACCCGCGGCCGTCAGCCGCGCGTGCAGTTCGGCCGCCACCGCGCGGACCCGGCCCGCCCGTTCAGGCTCACGGCGCAGCAGCCGCAGAGCCGCGAGCGCGGCACCGGCCGCCGCCGGAGCGAGCCCGGTGTCGAAGATGAACGTGCGCGCCGCGTTGACCAGATGGTCGATCACCTTCGCCGGCCCGAGCACCGCGCCGCCCTGGCTGCCCAGCGACTTCGACAGCGTCACGGTGACGACGACGTCCTCGGCGCCCGCCAGACCCGCCGCGTGCGGGGCGCCGCGCCCGCCGTCCCCGAGGACCCCGAGGCCGTGCGCGTCGTCGACGACGAGTCCCGCGCCCGCCTCCCGGCAGGCCGCCGCGAGCAGGGCGAGGGGCGCCGCGTCGCCGTCCACGGAGAACACGGTGTCGGAGACGACGAGAGCGCGGCCTTCGCCGTACGTCCGCAGCGCCTTGCGGACGCCGTCCGGGTCGGCGTGGCCGACGACCTGCACGGTGCCGCGGGCCAGGCGGCAGCCGTCGATGAGGGAGGCGTGGTTTCCGGCGTCCGAGAGGACGAGCGTGCCCTCGGGGGCGAGGGCGGTGACGGCGGCGAGGTTCGCGGCGTAGCCGGAGGAGAACACCAGCGCCGCCTCGGCGCCGCAGAAATCGGCCAGTTCCCGTTCGAGTTCGGTGTGCAGCTCCGTCGTCCCCGTGACCAGGCGCGAGCCGGTGGCGCCGCCGCCCCAGCGCCGGGCGGCCCCGGCGGCCCCCTCGGTGACCTCGGGGTGGCGGGCGAGGCCGAGGTAGTCGTTGCTCGCGAGGTCGAGCAGCGGGTCCACGGCCGGGCGCGGACGCAGGGTCCGTACGAGTCCGGCGTCGCGGCGCCGGGCCGCGTGCTCGTCGATCCAGCCGAACGCCATGGGTCCTCCGAAGCCGTGCTTTGTAGGTAGCGGACAGACACTAGCGGCCCGACAAGCCGCCCACTGTGTGGCAATACCCACACGTCACGAGGGGTCTGTTGTGCGGTTCCCACCTTGGCCCGGAGCGTCCCGGTAGGACAGGATCGGCTCTCATGGACCTGCTGACGACGCTGGTGGACAAGGGACTTCGGCGCGAGGCGCCGACCCGCGAGGAAGCGCTCGCCGTGCTGCGCACCTCGGACGACGACGTGCTCGACGTGGTGGCCGCTGCCGGGAAGGTGCGCCGGCACTGGTTCGGGCGCCGGGTGAAGCTGAACTACCTGATCAACCTCAAGTCGGGTCTGTGCCCCGAGGACTGCTCGTACTGCTCCCAGCGGCTCGGTTCGACGACCGGGATCCTCAAGTACACCTGGATCAAACCGGACGAGGCGTCCCGCACGGCCGCCGCCGGGGTCGCCGGGGGCGCCAAGCGCGTCTGCCTCGTGGCGTCCGGGCGCGGTCCCACGGACCGGGACGTGGACCGGGTCTCCGAGACCATCAAGGCGATCAAGGACCAGAACGAGGGCGTCGAGGTCTGCGCCTGCCTCGGTCTGCTGACCGACGGCCAGGCGGAGCGGCTGCGGGAGGCGGGCGCCGACGCCTACAACCACAACCTGAACACGTCCGAGTCGACGTACGGCGAGATCACGACGACCCACACGTACGCCGACCGGGTCGACACCGTCCAGAAGGCGCACGCCGCCGGGCTGTCCGCCTGTTCGGGGCTGATCGCGGGGATGGGCGAGAGCGACGAGGACCTCGTCGACGTCGTCTTCTCGCTGCGCGCCCTGGACCCCGACTCGGTTCCGGTCAACTTCCTCATCCCCGTCGAGGGCACCCCGCTCGCGAAGGAGTGGCACCTCAGCCCGCAGCACTGCCTGCGCGTCCTCGCGATGGTCCGGTTCGTGTGCCCGGACATCGAAGTCCGGATCGCCGGGGGCCGCGAGGTCCACCTCCGCTCCATGCAGCCCCTCGCCCTGCACCTCGCCAACTCCATCTTCCTCGGCGACTACCTCACCACCGAGGGCCAGGCCGGGCAGGCCGACCTCGACATGATCGCCGACGCGGGGTTCGAGGTGGAGGGCACGGATCAGGTGACACTGCCGGAGCACCGGGCGCATGCGGTGTCCGGTGGGTGCGGGTCGCATGCGGCTGCCGGGGGGTGCGGGTCGCACGAGGACGGCGGGTGCGGGAGTGTGTGCGGGACGGCGAACTCGGCGCCGTCGGCCGCGTCCTCGGGAGGTTCCGGGAGTGACGCGCGCCCCGACCTCGTCGCCGTCCGCCGTCGCGGTGTGGGAACGGATCTCGCGCCGAATGCCTGACGTGCACGCGTTGCTGGAGCTGGACCGGCGGCACGTCTGGCATCCCTACGGCCCGATGCCGGGCGCCGTCGAACCGCTCGTCGTGGAGTCGGCGAGCGGGGTCCGGCTGCGCCTCGCCGACGGGCGGGGCGAGTTGGTGGACGGCATGTCGTCGTGGTGGTCGGCGATCCACGGCTACCGCCACCCCGCGCTGGACGAGGCCGCGCGCGAGCAGCTCGGCCGGATGAGCCACGTCATGTTCGGCGGGCTCACCCACGAACCCGCCGTCCGGCTCGCGAAGACGCTCGTCGACATCACCCCCGAAGGCCTGGAGCACGTGTTCCTCGCGGACTCGGGGTCGGTGTCGGTCGAGGTCGCCGTCAAGATGTGCCTCCAGTACTGGCGTTCACTCGGCCGCCCCGGCAAGCGGCGCCTGCTGACGTGGCGCGGCGGCTACCACGGCGACACCTGGCAGCCCATGTCGGTGTGCGACCCCGAGGGCGGGATGCACGAGCTGTGGTCGGGGGTCCTGCCCCGTCAGCTCTTCGTCGGCGCACCGCCGTCGGAGTTCGACGAGGCGTACGCCGACGAGCTGCGCGCCGCGATCGAACGCCACGCGGACGAACTGGCCGCCGTGATCGTCGAGCCGGTGGTGCAGGGCGCGGGCGGCATGCGGTTCCACTCCCCCGCCTACCTGCGGGTGCTGCGCGAGGCGTGCGACGCGCACGGCGTGCTGCTGGTGTTCGACGAGATCGCGACCGGATTCGGGCGCACCGGCGCCCTGTTCGCGGCGGACCACGCGGCGGTGACACCGGACGTGATGTGCGTCGGCAAGGCGCTGACCGGGGGCTACATGACGCTCGCGGCGACGCTGTGCACGCCGCGTGTCGCCGAGGGGATCTCGCGCGGCGAGGTCCCGGTGCTGGCCCACGGCCCGACGTTCATGGGCAATCCGCTGGCCGCGGCCGTCGCCCGCGCCTCGATCGAGGTGCTGCTCGGGCAGGACTGGGCGGCCGAAGTGAAGCGGATCGAGACGGGGTTGACGGAGGGGCTGGCAACGGCCGCTTCGCTTCCGGGAGTTCAGGACGTCCGGGTCCTCGGGGCCATCGGGGTCGTCCAGTTGGACCACCCCGTCGACATGGCGGCGGCCACCCGGGCCGCCGTGCGCGAGGGCGTGTGGCTGCGGCCGTTCCGCGATCTCGTGTACACGATGCCGCCGTACGTCACCGGCGACGACGACGTCGCCCGGATCGCGCGCGCGGTGTGCGCCGCCGCGCGGGAGGGATGAACATGACGGTCCTGGTGATCACGGGAACGGGCACGGAGGTCGGCAAGACGGCCGTGACGGCCGCGGTGGCCGCGTCGGCGGTCGCGGCGGGCCGCAGCGTCGCCGTCCTGAAGGCCGCGCAGACCGGTGTGGCGCCGGACGAGCGGGGGGACGCGGACGAGGTCGCGCGGCTCGCCGGGGCCGTCACGACGGCGGAGTGCGCGCGCTACCCGGAGCCCCTCGCCCCGGCAACCGCCGCCCGGCGCGCGGGACTCGCGCCGGTGCGGCCGTACGACGTCGTCGAGCGGGCCCAGAAGCTGGCCGTGGACCACGACCTGGTGCTCGTCGAAGGCGCGGGCGGGCTGCTCGTGCGGTTCGACGACGAGGGGGGCAACCTCGCCGACGTCGCCGAGCTGCTGCGGGCGCCGGTGCTGCTGGTCGCCTCGGCGGGGCTCGGGACGCTGAACACGACCGAGCTGACGGCCCGTGAACTCCGCTCCCGTGAGGTGGAGTTGCTGGGGGTGGTGATCGGGAGCTGGCCGTCCGTGCCCGATCTGGCGATGCGGTGCAATGTGGAGGATCTGCCGGTGGTGGCGGGGGCGCCGCTGCTGGGGGTGCTGCCGGAGGGGGTGGGGGCGCTCACTCCGGCGGATTTCCGTGCTGCTGCGGGGAGTTGGCTGGCGGCCCGGCTGGACGGGGCGTGGGAGGCGGAGGGGTTTCGGGCGGGGCTGTAGTTTCCTGACGGCTCGATTCCGAGGGGTGCGCGGCGGCCCTCCGGGGGAGAATCGCGGGAGAGACCGCGTGCAGGAGGCCCCCATGCCGACGCGCACCCCCAAGGACGCCGTCCGTCATCCGGTGTTCGCCCGCTTCTACGACCGGTTCAGTGTCACGGCGGAGCGGTCCGTCGGGCCGTTGCGTGCCGAGTTGCTGGCCGGGCTGTCGGGGCGGGTGATCGAGGTGGGCGCGGGGAACGGGCTGAACTTCGCGCACTATCCGGGGACCGTCTCGGAGGTCGTGGCCCTCGAACCGGAGCGGCTGCTGCGGCAGTCGGCGCGGGTGGCCGCGCTGCGCGCCGAGGTGCCCGTCGACGTCGTGCCGGGGGTCGCGGAGGCGCTGCCGGTGAAGAGCGAGGCGTTCGACGCGGCCGTGCTGTCGTTGACGCTGTGCAGCGTGCGGGATGTGGAGCGGGCGCTGCGGGAGCTGCGGCGGGTGCTGCGGCCGGGTGGTGAGCTGCGGTTCTTCGAGCACGGGCGGGGTGGCGGGCCGGTGATGCGGGGTGTGCAGCGGGGGCTGGACCGGACGGTGTGGCCGCTGCTGTTCGGGGGGTGCCGGCTGGACCGGGACCCGGTGGCGTCGATCGGCGGGGCCGGGTTCGAACTCGGGGAGCACAGGCGGCTGTTGGTGCCGCCGTCGGGGCTGGTGTCGCCGGCGTCGTACTGCGTTCTGGGGGTGGCGCGGCGGCCCGTGGGGTGAGGGTGTGGAGGTGGGGCGGTGCGGGTCTCCACCCTGGGGTGGAGGGGGGATATCTGACGTGAGAGGGATGTCGTCCGCGAGGGGGGCGGTCCTACGCTCGGGCACAGGAGGAAGTGCCGAGTGAGGAGGCCGCATTGTCCGCATCTGCCGTACGGCGAGGGCCGGGGCTCGGCGTGTCCGGTGAGGTGGCGGCGCGGGCGCGGGGGCTGACGAAGGCGTACGGCTCGGGTGAGACGGCGGTGGTGGCGCTGGACGCGGTGGATGTGGACATCGCGCGCGGGCGGTTCACGGCGGTGATGGGGCCGTCGGGGTCGGGGAAGTCGACGCTGATGCACTGTCTCGCCGGGCTGGACTCCGTCTCGGCGGGCCGCGTCTGGCTGGGCGACACGGAGATCACGGGCCTGAGG
>DATCQX010000734.1:0-5782 GCA_036569285.1 Streptomyces sp.
CACCGTCATCACCCTCGACACCCTCCCCCTCACCCCCAACGGCAAAATCGACCACACCGCCCTCCCCACACCCGACTTCACCACCACCTCCAGCCGTCAGCCCCGGACCCCCACCGAAGAGACACTGGCAGCCATCTTCCGTGACGTCCTCGCCCTCGACAGCGTCGGCATCGACGACAGCTTCTTCGACCTGGGCGGCGACTCGATCGTCTCGATCCAGCTGGTGGCGCGGGCGAGGACTGTTGCCGGGCTGGTGTTCACCCCGCGTGAGGTGTTCCAGCACCGTACGGTCGCCGCGTTGGCGCAGGTCGCCCGCGAGGTGGGGGAGGAGCCCTCGGTGGCGGTGTCGGACGTGCCGCTGGTCGTGCTGAGTGAGGAGGAGCGCGGGCAGATCGAAGCCGACAGGGCGGAGGACGTCCTGCCCCTCTCCCCGCTCCAGGAGGGGCTCCTGTTCCACGCTCTCTATGACCCGGACGGCGTCGACGTCTACGCCATGCAGCTGGCCTTCGAGGTGGACGGCGCGCTGGACGTGGGTGTCCTGCGGGCCGCCGGGGAGGAGTTGCTCGCGCGGCACGCGAACCTGCGGGCGGGATTCCGGCAGTTGGCGTCGGGCCGTGCGGTCCAAGTGATCCTGTCCGATGTGGAACTGCCTTGCGAAGAGCTGGACTTGAGCGGGCTTGACGAGCTCCGGCGTGCCGCCGAGGTCGAGCGCGTCCTCGACGAGGACCGGCTGCGCCGGTTCGACATGACGGCTCCGCCCCTGATGCGGCTCACCACACTGAAGCTCGCGGTGGACCGCCACGTACTGATCCTGACGGTGCATCACATCCTCTGGGACGGCTGGTCCGTCCCGTACGCCCTGGATGAACTCTTCGAGCTGTACGCGCGTGGCGGCGACGCGTCCGGCATGCGGCCGGTGGTGCCGTTCCGCACTTACCTTGAGTGGCTGTCCCGGCAAGACCGGGCGGAGGCCGCCGGGGCGTGGCGGGACGCCCTCGCCGGGCTGGCGGAGCCGACCCTGGTCGCCCCTGCGGGCTCCGACCGGGAGACGGTGATCACGGAACGCGTCCATGTGGACCTCCCGGTTGACGTCAGCGAGCGGCTGGTCGCCAGGGCCAGGGAACGCGGGCTGACGCTCAACACGGTGGTGCAGGGCGCCTGGGCGCTGCTGCTGGGCATGGTGACCGGGCGTCAGGACGTGGTGTTCGGCGCCACGGTCTCGGGTCGACCCGCCGAACTGCCCGGCGTCGAGTCGATGATCGGCCTGTTCATCAACACCGTCCCGGTCCGGGCACGGATGGACCCGGCCGAGTCCTTCGCCGCGCTGCTGGCCCGGATGCAGGACGAGCAGGCCTCTCTCCAGCCGTACCACTACGCAGGCCTCTCCGACATCCAGCGGTCGGCCGGACTCGGTGAACTCTTCGACACCTCCACCGTTTTCGAGAACCTGGCGAGTGTCGGGAACGACGGCGGTGCGAGCGGGCCCGACGGCGGACCGCGGATCTCTCCCCTCGACCGCAGCGGCGACACCGCCGGGGTGATGCACTACCCCCTGAGCCTGGTCGTCCTGCCCGGAGCGGAACTACGGCTGGACGTCGGTTACCGGCCCGACCTCTTCCGGCGCGAACAGGCCGAGGAGTTCGGCGCGCGACTGCGGCTGCTGCTGGAGAACTTCACAGCCGACCCCGACGTACCCCTCGCACGTCTCGACCTGCTCTCCGCGACCGAACGCCGGCAGATCGCGGGCGAGTGGAACGCCACCGCGTTCGACGCGCCCGCGACGACCGTGCCGGAGCTGTTCGAGGAGCAGGTCGGGCGGACCCCCGACGCGGTGGCCGTGGTGTACGAGGACGAGAACCTGTCGTACGCCGGCCTCAACGCCCGCGCCAACCGGCTGGCCCGCCACCTCGTAGGCCTCGGCGTGGGCCCGGAGGACAGGGTGCTGGTGGGCCTGCCCCGCTCCACGGAGCTGATCGTGGCGATCCTCGCCGTCATGAAGGCGGGAGCCGCCTACGTGCCCGTGGATCTGGAACATCCGGACGAGCGCATCGGGTACGTCATGGGCGACGCGCGGCCGGTCGCCGTCGTGTCGGCCGGCGCGGCGGTGCAGCGGCTGCGGGGCATAGCCACCGACCCGGAGATCTCCTGGGTCCCGCTCGACGGACCCGGCCTCGTCCGGGATCTCGCGGACCTGCCGGGAACCGACATGACGGCGGACGAGCGGGTGCGCCCCCTGTACCCCGCGCACCCGGCCTACGTGCTCTACACATCCGGCTCCACGGGACGCCCCAAGGGTGTCCAAGTGCCGCACGCCGGCTCGGTCAACTACGTGGCGTGGGTACGGCAGGAGTTCCCCGTCACCCCAGCCGACCGGTTCCTGCACCGGACACCGGTGACCTTCGACGTCTCGACGAGCGAACTGTTCTGGGCCCTGTCGGCGGGCGCGGCCCTGGTCGTCGCGCGGCCGGGCGCGGACGGCGACCCGGCCTACCTGGCCGACCTCATCCGCGGGCAGGGCGTGACGACGGCCCACTTCGTCCCCTCCCTGCTGCGGGTGTTCGCCGAGGAACCGGCCGCGGCGCACTGCACGTCCCTGCGCACCGTCATCTGCAGCGGCGAGGCCCTGCCCGCCGCGACGGTGGAGCGCTTCGCCGAGGTCCTGGACGTCCCGCTGGCCAACATGTACGGGCCGACAGAGGCGTCCGTGCACACCACCTCGTGGATCACCGCGCCGGGCGCGACCGTGCCGATCGGCGGCCCCGTCGGCAACGTACAGGTCCATGTGCTGGACGGCGCGCTGCGCCCGGTACCCGCCGGCGTCGACGGCGAGCTGTACATCGCGGGCGCCGGACTGGCGCGCGGCTACTGGGGCCGTACGGCACTCACCGCGGAGCGGTTCGTGGCGTGCCCGTTCGGGGGTGCCGGGGAGCGCATGTACCGTACGGGCGACGTGGTGCGCCGACGTGCGGACGGGGTACTGGAGTACGCCGGCCGCGTGGACGACCAGGTGAAGGTCCGCGGCTTCCGGATCGAACTCGGCGAGATCGAGGCCGCGTTGGCGCGTCACGCGGCGGTCGCCCAGGCCGTTGTCGTGGTGCGCGAGGACACGCCTGGCGTGAAGCGGCTCGTCGGCTACGTGACGACCACTGCGGGTGAGGAGACCGACTCGGCCGCACTGCGGGAGTACGTGGCGCGCAGCCTGCCGGAGTACATGGTGCCCGCGGCAGTGCTCGTCCTCGACACGCTGCCCCTCAACGCGAACGGCAAAGTGGACCGCAAGGCCCTGCCCGCGCCGGACTTCGCCGCGGCCTCGTCGGGCCGTGAGCCGAGCACGCAACGGGAACACGTACTGACCGAACTGTTCGCCCAGGCCCTGGGGTTGGAGCGGGTCGGGGTCGACGACAGCTTCTTCGACCTCGGCGGCGACTCGATCGTCTCCATCCAGTTGGTCGCGCGGGCGAGGACTGTTGCCGGGCTGGTGTTCACCCCGCGTGAGGTGTTCCAGCACCGTACGGTCGCCGCGTTGGCGCAGGTCGCCCGTGAGGTGGGGGAGGAGCCCTCGGCGTTGGTGCCGGACGCGCCGCTGGTCGTGCTGAGCGAGGAGGAACGGGCGGAACTGGACGGGGTCGCCGTGCAGGACGTCCTGCCGCTGTCCCCGCTCCAGGAAGGCCTCTACTTCCACGCGCTGTACGACCCGGACGGCGTCGACGTCTACGCCATGCAGTCGATCTTCCACCTGGACGGGCCGGTGAACGCGGACGCCCTGCGGGCCGCAGGGCGGCAGTTGCTCGCCCGGCACGCGAACCTGCGGGCGGGATTCCGGCAGTTGGCCTCCGGCCGGGCGGTCCAAGTGGTCCTGCCTGAACTGGAACTGCCCTGCACAGAGCTCGACTTGAGCGCGATCGGCGAGCCCCGGCGGGCCGCCGAGGTCGAGCGTGTCCTCGACGAGGACCGGCTGCGCCGGTTCGACATGGCCGAGCCCCCGCTCGCGCGCCTGACCCTGCTGCGCCTGGGCGCGGAGCACCACGTCCTGGTACTGACGGCCCATCACATCCTGTGGGACGGCTGGTCGATGCCGCTCGTGCTGGACGAGCTGTTCGAGTTGTACAAGCGCGGCGGCGACGCGTCGGACCTGCCGCCGGTCACCCCCTTCCGCGGCTATCTGGAGTGGCTCTCCCGGCAGGACCCCGAGGAGGCGGCGGCAGCATGGAAGAAAGCCCTGGACGGCCTCGCCGAGCCGACCGTGCTCGTCGCTGCGGACGACCGCACCGCCGCGGCCGGCGTGCCGGAGGACCTGGAGACAGAACTCCCGGCCGAACTGACGGCGGAACTGGCCCGCACGGCGCGAGAGCGCGGTCTGACGCTCAATACCGTGGTGCAGGGTGCCTGGGCTTTGCTGCTGGGCATGGTGACAGGCCGTCAGGACGTCGTGTTCGGCGCCACCGTGGCCGGCCGCCCCGCCGAACTGCCCGGCGTCGGTTCGATGGTGGGCCTCTTCATCAACACCGTCCCGGTCCGCGTACGGATGGACCCGGCCGACACCCTTGCCGACCTCCTCGCCCGTGTCCAGGACGAGCAGGCCGCACTGCTGCCCTACCAGTACGTCGGCCTCTCCGACATCCAGCGCCAGACCGGCCTCGGCGAACTCTTCGACTCGGCGACTGTTTTCCACAACCTGCCGGCCCCGTCGGCCGAGACCCGCCGACAGCGCGAGTCCGGCCTGAGCATCGCGTCCGGCGAGAGCCGCGGCGCTACGCACTACCCGCTCGTACTCGTCGCCGACCCCGGAGAGCGGCTGAGGCTGGTGCTGAGTTTCCGGTCGGACGTGTTCGACCGGGGGACGGTCGAGGCGTTCGGTGCGCGGTTGCGCGGGGTGCTGGAGACGTTCGTGGCGGATCCGCACGTCCGGCTGTCACGGCTCGACCTGCTGACCTCGGTGGAACGACGCCAGGTCGTCGAGGAGTGGAACGACACGGTGCGGACGGTGCCCTCAGGGACGTTGGCGCAGGCGTTCGAGGGGCAGGTGGTGCGGACGCCGGGTGCGGTGGCGTTGGTGTCCGGTGCGGGGAGTTGGACGTATGCCGAGGTGAACGCGCGGGCCAACCGGCTCGCCCGACACCTGACGGCGCTCGGGGTGGGTCCGGAGACCGGGGTCGGAGTGCTCATGCAGCGCTCCCCGGGCCTGGTGATCGCCCTGCTGGCGATCCTCAAGGCAGGCGGACACTACGTCCCGCTCGACTCGCGGTATCCCCTGGCGCGCAGGCGGATGATCCTCGCGGACACCCGCTGCCAGGTCCTGCTCACGGATGAAGCCCTGGCGAGCGAAGCCGAAGAAACCGGGCTGCCTGTCACTGTGGTCGACGAGGCCCTCCTCGCCGAGGGGGATGCCTCTGATCTCGAAGTGGCCGGGGATGCCCAGCAGTTGGCGTACGTGATGTTCACGTCCGGCTCCACCGGACGGCCGAAAGGTGTGGCGGTCACGCATCACGGGGTGCGGGCGCTGATCGCCGACCGGCGTTTCGACACCGACGCCTACCGCACGGTGCTGTTGCAGGCCCCGCATTCCTTCGACGCGTCCACCGCGGAGATCTGGGTCCCCCTCCTGCATGGCGGCACCCTCGTCGTCGCCCCCGACGGCCTCCCCTCCAGCGACCAGATCCAAGCCCTCATCACCGAGCACTGCATCACCGCCGTGTTCCCGCCGTCGGGGCTGTTCCGGATGCTGGCCGAGGAGAAACCCGACACCTTCACCGGCGTGCGTGCCATCCTCACCGGCGGCGAC
>DATCQX010000735.1:0-6501 GCA_036569285.1 Streptomyces sp.
GGAGGAGCGCGGGTGGGCGACGTGGACAGAACGGCGCCGGTCCTGGTGACCGGGGGCAGCGGTTTCGTCGGCAGCCATCTGGTGAAACGGCTGCTGGAACGCGGCTACCGGGTGCACGCCACCGTCCGCTCCACCGCCCCCTCGGCCAAGACCAGGCCGCTCATCGCCTTGCAGGACCGATTCCCGGGCAAGCTCGACCTGTTCGCGGCGGACCTGCTCGTCGAGGGCTCCTTCGACGAGGCGGCTCGGGGCTGCGCGACCGTCTTCCACGTCGCCTCCCCGTTCCTCATGCCGGAGAAGATCAAGGACGGCCGGCGGGACGTCGTCGAACCCGCGCTGCTCGGCACCCGCAACGTCCTCGGGGCGATAGAACGCACCCCGGCCGTCCGCCGCCTGGTGTTCACGTCCACCGTCGGTGCCATCTTCGGCGACTACATCGACGTACTGGAGAGGATGACGGACCAGGTCCTCACCGAGGAGTACGTCAACACCACCAGCACGGTGGCGAACAACCCGTACCACTACGCCAAGACGGTCGCCGAGCAAGCGGCCTGGGAGGCGGCGAAGGCGCAGGACCGCTGGCGGATGGTGGCCCTCAACCCCGGCCTGATCCTGGGCCCTTCCCTCACCCCCGCCTCCGAGTCGGGCAGCCTCTTCCTCCTGGAGGAACTGTTCAAGGGCTACTTCTTCTACGGTGCCCCGGACTTCAGCTTCACCACGGTCGACGTGCGGGACGTCGCCGACGCGCACATCGCGGCGGCGGAGAACGAGGCCGCGCACGGCCGGTACATCCTCGCGGCGCAGACCATGAGTTCCTTCCACGACATGGCCCGCGTCCTGCGCACCGCCCACCCCCGCGACCTGCGCCTGCCCCGAACCCGCCTGCCGCACTGGCCGGTCCGGCTCCTGGGCCCCGCCTTCGGGCTGACCCAGGACTACATCCGCAAGCACCTCGGCATCCGCTTCCGCGTCGACAACAGCCGCAGCCGCACCGAACTCGGCGTCACCTACCGCCCGTTCGAGGAGACGATCCTCGACCACCACCGGGCCTGGCGGACGCCGACGGGATGACCGTCACCCGGCGGAAGTTGCACCCGTCCGTGGTCTCGGCCTGCGGCGCCTGATGGGCCTTGAGGGCCATGCTGACCAGGCTCATCAGCAGGTCGACGTCGGTGTCGCAGTCCAGATGGACGGTGACCCAGCGGGAGCCGGGGACCAGCCGGATCGCCGTCGACTCCGCGAGGTCGACCCCGAAGCGGTCGAGTGCCCGGTCGGTGAGATGCAGGTCCACCTCGTGGGCGGAGTGGAAGTGCACGATCTCGCTGCGACCGGCGCGCAGCGCGCTTCCGGTACCGCAACTGGCCTGCCCCGTACGGAGGTCGGGCCAGACTCGCAGGCGCTCCAGGGCGCGCTCGGCCAGCGTCATGCGCCCATCGTCGCCCGATCACCGCGTCGCAACCAGGGGTTGAGCAAAACGTAACCATCCCTCCTTCGGAGGAACTCCGGCCCGACTTTCGGTTCAACAGGCAACCTCGACACACCATTTACCGGTCTCACAGGTTGCTCACAGAACCGGCCCAGGCGCATTGGGGTGCGCCCGTACCAGTGGCCGTCCGGTGAGCTGTCCAGTCCGATGCCACTGACCATGGCACTCGCAGACGAGGAACCGATGACCAGTCAGCACCATCGAAGCCGCGCCCGACGCGTGGCGCTCGCCGCCTCGGCGGCACTCACCGTCGTCGCCACCGGCGCCGGGGCCGCTCCCGGAGCGGGTGCGGCGCAGGCCGCCACACCCGGCAAGCCGAAGCTGAAGCTGATCGCCGCGTCGAACGCCGTGACGCTCGACCGGTACGAGGGGGAACCGGGGGTCTACCTCGACCTCGGGACGTACGTCACCGTCGACAACGCGCCGCTGGAGTTCCAGGTGAAGCGCAAGTCGTACAAGGACCCGGTCGTCGCGCAGCAGATCCTGCGCGACGCGAAGGGCAAGAAGATCGGGAGCAAGGCCCTGCCCGCGGGGCTGGTGAAGGACTTCTCCGGGCTGCCCGACTTCCTGGAGGTGTCCATCAAGAACGCGCAGGGCCAGGAGGTGGCCAAGCCCAAGGGCACGTTCTGTCCGAACAACGCCTCCGGCCGGCTCCGCCCGGACGCCCCGGCGACCTCGCACTACCCGGAGAGCTGCCCCACCAACCCGTTCACCCTCGGCTCGGTGTGGGGTGTCGAGAAGGGCTGGGCGGCCAACTCCTCGACCGTCGACTACGACAAGCCGGTCGACCTGCCGGCCGGTGAGTACACCGCGAAGGTGGGCGTCACCAAGAAGTACCGCGACCTCTTCGGCATCCCGAACGACCAGCCGACCGTGAAGGTGACGGTCCGCGAGCAGAAGGACGGCGGCAGCGGGGGCCTGCGTTCTCAAGCCCCCAACTCCGCTCACAGTGCCCACGGTTCGGACGACCACGGCACGGCCCACCACTACGGCCCGCGCGGCGCCGACGCCCCCACCCCGCCCGCTCTCTCCCACGCCCTCGAAGCCCGCGGCCAGGCCCACCACTTGGGCGACGGCAAGGGCCACACGGACGGCTCCCGCATCGCCCCGGCGCTGCGCGCGAACTCCGCGAGGCCGACCGGCAAGGCGGGCGCCCCCGCCAACGTCCCGAAGCCCGACCTGCGTTCGCTCCCGGCGTGGGACATCCAGATCACGGACGGCGAGGACGGCGACGCCCCGGGCAAGGACTACCTCGCGTTCAGCGCGAACGTCTGGAACGCCGGTCCGGCCCCTCTCGTCGTCGACGGCTTCCGCAAGCCCGGCGCCGAACTCATGGACTCCTACCAGTACTTCTACGACGCGAACGGCAAGCAGGTCGGCTACACCCCGGCCGGCACGATGGAGTGGGACCCCCGCATCGGCCACGAGCACTGGCACTTCACGGACTTCGCGAGCTACCGGCTGCTGAGCGAGGACCACTCGAAGGAGGTCCGCAGCGGCAAGGAGGCGTTCTGCCTCGCCAACACGGACGCCGTCGACTACACGGTGAAGAACGCCAACTGGCACCCGTACAACACCGACTTGTCCACCGCCTGTGGACAGCAGAACTCGATCTCGGTGCGCGAGGTGCTGGACGTCGGCTCCGGTGACACCTACACCCAGTACCGTCCGGGCCAGTCCTTCGACATCACGGGCCTGCCGAACGGCACTTACTACATCGAGGTCAAGGCGAACCCGGCCAACCGCCTCCAGGAGACGAACCTGAAGAACAACGTCTCCCTGCGCAAGGTCGTCCTCGGCGGCAAGGACGGCGCCCGCACGGTCAGCGTCCCGCCGGTGGACCTGATCAACGCGCCGTAACAACAAGAGAGCCGAGGCGCCTCCGTACGCGGGGGCGCCTCAGCCTCAACTGCCTCAACTGCCGTCAGAACTCAGCCGAGTTGTTCGACGTGTCGGGGTCGAACGAGAACCCCGTCCCGTACGACGGCCGCGCCGAGACACTCCCCTTCGCACCGGGGACGACACTGTCGACCCGCACCTTGAACGGGAACTCGGCGCTCTGCCCCGGCTTGATCAGAATCCCCAACTCGCAGGCGTACCCGGCGCCATGGGGACGGCACCCCTCCGGCACGCTCACCGCGCTCGTCCCGGCCGGCAGCGTCACGTCGAGGACCGCGACCGGGTCACCGGAGCGGATGTTGGCGACCCAGGCGGGCCCGTTGTCGGTGAGCCGAGCGGTGAGGTCGACGGTGTCGCCGGCCGCCCCGCCCGCGTAGGTCCCGGAGACCGCGAAGTCCGCCGTGTTGTCCGCGTGGAGCTGCCACCCCGAGCCGTTGTCACTCGGCGCCAACTCGGTCTGGCCGCCGACCGTGTCGACGGAGTAGTCGAACCGCTCGTCGAGGGCGTGCCCGGTGACGGCGACCTTCAGCGGCTGCGGCAGCTCGACCGTCTCGCCCGGCGGGACGACCGTGTCGAACGCGCAGGTGTAGTGGACGAGGAACCCGGAGAGGTCCTGGGACGTGCACTGCGGGTAGGCCGTCGCGAGGTCGAGCCCGTAGGACGTCCAGAGTTGCAAGCTGAACCCGTCGGCGGCCTGGTCGCCGTGGTTGGTGACGCCGAACGGCACGTCGACGGTCGCCCCCGGCTGAACTCCCGTGAGATCGGCGGGCGTCGGGACACTCAGGTCGGGCCCGGTGCCGACAGTGACGTCCGTCTCGAAGGAGTCCTGCGGCGCGACGAGCGTCCCGTCGGGACCCCCGGTCGCCTCGGCGGCGTACGTGATCCGCCCGGCGGCACCGACCGAGGCTCCCGGCAACGCCCTTACGCGCAAGGCGACCTGGGGGACGAATCCGGCGCGCAGGACCGGCACGTCGCCCGCGTCGCAGACCGCCGTCGTCCCGCTCGGCACACAGTTCGAGGGCCACAGGACCTCGGCCACTCCGGCGAGTCCGGAGACGTCCACGGTCAACTTGCCGTCCGTGACGGTGAAGTTGTTGTTGTCGTGGTACAAACCCACCGGGATCGCCTGGGAGATGGCGTCGCCGCCCGCCGCGGGAGCGACCGTCACCGGGCGGTCGGACGGTGCGTTGACCCACAACTGGTCGGTCTGCTCGTCCGCTTGGGCCGGTACGGCTGCGAACGCGCTGAGCGCGAGTGACGCGGCGAGCACCCCCCGTGCGCCGAGACGTCTGGACCGGCCGCCGGAAACGGAGTTCATCTCTCCCCCTGATCATGGCTGTGACTTGCCTGTTGATCATCGTAAGAGGCGGGTGAGATGAACGGGATGTGCGGTAACAGTCGTACTGGAAAAGAATTGGTCATTCCCAGGGCAACGAAACCCGACGTCTGGGTCGTCTGTTGTCTGTGGGGCGTCCGTGCCGAGTGGAGGCGGGGCCCTGAACGAGCCTGGGGGAGCGGAGGATCGGCGTGGGGAAGCGCAAGGCGGATGTCCGCCTGACGCGGCGCGGGCGGGTGCTGGCGTGGAGCGCCGGCGTCCTGTGCGTCGGGGTACTGGGTGTCGCGGGCGCCGGCACCTGGATCTACCAGCAGTTGAACGGGAACATCACTTCCGCCGACGTCGACGACAAGATCGGCGGCGACCGGCCCGAGAACCTGAGCCCCGGTTCGAAGAACATCATGATCGTCGGTTCGGACAGCCGTGACGGCGCCAACGCCGGGTACGGCAAGGACCTGACGACGATGCAGTCGGACACGCTGCTCGTCCTGCACATCCCGGCCGACCGCAAGTGGGCGACCGTCCTGTCGTTCCCGCGCGACTCGTGGGTGCGGATTCCCGTCTGCGACAAGGGGGACGGGACGAAGTCCAAGGAGCACCACTTCAAGATCAACGAGGCGTTCGCGCTCGGCGGCACGAGCGGTGAGGTCGCGGGCGCGGCGGCCTGCTCGATCAAGACCGTCGAGGAGAACACCGGTCTGCGCATCGACCACTTCATGTCCATCGACTTCTCCGGCTTCAAGGGCATGGTGGACGCCCTCGACGGCATAGAGGTCTGCCCGAAGACGCCGATCAAGTCGGCCAAAGCCAAGTTGGACCTGCCGGCCGGCTGCCAGACCATCGACGGCGAGACGTCCCTCGGCTACGTCCGCGCCCGCTACGGCGTCGGCGACAACTCCGACATCGGACGCATCGGCCGTCAGCAGGAGTTCATGGACGCCCTCGCCAAGAAGGCCAAGTCCAAGCTGACGAGCCCGGATGCGATGTACGGCTTCCTCGACTCGGCGACGAAATCGCTGACCGCCGATTCGGGCATGGCCGGCATCAAACAGCTGTACTCGCTCGCGTCCGAGCTGAAGGGCATCCCCAGCGACCGGCTCGCCTTCCTCACGGTCCCCAACTACCCGCGTGAGGCGGACTTTCCGAAGGACACCGCCAACGTCGCCTGGCAATACCCGCAAGCCACCGACCTGTTCACCGCGCTGGCCAAGGACCAGGAGACGACGAAGGACGCGCTCGCGGCGAAGACGAAGAACCTCGTGTACGCGTCGTCCGTGAAGGTCAGGGTGCTCAACGGCACCGGGGTTCCCGGCCGGGCCGCCGACGTCGCGCGGGAACTCCGCCTGAGCGGGTTCACCGTCGTGGGCACCGGCAATGCGCCGTCCAGCGTCTCCACGACGTCCGTCCAGCACGCCCAGGGCGCGGACGACACCGGCGCGCGGGCCCTCGCCACGCGGCTTGGCGGGAAGGTGACGGCGGTGGTGTCCGGGGAGGCGTCGGCGGGGGTGGTGAATCTGGTCGTGGGGCCGGATCTCAAGGTGGACGACATCTACTGAGCGGGGACATCTCAGGAGCCGTATCGAGAAAGACCCGCTCCACGTGCGTACTTGACGGTGACGGACTCACCTCCACGCAGGAAACAGGTACCGCACATGAGCGCTTCCGCATCGATCGGCGTCACCGGCCTCGGGGTCATGGGCCGTAACCTGGCGCGCAACTTCGCGCGTCACGGTTACACGGTCGCCGTCCACAACCGCAGCGCCGGCCGTACGCGTGCGCT
>DATCQX010000736.1:0-6145 GCA_036569285.1 Streptomyces sp.
GCCGGCGGCCTTGCAGGGGGCCGCGAACTCGCCCGTGCAGATCTGGGCGGCGGTGTAGAGGCCGTCCTTGATGACCGTGTCCTTGATGTTGGCCTTGGTCACGGAGACCGGGGTCAGCAGCTGGGACGGGACCTTGTTGCCGGAGCCGTTGGTCAGGGTGGTGGTGGCGAGGGAGGCGATGTCCTTGCCCTGGAGCAGGTCGACCGCCATGATCGCGGCGGCGTCGGCCTCGGGGCGGAACGCCTTGTAGACGGTGGAGGACTGGGTGCCGGCGACGATGCGCTGGATACCCGCGAGCTCCGCGTCCTGGCCGGTCAGCGGGATGCCGCTGATACCGGCGCCCTTGAGGGTGTTGGCGATACCGCCGGCCATGCCGTCGTTCGCGGCGTAGACACCGGCGATGTTCTTCGCGCCGAGCTGCGTGATCGCGGCGGACACCTTCTCGGCGGCGACCGTGTCCTTCCACAGACCGGACTGCTCGTAGGCGATGTCGACCTTGCCGTCGAGGGCCTGGTGGGCGCCCTTCTTGAACTCGGCGGCGTTCGGGTCGGCGTCGTCACCGTTGATCATGACGATCTTGGAGGCCTTGGTGGCCTTCGCGCCGAGCGCGGTGAGCAGGGCCTGGCCCTGGAGCTCGCCGACCTTGACGTTGTCGAAGGAGACGTAGCCGGAGACGGGGCCCTGGGCGAGGCGGTCGTACGCGACGACCTTGACGCCCTTGTCGACCGCGGCCTGGATCGAGGACTTGATCGCGGCGGAGTCCTGGGCGGAGATCACGATCACCTTGACGCCCTTGGTGATCATGGTGCTGACCTGCTGCGCCTGGGTGGTCGCGCTGGCCGCGGCGTTCGCGTACTCGACGGAGCAGTCGGCGCAGAGGGCCTTGACCTTCTCCTCGAAGTACGGCTTGTCGAACTTCTCGTACCGCGCGGTGACGGTGTCGGGAAGGAGCAGACCGATGGACTTGCCGCCACCGCCGGAGCCGGTGCCCGGCGTGGACGAGCTGCTGTCGCTGCCCTTGTCGTCGCCGGCCTTGCCGCACGCGGCCAGCGCGATCGCCATGGTGACGGCGGTGGCTCCGATGGCGGCTCTACGCATCGTTGCGTTCATTGGGGTTGCCTCCCTGACAGGGCCGCAACGCTGCGGCCGAGGTGGCTGGAAGTCAACTCGGCCGTACGTTCGGCGTCAAGAAGTAAATACTTAACGAGATGGCAACGGCCTTGTGCGTTCTCTAAGTGAACGCGGGTGCCGAAGCGGCCAGTGTGCCGTCCAAAAGCGTCGAATCGCCCATCTCGCTCAGGGCCAGCGCGAGGGCCCCGAGCACCTCGGCACGACCCCCCAACGCCCCGGGGAGAATGGTGAGTTGACGTGCCGCGCTGGGGATGGCGTACCGCCCGACGGACTCCCGGATCGGCCCCAGTATCAGCTCTCCGGCCTCCGCGAGATCCCCGCCGAGCACCACCCGGCTGGGATTGAGCAGGTTGCAGAGGTTGGCGACACCGCTGCCGATGTGCCGCCCCACATCCGCGATCACCCTGCGGCAGCCGGGATCTCCGTCCCTCGCGAGCCTCACGACGCCCTCGACCGTGAGATCCGGGCCGTGACTGGGCTGAAGGAGTGGCAGGACGTACCGCGCGGCCGTGAACGTCTCCAGGCAGCCGCGGTTCCCGCACCGGCAGACGGGCCCCGACTCGTCCAGCGTGATGTGCCCGATCTCGCCCGCCGTACCGCCCGGACCCCGGTAGATCCGCCCGCTGATGACGAGCCCCGCGCCGACCCCGCTGGCGACCTTGATGTAAGCAAGATCACGAACGCCCCGGCCGCTGCCCCAGACCATCTCGCCGAGCGCGCCGAGGTTGGCGTCGTTGTCGACGTGGACCGGGACGCCGAGTCTGCCGCGCAGCTCCTCGGCGGGCCGGGTGCCGATCCAGCCCGGCAGGATCGCGGAGGAGCCGAGCGTGCCGGACTCCAGGTCGATCGGTCCCGGCACGCCGAGGCCGACGCCGGCGATCTTCGAGCGGTCCACGCCGGTCGCCTCGATCAGCCGGCTGACCAGCTGTTCCGCCCGGTCGAACCCTTGCGCGGAGGAGGCGTCGACGTCGAGCGGCTCGGCCTCCTCGGCGAGGACCTGGTGCGCGAGGTTGCCGACGGCGACCCGCAGGTGCGTGTGCCCGAAGTCGACGCCGATGACGATGCCCGCGTCGCCGCTGAGGCTGACGCTGCGGGCCCTGCGGCCACCGGACGACGTGGGCGTGACCTCGACGGTCCCGCCCTCCTTCAACTCCCGGACGATGTTGGAGACGGTCGCGGCGGACAGGCCGGTCGTACGGGCGATCTCCGCCTGGGTGAGCGATCCGGCCAGCCGCACGGCTCGTACGACCCGCTCCAGGTTGGCTCTGTGCAGTGACGACTGCGACCCCGGAGTCTCCACGACGACCTCCCGCGCGCGAGGCCGCATCGACGAGGCCCCGACTATGTCCAACTAGTGAACTCTAAGCTGAGCCGTTCGGGTCGCCTCCCGTCAAGAGGTTGAACAGTTTCCGGGGATATGGACGGGGAAGGGTCGGCTCCCGCCCTTGCGAGGTCTCGCGCAAGCGTTTTCTGCCGCTTTCACCAGGTGTACGGGGGATCATTTCAAGACACGGCCGGTGTCATTTCAGGGCACCCGCCGTGAGCCCGGCGACCACCTGCCGCTGGAAGACGACGTACGCCGCGAGCACCGGCAGCATCGCCATGACCAGACCCGCGAACAGCCCGGACCAGTCGCCCTTGTACCCCTGGCTGACGGCGAGCTGGACGAGGCCCTGGGTGAGGACGCGTTTGTCGGGGTCGGTGTTGAGCACCGTGGGCAGCAGGTACTGGTTCCACTGGCCGAGGAAGTTGAAGATGCCGACGCTGACGAGAGCGGGCCGGGCCATCGGCAGCATGATCTGGAAGAAGGTCCGTGTGTGCGAGGCGCCGTCGACGAACGCGGCCTCCGCGACCGACGTGGGCAGGGTGCGGAAGAACGCCGTCAGGAAGAAGACGGTGAACGGCAGCGAGTAGGCGATGTAGACGAGGATCAGGCCGTGGATGGTGTTGAGCAGGCCCATGTTGTTCACGACGTAGAACAGCGGGACCAGGGCGAGGATCACCGGGAAGCTCATGCCGCCGACGAACAGGTAGTAGATGAAACGGTTTCCCGGGAACTCGAAGCGGGCCAGGACATAGGCCGCCATGGAGCCGAGGACCAGCGTCCCGACGAGTGAACCGCCCACCACCACCAGGGTGTTGAAGAAGTACTCCCCCATGTGGGCCTCGGTCCAGGCCCGCCCCCAGTTGCCGAAGTGCAGCCGGTCCGGCAGCGCCCAGGGCGAGTTGAAGATCGCCGAGTCGGTCTTGAAGGACGTCATCACCGCCCAGACCAGCGGCAGCACGACCATCACCGCCCACAGGACCAGCACCCCGTGGGAGAACACATTCAGCACGCCCCGGTCCCGTTTCCCGCGGGGCGCCTCGTGCCGCTCGGAGATCTTCGCCACCGGCGCGGGAGCGGGCGTCTCGGTCGTCTTCATCAGTACTCCAGCCGCTCCCGCCGCCCGAGCCGCATCACGACCGCGGCGAACGCAAGCGTGACGACGAGCAGGGCGACGCCGATGGTGGTGGCGTAGGCGGCCTGACCGTCCCGGAACGCCGTCTGGTACACGTACAGCGTCATGACCGTCGTCGAGTAGTCCGGCCCGCCGGGGCCGACGGTCATGATCTGGACGACGGCGAAGGACTCGGCGCCGAGGGCGAGGATGCCCATGTAGACCCAGCCGGACTGCACGGTGTCCCACAGCAGCGGCAGGGTGATGCGGAAGAACGTCGTGGCCCGGCCGGCGCCGTCGAGCAGCGCCGCCTCGTACAGGTCGGCCGGGATCGACGCCATGCCGGCGGAGAACAGGACGACGAAGAACCCGACGGTCGACCAGACGAGCACGGCCATCACGCACCACAGGGCGAGATCCGGGTCACCGAGCCACAGCGGCTGCACGTCACCGAGGCCCACGCCCCGCAGGATCGAGTTGATCGCGCCGCTGTCCGGGTTGTAGGCGAAGGCGAACAGGAGGGCGACGATCGCGATCGACAGGACCTGCGGAAAGAAATAGACGATCTTGTAGAAAGCCGATCCCCGCACTCCCCTGATCACCGGGCCGCCCCTTTTCCCCCGTCCCCCGCCGACATTGATCATGAAGGAGAGGAAGAGGGCGAGCCCGATGGTCACCAGCGGCAGCACGAGCGCGAAGAGCAGGCTGTGCTGGAGCGACTTCCAGAACACGTCGTCCTGGAACATCCGCCGGTAATTGGCGAATCCGACCATGGTGAATTCGGGGCTCAGACCGGTCCAGTCGGTGAACGAGTAGTAGATCGACTGCACGAACGGCCACAGGACGAACAGGGCGTACAGCCCCAGGGGCAGCGCGAGAAACCCGACGACGAACCGGTACTGGCCGTGCCTCATCGCTCCACCGCTGCCTTCACGAGTGCTTGTAGTGCTTGATGGACGTGTCCTTCGCGGCGGCGTCGGCGTAGCCCTGGATCTTGTTGATCGTCTCGACGGGGGTGAGCCGGCCCGCCATCATCTCGCCGAGGCCGGAGACACCGATCTGCTCCTTCTGGAGCTTGACGTACCAGTCCTGCAGGCGCGGGTTCAGGACGTTGGATCCGGCCTTCGCGAGGGCGGCGACGCCCGACTTGAGGCCGGGGGTGAGGGTGATGCCGTCGGTGCCGCCGTCGAACGCGGTCAGCGACTTCACCTTCGAGGTGAAGTTCCGCGACGACGCCTCGCTCAGCATGATCCTCAACTGCTCCATGCCGCCGAGGGCGTTGGCCGCCTTCGCGGGGACGATGAACGGCTCGCCGCCGGACGCCCAGATCGTGCCGAACGGCATCTTGTCGGAGGAGTCGATGCCGGTCGGCGCCGAGACGGACAGGTCGAAGTCGGCCGGGATGACGCTGGCCGACTCGTTCTCCACCCAGGAGCCGTTCGGGATGAACAGCGCCTTGCCCTGCGCCCACGCCGTCTGCGACTGGATGTGGTCCAGACCGGGGGTGCCCTTGAGGACGTACCCCTTCTTGTACAGCTCGTAGTACGCCTCGAAACACGCCTTGACGGCCGGGTGCTTCCAGGCGTTCGGCTCCAGGTTGTCGATCGCGTCGAGGACCTCACGGCCGCCGACCTTGCCGATCATCGGGTAGAGCGAGAACGGCAGGTAGTACGGGTACTTGCCCGCGTACGTCCAGCCCGCGATGCCCTTCTTCTTCGCCTTCTCGCAGACCGCGAGCATCTGGTCCCAGGTCTCGGGGTACGCCGAGTCGAGGGCGTCCAGCGCCTTCTGGGAGTACCAGACGCCGTACACCGTGTAGGCGTAGTACATGATCCACACCGGTGCCCCGTCGAGTTGCCCCATCTCGACGATGCCGGGGCGCAGGGTGTCGCGGACCTTCTTCTTCGGGTCGTCGAAGGACGGCGCGTCCAGCAGCGGAGTGAGGTCCGTGAGCTGGTTCTTGCCGGCCAGGACGCCCATGTCCATCTGTTCGGCGCCGGAGTTGTCGATGAGGTCGGGCGGGGTGCCCTGGTTGAAGCGGGGCTGCAGGACGCTCTGGATCTTCTGGGTGGACGAGAATTTCACCTCGGCCTTGGGGAACGCCTTCTTGTACCGCTCGACGGCGTCCTTCGCGTACTGGGTGCCGAAACCGCCGTCGAACAGGACGAACTCCATGGTCGCCGTGTCGTTCACGCCGAGCGGGTTCGCGGCCGACTTCGTCCCCGTCTTCGCCTTCCCACCGCTGTCGCCGCCACTGCTGGCGCAGGAGGTGAGGAGCGACAGAGCGGGTACGGAGACCAGTCCGAGCGTCGCGGTCGTTCTGATCATCGTCCGGCGGCCGATGCCTGCCGGTCCCCGGCTTTCTGCGGATGTGGATCCCATGCTCAAGTCCTCGCCTTCTCCAGGACTCAGGGCGGTACCGGACCAGCGCCGGCACCGCGTCGGGTCAAGCAGGGTCGTGCAGGAAACGCCGACAGGTATAGTCCATTTCCCGGCGGCGGAGCAAGATCGAATGCAAGGTTGGCCGTGGCTGTTTTCCAAGTTGAGACCTCGCGGAAATCCGGACAGCCCCTTTC
>DATCQX010000737.1:0-9355 GCA_036569285.1 Streptomyces sp.
TCCCCAATCAGGGTGACTTAACTAAAGGTTCCTCGCGCTGCCTTCCCGGCGCACGTCACAGTGGGTCATGCCCAGGGCTGCGGCGCGCTGCCGGAGGGGGATAGCGCGCCGCGGCCCTGGGGGTGCGGTCAGGCGGGGAGCGTCCAGCTCGGGCCGCCCGGGGCGCCGAGCCAGACCGTCTGGGTCTCGTCGTCGACCGTCATCCCGAAGGCCGTCTGATCAGGGGCTCCCGCCGCCTGCCAGGTCCCGAGAGCGCTCTCGACCTGATCCCACAGACGCAGCGGGCCGTGCTGGTGCACCTCTCCGGACGCTTCCGTCCACGCCTGGGACCCGGTGGCCACGTCCGAGAGGACGACGCCGTCGCCGGCGGTCCAGAACTCGGCCGACGGAGCGGCCAGCTGCGCGACGAACAGCCCCGTCCAGTCCTGGAGGACGCCGGGGTCGACCCGGGTGGTGCGCACGTCGCCCGCCAGCCGGTGGAGCAGGGGGCGCGGCGGACGTTCGTGAGGGCGGGCGAGCATGTAGGAGACTCGGTCCCCCTCGAAACGGCCCGTGGCGGTGCCGTCGTCGTCCAGCGTGAGGCGGATCAGGCCCGAGGCGAGCATCCAGCCGCTGAGGGTGGTGGTGACGGATCCGCCGTCCCGCAGTTGCCACAGCCAGGGGCGCGGAAGGGAGCGGACGGCGCAGGTCGCCACGACGGCGTCGTACTCGGCGCCGTCCGGGTGGCCTTGCAGGCCGTCGCCGGTGATCAAGGTGGGGGCGTAGCCGGCGCGACGCAGGTGTTCCGCCGCGCGGGTGGCCAGTCCCGGGTCGTACTCGACCGACGTGACGTTCTCCTCGCCCAGCCGATGACACAGGATCGCCGTGGAGTAACCGGTCCCGGTACCGATCTCCAGGATTCTGTCGCCGTCCTTGATATGGGCTGCCTCAAGGGTGCGGATCACGAGAGAGGGGAGGGTCGACGACGACGTCGGGTTCCCGGGCCGTGCCACGTCGGTGTCAGCCGCGTCGATGCCGTCCACTTGAGTCACCCAGGTGGTGTCGGAGTAGACGAGGCGCAGCCACTCGTCCTCGGTCGTGCGGGCTCGGTGCAGGGGTTCCCATGTGGGGCCGACGGGTCGGTAGAGGGCGGTGTCGACGAAGAGTTCCCGGGGGACCGCTTCGACGGCCGCGCGCCAGGCGGGGTCGGTCAGGGTGCCGTCGGCGTAGAGGCTGTCGGCGAGAATGCGGCGGAGTGCGCTGGGGTCGGCGGTCATGTTGTTTGTCCCGGATGCTGGAGCTGGTCTGCGATAGCGGCGGCGATCTGGTCGGTGATCTCCTCGGGGAACCATGCCCATTGGCCGTTCGGATTGCATTCGTAGAACCAGTATCGGCCGTCCCTGTCGATTCCGAAGTCGAAGGCGCCGAATACCAGTCCGAAAGAATCCAGGTAGGCCCGCACGCCTTTGGACACCTCGGAGGGAATTTCGACCAGAGAATAGGAGAGCGCGTCGTAGTCGCGGCGCCAGTCCAGGCGTGGTGCTCCGTCGATGCGCACGGCGAACAGGTGATCACCCACAGCGGTCAGGCGGATGTCGGAGGCCTTGTCCACGAGCTGCTGGAACAGATGCGTGGTCTGCTCCACGCCGGAATTGATACTCGCTGGTTCCACCTCCTCGACCCATACGGTCAGGGCTTGGGATTCCTTGCCGTGGAAGTCGGTGTTCCGGACGGGTTTGTACACCACAGGGCCGTGTTCCCGCGCGAATCGGTGTGCTTGTTCGGTGTCGTTGGTGAGCAGGGTCGGGGGAACCAGCAACCCGCTCCGGACGGCGGTGACCAGCTGGGCCGGTTTGTATTCGGCGTCGCGGTTGCGCCAGGGATGGTTCACATAGTGAGCTTCGGGGAGTGCTCCCAGGAGACCACCGAGTCCGTAGCGGGCCTGGTCCGCACACCAACGCGCCTCTTGCCCGGGCAAGCCGCCGGGAGCGGCGTAGGCGCTGGGGCGCCGCCAGTACACCGACTGGATGCGGCTCAGTTCCACACTGCGGGTCGCGGTACGCAGGCTGCCTGAACAGCCCTCGCCTCCCAGGTGGGCGTTCACCGTGACAGTGGTGGGGAAATCTCCGGGGTCGAGGCGCATGACGGCGGTTCCACGGCTGTTCAGTTCCTCGATGACGAGATCGGCGGTCACGTCGTCCACTTTGGTGACGACCAGAACCACAGGCATCAGTCGGTGTCCGACTGCTGGTCGCTTCCTTCATCCGTATTTCCGTCCAGGCTCGTCTTGGGCTTGGTCTCCGAGTTCGTGCCGGACTTCTTGTGCTTGTCCAGCACAGGCACCAGGGTTCCCTGGGCGTCGAGGCATCGACCGGTCTGCGTTTCCGCGTCGAGCACAATCGTCGATTCGGGCAACAGCAGCCCCTGAGGGAACGGCTTCATCCGGGTGAGTCCCCAGGGCATCGCGGAGCGATTGGTCATTGCTGTACCTCTCTATCAGTCGGCTTGGGATCGATGAGTATGACGTGGGCCAACTTGGCCCGGTAGGGGGTGATCCACGCCAAGAGGGCCGAATCCGGCGGCTGTTTTCAGTTCGTCGGCAGCCATCGCGTGCAACTCGTCCGTGGACACCGCGGAAACCCCATGCAGGCTGACCACCGTGAAGCTGGCCAGCGTCCATCGGATCATCTCGTCGCCCACGAAGACGTGCTGGAGGGGGTCCAGGCGGTGGCTGTGGGTGAGGAGGGGGGTGAGGGTCACAGGGTCGTGGACGATGCCGGCCACTCCCCACAGGGGGCTGTACTCGACCAGTGCGGCGGTGTGGGCCCGGCGCAGGGGTGGGCAGTTCTTGATCGCCTCGATCGCGCAGAGAGGGTGGACCGGAGGGGCCGCCGTGGTCTCGCCCTCCGTGATCGGGGTGTCGGCGCCCAGGAGGTAAAGCGTGCGTTCGTCGTCGCGGCCGTTGGCCGGTGCGCCGCACACCTGGCACAGGTCGTACCGCATCGCGCGCCGCTGCCTGTGACTGTTGATCCGCTTGAAGACGGGCTCACCGCGCCCGAGGGCGAGACCGGAGCGCACCCACAGTGCTTCGTGGCGCCGTTCGTCGATGGCGGGGTGCTCGTCGGCGAAACCGATGCCCGTGCCGCCTCGACCCACTTTCCGGACGATGGGCGGCTGGCGGACGGACTCCGCGCTCCACGCGGTGATGTACGGGACGCGCATGCCTCGCCAGTAGTGCTGTTTCGGCATCACGGTGTGCACTCCTTCGCCATCGGGAGGGCCGAGACGGGGCGGACGGCCCAGCTCCACGCCCCCTCGGGCGCGGAGACCGCGAAGACGTACGGCTGCCCTCGGCGCAGGCCGACCACGGCGGCGTCCAGGGCCCGGTGGCCGCCGAGCGGGACGGCCGTACTGGAGCCGTCGTGGTCGGCGTGGCACCAGTACGTCCGGGGCAGCACACGGCCGTTCACGAGGCGTCCTCGCGCAGTTCGACCCAGACGTCCTTGCCCTCACAGGTCGGCGTGGCGCCCCAGCGGGCGGCGACCGTGCTGATGAGCAGCATTCCGCGCCCGCTCTCGGCGGACCAGTCCGGCTCACGGACGACGGGGAGCCTCGCGCTGCTGTCGCTGACGACGATGCGTACGCCGGAGCTGGTGTCCTCAAGGAGGAGGACGCACTCGCCGGGAACGACATGTCTGCTGACGTTGGCCAGCAACTCCGTGACGCACACGAGCGCGGAGTCGGCCAGTGCGCCCAGCCCCCAGTGCCGTAAGAGCGCGGCGACGATCCGGCGGACGCGGCCGAGGCTCTCCGGGCCGACGGTCAGCTCCTGCTGGTACCGCGTCATGGTTCCTCCCGCCAAATGGTCACGGGCAAGACTATGGACCGCTCGCAATCACCTAGGCAACGTTTCCTAAGAAGTTGAACTGGTTAGAGTGAATTCGGCATATGCCCGTTGTCAGTTGGGAGTTGATGCCGTCATCATGCGCGCATGGCCCAAGCCGACATGCCCACGATGCGCAGCCGCCGTTTCGGCAACGAGCTGCGCCGGCTCCGCGAGGAAGCCGGGTTCAGCCCTCAGGACGCCGCCGACACGCTTGAGTGCGGCAAGCCGAAGATCAGTCAGATCGAGAACGGCAAGCGGGGGATACGCGCGCTGGACTTGACGATGCTGCTCAACATGTACGGGGTGACGGACGAGAGTTACCGGGCCGGGCTGAAGAAGCTCGCCCGGGACATCCACAAGGTGGACTGGTGGAGTGGCCAAGCGCCCCTGCTGCGCGACTCGTTGAGGGACTACCTGACGCTGGAATCCGACTCCAGCATGGTGCGCACGTACGAACCGAACGTCTTGCACGGGCTGTTGCAGACCGAGGCGTACATGAGGGCCGTTTTCACGGCGGCGTGCGAGACCCCGGAGGAGATCGAGCGGCTCGTCGAGATCCGCATGACGCGGAAGGAGTTGCTGCTCCAGACCTCTCGCGACTTCATGCTGCGCACCATCATCGACGCGCCCGCACTACACCGCATCGAAGGCGGTCCCGACCTTTTCCGCGAGCAGCTTGAGCATCTGCTTGAGGTCGGCAAGGGTTCGAACGTCAGCATCCAGGTTCTACCGCTGGAAGCATCGATCCCCATGGAACAGCACGGCCCCTTTACCGCCCTCACTCTGCGAGGAGAACCGCCGGTCGATGTGATCTGGTTGGAGTACATCACGGGTGGTACGTTGCTGGAGCAGCGGCGGGACATCCAGGCGTACTCAAGGATGTGGGACGAGCTGACGGCTGCCGCCTTGTCCCATTCCGCGTCGCAGCAGTACATCCGGAATCTGCTCAAGGAACGCGATTAATGACCTCGAAGGCCGCGCCCAGCACCGAAGACGAACTGAAGGGCGCGAGCTGGCACAAGAGCAGCTACAGCGGCAGCGACAACGCGTGTGTCGAGCGCGGCAAACTCACCAACGGCCGTCACGCCGTCCGTGACACCACCGACCGCGACCGTGGCGCCCTCGTCTTCGACGCGGACGTCTGGGCCGAGTTCGTCGGCGGGGTCCGCGACGGTCTCTTCTGATGTCTGCGGACAAACACGCCCTCTACGCCTTGGACTTGACGGGAGTCGAGTGGCTCGCCGTGCCCGGCAGTGACCCGGCGAACCGGGTCGAGATCGCGCATCTGCCCGAGGGGGCCGTCGCCATGCGGCATTCCGCTGGTGACGGCCGAGTCCTCCGTTTCGATGCCGCCGAGTGGGCGGCTTTCAAACTCGGCGCTCTGGACGGCGAGTTCGATGTGTAGCGCTGCATAAAACGCGCCCGCTGGGTAACCGAACTCTTGAAGCGACCTGGCGCGCAAGGGAGTTGAACCATGGCAGGGTTCGGGCGCGGAGCGCACAAGTACCCCCGGTCACGTGGCCGGATGGGGTCAGGGACCGGGCCGGATCGTGCGTCGCTCGGGATCGTGGGGATCGTCTGCGCCGTCGCCGGGTTCTTCGTGTTCGGGATCCTGCTGGGGCCGGTCGCCGTCGTGTGCGGGTGGCTGGCCATGGGGCGGCGCCGGTCGTCGAGGGCGGTCGTGCCACTGGTGGCGGTGGTGCTGGGCGCGCTGGACACGGTGCTGGCGGTGCTGTGGCTCGCGGGGTAGACCGGGCGGCCGGGGCCTGAGCCGGTGGGTGCCGTGGGTGCCCGAGGGCCTCGCCCCCGCCGTCGGCGTCGATCGGGCGGCCGTTGATCGGGCGGCCGGGGAACGGCTGGGGCTGAGCCCCTGAGGCACGTTCCCCGGCAACCCGTACAGGTACCAGGCCGGTGACGCGTTACGCGTCACCCCCCGCCGCCCCCGGATCCGCCGCCGTCACATCCAGCAGCTGGTACCGGTCGATCGCCTGCTTCAGCGCCGACCGGTCCACCTTGCCCTCCTTCGCGAGTTCCGTGAGGACGGCGAGGACGACGGACTGGGCGTCGATGTGGAAGAAGCGGCGGGCCGCGCCCCGGGTGTCGGCGAAGCCGAAGCCGTCGGCGCCGAGAGACTGGTAGGTCCCGGGGACCCAGCGGGCGATCTGGTCGGGGACGGACCGCATCCAGTCGGAGACGGCGACGAACGGGCCCTGGGAGCCGGAGAGTTTGCGGGTGACGTACGGGACGCGCTGGTCCTCCTCGGGGTGGAGGAGGTTGTGGCGCTCCACCTCCACGGCCTCACGGCGGAGTTCGTTCCAGGAGGTCGCCGACCAGACGTCCGCCCGGACGTTCCACTCCTCGGCGAGGATCCGCTGCGCTTCGAGCGCCCAGGGGACCGCCACCCCGGAGGCCAGGATCTGGGCCGGCGTCGAACCCGCCGTCCCCGCCGAGAGTTTGTGGACGCCCTTGAGGATGCCCTCGACGTCGACGTCCTCGGGCTCCGCCGGGTGCTGGAGGGGCTCGTTGTAGACGGTGAGGTAGTAGAAGACGTCCTCGCTGTCCTGGCCGTACATGCGCCGCAGGCCGTCCTGGACGATGTGCGCGATCTCGTACCCGTACGCGGGGTCGTAGGCGACGCAGCCGGGGTTCGTGGAGGCCAGCAACTGCGAGTGGCCGTCCGCGTGTTGGAGGCCCTCGCCGGTCAGTGTCGTCCGCCCGGCCGTGGCGCCCAGGACGAAGCCGCGGGCGAGTTGGTCGGACATCTGCCAGAACTGGTCGCCGGTGCGCTGGAATCCGAACATCGAGTAGAACACGTAGACCGGGATGAGTGGTTCGCCGTGCGTGGCGTACGCCGAGCCCGCCGCGATCAGGGACGCGGTGCAGCCGGCCTCGGAGATGCCGTCGTGCAGCATCTGGCCGGTCGGCGACTCCTTGTAGGCGAGCAGGAGTTCACGGTCCACGGACTCGTACTGCTGGCCGAGCGGGTTGTAGATCTTCGCGCTCGGGAAGAAGGAGTCCATGCCGAACGTGCGGTACTCGTCGGGCGCGATCAGCACGAAGCGGCGACCCAACTCCTTGTCCCGCATGAGGTCCTTGAGCAGCCGGACGAACGCCATGGTGGTGGCGATGGACTGCTGCCCGGTGCCCTTCTTCACGGTCGCGTACGCCTTGTCGTCCGGCAGCGCGAGGGGCTTCGCGCGGACGACACGGGTGGGCACGTAACCGCCGAGCGCCTTGCGGCGGTCGTGCATGTACTGGATCTCCTCCGAGTCCCGGCCCGGGTGGTAGTACGGCGGCAGGCCGGACTCCAACTGCTGGTCGGAGATGGGGAGATGGAGGCGGTCACGGAAGCCCTTGAGGTCGGCGACCGTCAGCTTCTTCATCTGGTGCGTGGCGTTGCGGCCCTCGAAGTTGGGGCCGAGCGTCCAGCCCTTGACGGTCTTCGCCAGGATGACCGTCGGCTGGCCCTTGTGCTCGACGGCCGCCTTGAACGCCGCGTAGATCTTCTTGTGGTCGTGCCCGCCGCGCCCGAGGTGCAGGATCTGATCGTCCGTCATGCCCTCGACCATCGCCCGCAGTCGCTGGTCGTCACCGAAGAAGTGGTCGCGGATGTAGGCGCCGGACTCGGTCGCGTACGTCTGGTACTGGCCGTCCGGCGTGGTGTTCATCCGGTTGACGAGGATGCCGTCCCGGTCCTGCGCGAGCAGCGGGTCCCAACTGCGGTCCCAGATCAGCTTGATGACGTTCCAGCCAGCGCCCCGGAACACCGACTCCAGCTCCTGGATCACCTTGCCGTTGCCGCGCACCGGGCCGTCGAGGCGCTGGAGGTTGCAGTTGACGACGAAGGTCAGGTTGTCGAGGCCCTCGCGGGCGGCGATCGTCAACTGACCGAGCGACTCGGGCTCGTCCATCTCGCCGTCGCCGAGGAACGCCCACACGTGCGACTTCGAGGTGTCGGCGATGTCGCGGGCGTGCATGTAGCGGTTCATGCGGGCCTGGTAGATCGCGCCGATCGGGCCGAGGCCCATCGACACGGTCGGGAACTCCCAGAAGTCCGGCATCAGACGCGGGTGCGGGTAGGAGGAAAGCCCGTACGGGGCGCGGGACTTCTCCTGGCGGAACGCGTCGAGGTGCTGCTCGGAGAGGCGGTCGAGGAGGAACGCGCGGGCGTAGATGCCGGGGGAGGCGTGGCCCTGGAAGAAGACCTGGTCGCCGCCGTCGCCGTCGTCCTTGCCCCGGAAGAAGTGGTTGAAGCCGACGTCGTACAGGGACGCGGACGACGCGAACGTGGCGATGTGGCCGCCGACGCCGATCCCGGGGCGCTGGGCCCGGGAGACCATCACCGCGGCGTTCCAGCGGGTCGCGTTGAGGATACGGCGTTCGATCTCCTCGTTGCCCGGGAAGAACGGCTCACTCTTGGTGGGGATCGTGTTGACGTAGTCCGTGCTGCGCATCTCGGGGACGGCGACGCGCTTCTCGCGGGCCCGCTCGATCAGCCGGAGCATCAGGTAGCGGGCGCGTTCACGGCCGCGGTCGTCGATGGCGGCGTCGAGGGAGTCGAGCCACTCCTGCGTTTCCTCGGGGTCGAAGTCAGGAACCTGACTCGGAAGGCCGCCAATGATGATCGGATTGCGATCGGATCCGGAAGCCACGCTGTTCCTTACCTGTCGGAGGGCTGCCCGAGGGGCTGGGGAGGCCCCGGGAGCCGCATGTTTCGGGATGCCTGCTGCACCGTTCCCCATCGTGTACCTCGGGGCGTCAAACGTCACCTTCTGCGGGTACGCGATTTTCAAACGCGCAAACAGGGCGGAAAGGTGTGGTGTGTGTCACCTTTGACGTGGAATCCTTGACGGGAGTTGCGGCGACACGGCCCGGATCGTCACCGTTTAGGCGGTCCGAACCGCCGGGTACTTGCGCGATCCGCCCCGCCCGTGTGGACTACGGCCAACACCCCGCGCGCACGCGTGGGCGAGTTGTCATCAGAAGAGACAGTGATCAGGAGGCAGACCGTGAGCGCGACCGCGGACCACGCGGAGACGAACCTGGCCGCGAGGCTGGGTTTCCAGCCCGCCCAGGTGGTCCAGGAGATCGGCTACGACGAGGACGTAGACCAGGAGCTCCGTGAGTCCATCGAGGAGATCGTCGGCAGTGACCTGGTTGACGAGGACTACGACGACGTGGCCGATGCCGTCGTGCTGTGGTTCCGTGACGACGACGGCGACCTGACGGACGCCCTGGTCGATGCCCTCGGGCTCCTTGAGGAGGACGGTTCGATCCTCCTCCTCACCCCGAAGACGGGCCGGGACGGCTACATCGAGCCGAGCGACATCAACGACGCCGCCCAGACGGCCGGTCTCTCGCAGACCAAGAGCGTCAGCGCCGGCAAGGACTGGGTCGGCACCCGCCTGCTGAGCCCCAAGGCCGCGAAGCGGTAGCCCCCTCCTCAGGCTGACGACGGCGGGTGCGGGCCCCTTCCGGGGGCCACCGCAC
>DATCQX010000738.1:0-4530 GCA_036569285.1 Streptomyces sp.
CCGGTGAACACGGGCGGCGGCGGCCTCTCGGAGGCGTACGTGCACGGCTTCAACCTCATCAACGAGGGCGTGAAGCAGCTCAGGGGCACCAGCACCGCGCAGGTCCCCGGCGCCGCGACCTGCCTGGTCACGGCGGGCGAGGGGGTACCCACCTCGGCGTTGCTGCTCAGGACGTGAACCGCCTTCCCCTGCCCAGGACTTGAGGAGCCCGACCATGCTGACCCCGCTCCAGGACACCGACGGCGCCCCCTTCTGGGAGTACGCGGCGCAGGGTGAACTCCGCGTCCAGACCTGCGCGTCATGCGCCGAACCCCGCTTCCCGCCCCGCCCCTGCTGCCCGAACTGCCAGTCGTTCGACTCCACTTGGCGCCTCACCTCGGGGCGGGGCCGCATCTGGTCGTACGTCGTCCCCCACCCGCCCCTCCTCCCCGACTACGCCGCCCAGGCCCCCTACAACGTCACCCTGATCGCACTCGACGACGCCCCGCGCATCCGCCTCGTCGGCAACGTCGTCACCCACCCCGGCGCTCCCCTCAACTCCCTTGATCCGCAACGGCTTCGGATCGGCGCCCGCGTCCACGCGGTGTTCCCGGACGACGGCCTCCCCCAGTGGGTCCTGACGTGACCCCGCGCCTCGACACCGACAAGGAGACCGGCGTCGCGGTGGTCACGCTCGACCGCCCGGAGAGACTCAACGCGATCGACGTCCCGACGGCCCGGCAACTCACCGAGATCTGGAGACAATTGCGTTTCGACGACACCGTCCGCGCGATCGTCCTCACCGCCACCGGAACCCGCGCCTTCTCCACCGGCCTCGACCGCGACGCCGTGGTCCCCCAGCCCAACTCCCCTTATATGCAGGACGATCCGCTCCTGCATATCGGCCCCAAGTCCAACGACCTCTGGAAACCGGTGATCGCGGCCGTCGAGGGAATGGCGTGCGGCGGGGCTTTCTACCTGCTGGGGGAGAGCGAGTTCGTCGTGGCCGGAGAGGGCGCCCAGTTCTTCGACCCGCACACGACGTACGGAATGGTCAGCGCCTACGAGTCGGTGCTGAT
This sequence comes from Streptomyces sp., assembly GCA_036569285.1. Lineage (GTDB taxonomy): Bacteria > Actinomycetota > Actinomycetes > Streptomycetales > Streptomycetaceae > Streptomyces. The sequence continues at coordinate 1,059 of DATCQX010000738.1, forward strand.
GGCGCAGCGGATGCCGTACGGGGAGGTCGCGCGGATGATGCTGATGGGAACGGCCGAGCGGGTCTCGGCGCGGCGGGCGTACGAGGTCGGACTGGTCTCCGAACTCACTGAAAGCGGAGGGGCGTTGGAGGTCGCGGTCGAGCGGGCGCGGGTGATCGCCGGGTATCCGCCGGAAGGGGTGCAGGGAACGGTCCGCGCGCTGTGGGCGGCCCGCGAGGCGACGCAGGCACAGGGTTTCGCGCAGGCGCCGCACCTGATAGCGCTGGGGAATATTCCGAGCGACCGGCAGAATCAACTCTTCACAAAAAGAACCCAGAATTTCCGAATACGCTGAAAAGGGGCCATTTTTTCGCCGGGGAACGCGCCCATAAACTGGACCTCATGATCCAGCACCGCACCATAGAAGTGAATGGCATCAACCTCCACATCGCCGAGGCCGGCACCGAGGGCCCGCTGGTGGTCCTGCTGCACGGCTTCCCGGAGTCCTGGCACTCCTGGCGCCACCAGTTCGCCCCGCTCGTCGAGGCCGGGTTCCGCGTCGTCGCCCCTGACCAGCGCGGCTACGGCGCCTCGGACCGTCCGGACGACGTCGCCGCGTACAGCATCCTGCACCTGGTCGGGGACGTGATCGGGCTGATCCACGCGCTGGGTGAGGAGACGGCGTTCGTCGTCGGGCACGACTGGGGTGCGCCGGTCGCCTGGCACACGGCGCTGCTGCGGCCGGACGTGGTGCGCGGGGTCGCGGGGCTGAGCGTGGCCCCGACGCCGCGCGGGCCCCGTCCGCCGCTGGAGATGGTGAAGGAGGCGTACCAGGGCCGCTTCTACTGGACGTACTTCAATCAAGTCGGCGTGGCGGACGAGGAGTTCGGGCGGGACCCGAAGGCCACGCTGCGGCGCTTCGTGCACGCGCTGTCGGGTGACGCCCCCGGCGAGCCCGGCGTCCACCAGGCCCTGGTCGAGCCCGGCACCCCGTGGCTGGAGCAGCTCCCCGGCACCGGCGAACAGCCGGACTGGTTCACCGAGTCCGACCTCGACGAGCTGGCCGAGGGCTTCGGCAAGGGCTTCACCGGCGGCCTCAACTGGTACCGGAACATCGACCGCAACTGGGAGTTGACCGCCCCCTACGCGGGCGCGTCCATCACCACGCCCGCGCTCTTCGCGTACGGCGACCGCGACCCCGTCGCCTACTTCCCCGGCGTCCCCGAACTCATCGCACACCTCCCGCAGTTGGTCCCGGGCCTGCGCCGCCCCCCGGTCGTCCTGCCGGGCTGCGGCCACTGGACTCAGCAGGAACGGCCGGCCGAGGTGAGCCAGCTGCTCGTGGAGTTCCTGACCGAACTCCGCGACGAACAGGCGTAGTTCAAGGCGCCTGAGCAGCGCACCCGAGGGTTGTTCAGGCCACCCGTGCGATGGCGTCGACCTCGCAGCGAACCACCTTCGCCGCGAGAGCGGCGTCACCGACCGGTACCTCCAGGGATTCCGTCTCCTTCCCGCGGACCGACTCCGTCTCCACCGGCTCCGCGATCACCGCCCCGCTCGCGTCCAGGAACCTGACGGTGACCTCGAACCACTCCACCGACGGGTTGGGGTTGGAGACCATCACCGTCGCGTACGGCGCCTTCCGCGTCGCGCACCCGACGAGGCTCGCGCGCCCGCTCTGCACGACGGCGGGCGTGTGCGCGGACGAGCCCCCACTCGACGAACTCCCGCCGGACGAGCCGGAGTCGTCATCGTCGTAGTCGTGGTACCGGTAGCCCGACCCGCTCCCCGACGACGAACTGTCGTGGTCCTGGCGGGAGTTGCTGCACCCTCCGCCGTCCCCGCCGTGCCCCCCGCTCCTGTGCCCGCGCCCGGACGAGAACCCCGTGAGCGCGAGCACCACCAGCGCCGAAACAGCCGTAAGCCTGAAGATGTGCCCCCGTCGTCGCATACGACAACCCTAGGCAACACCTGTCACGCCCACGCCACCCGGCCCCCTGCCGCCTGCCCCTTGCACGGGCCGGGCCGTCCCTGTGCTGCCTGCCCCTTACATGGGCCGAGCCGTCCCCGTCCCCTTCTCCGCGTCCAGCGCGTACACGCACCGGTCCTTGCTGCACGCGTACACGACCCCGTCCCGTACGACCGGAGAGCCAGTGATCTCGCCCCCGGTCGCCAGCTTCCACCGCAGCCGCCCGTCGTCCGCCTTCAGCGTGTACAGCAGGCAGTCGGTGGACCCGAAGTGGATCCGGCCCTCGGCGACGGCGGGCGCCCCCACGATGTCCCCGCCGGCCTGGAAGCGCCACTTGGGCGTACCGGTCACGGCGTCGAGGGTGTAGAGCCCCTTGCCGCTGCCGACGTGCACGTGCCCGGCGGCGACCAGGACGGGATCGATGGAGGACCGGGCCTCGGTGGCGATCCGCCAGCGGTCGCGCCCGTCGGCGGCGTCGATGGCGTAGACCGTCCCGAGGTAGTCCGCGAGGTAGACCCCGCCCCCGGTGACGGCCGGCCCCGGCACGAAGGCGGGCGGCGACAGGAACGCGGCCGGCGCCTCGAAGTGCCAGCGGACCATCCCGGTCGCGATGTCGATCGACAGCACGCGCGTCCCCGCGGAGACGTACACGTTCCCGTCCCCCGCAGGGGTGACCCGTACGGGTACGCCCCCGCAGGAGGCGGCGTCACCGATGGGATAGGACCAGCGTTCCTCACCCGTACGGGCCTCCAGGGCCCGCAGCCGGGCGTCCTGCCAGACGTAGACGGTGCCGTCGTGGAGCACCGGCCCCGCCTCGGGCGACTCGAAGTCGGTCTGGCAGCCGCCGATCTCCCACAGCTTCTGCCCGTTCGACGCCTCCCAGCCCTGCGCCCCTCCCCCGCGGGTACCGGTGACGATCGTCCCCCGTTCGGCCTTCAGGGAGTACACCCAGGCGTCCGTCGGCAGCCGCCACAGGTCGCCGCCCTCGCGGGCGTCGAGAGCGAAGAGGGTGGGGCCGTCGGAGGCGTGGACACGGCCGTCCGCGACCGCCATGGACCAGGCGACGTCCCGCGTCTTGAAGCGGCGGCGGCCGGTCGCGACGTCCAGGGCGTGCACCTCGAAGGAGGTGACGTAGACGAGGTCGCCGTCGACCGAGGGGGTCCCCCAGACGTCGTTGGACATCCGGAAGCGCCACGGCCGCCAGCCGGGCGGCGCCTCGGGGGGCGCGCTCGGCAGGGCGGGCGCTCCGGGCACCCCAGGTACTCCGGGTACTACGGGATCGCCCCCGTTGACGCCGACCGCGGCCCCTGCTCCCAAGCCGGGCCGCACCCGCGTCCAGGACCCGGTCAGCCCCGGGTCGGGCACGGGGGCCCGTACGGCGGACGTCGCCCGGATGTCGGAGATCCTCGGCCCCGGCCCGATCGGAATGGGCGCACCCGCGAGTCGTACGGGTCCGGGGTCGGGGGACCCCACCGCGACGGGGAACGGCGCGGGCCCGGCCGGCCTCGGAGGTACTACGGGTAC
>DATCQX010000739.1:0-4155 GCA_036569285.1 Streptomyces sp.
GCGGAGAAATGGGTGAGGGCGAACCGGGAGAAGGTGGACGCCTGGCTCACGTAGGGGCTGCTCGGACGCCCGGTGGGCGGTGCGCTCAAGTGCGCGCCGCCCACCGGGCGTTGCTGTTTTCCGGGGCCTTTTCCCATCGTCACGGGGGCTCTTGACACTTTTTTGCGCGCCGGGCACATTGAGTTGCGCGACCTGAAGCACGTTGCGTAGAAAGCAACTCAATCGGAGGTGCGGCGATGACGGGACCCCGGGTGGTCATCATCGGAGCAGGTGTCGTCGGCGCGGCGCTCGCGGACGAGATCGCGCGGCGGGGGTGGACCGAGGTGACGGTGGTCGACCAGGGGCCGCTGCCCGCGACCGGGGGGTCCAGTTCGCACGCGCCGGGGCTGGTCTTCCAGACCAACTCCTCCAAGACGATGACTGAGTTGGCGCGTTACACGGTGGAGAAGTTCTGTTCCCTGGAGGTCGACGGGAAGCCCTGTTTCCTGCAGGTCGGCGGCCTCGAAGTCGCGACGAGCCCCGAGCGCCTCACCGAACTCCAGCGCCGGCACGGCTGGATCACCGCCTGGGGTGTGGAGGCCGAGCTGATCGACGCGGACGCGTGCGTCGCCAAGCATCCCCTGCTGGACCGCGCCAAGGTCCTCGGCGGTCTCTTCGTCCCCACCGACGGCCTCGCCAAGGCCGTCCTCGCCGTCGAGGCCCAGATCCGCCGGGCCACCGAGAACGGCGTCCGCTTCCTGCCCCGGCACGAAGTCCTCGACGTGCTGCGGGCCGACGGCCGCGTCACCGGCGTCCGCACCGACCACGGCGACCTCGACGCCGACATCGTTGTTTGCTGCGCCGGTATCTGGGGCCCGAAGATCGCCCGCATGGCCGGGATGAACCTCCCCCTCACCCCGCTCGCCCACCAGCTCGCCTGGACCGGCCCCGTCCCCGCGCTCGCCGGGCAGACCGAGGAGGCCGTCCGCCCGATCCTGCGCCACCAGGACGCCGACCTCTACTACCGCGACCGCTACGACACCCTCGGCATCGGCTACTACGGCCACCGCCCCATGCCGGTGAGCGCGGACGACATCCTCACCTTCACCGAGGACGGGCCCATGCCGTCCGTCCTGGAGTTCACCGAGGACGACTTCGCCGACGCCTGGACCGAGACGCAGGCGCTGCTGCCCGCGACGAAGGACGCCAAGGTCGACGAGGGCATCAACGGGCTGTTCTCCTTCACCACCGACAACTTCCCGCTCCTCGGTGAATCGCCGGACGTCAAGGGATTCTGGGTCGCGGAGGCCGTGTGGGTGACGCACTCGGCGGGAGTCGGGCGCGCCATGGCCGAGTGGCTCGTCGACGGGCACTGCTCGTCCTTCGACCTCCACGAGTGCGACGTCAACCGCTTCGAACCCCACCAGCTCACACCGGAGTACGTCCTCGCCCGCGACTGCCAAAACTTCGTCGAGGTCTACGACATCCTCCACCCCCTCCAGCCGTCCGGCAAGCCGCGCCCGATCCGCACAAGTCCCTTCCACGCGCGGCAGGTTGAGCACGGCGCGTTCTTCCTGGAGGCGAACGGCTGGGAGCGGCCCCACTGGTACGAGGCCAACTCGGCTCTGCTGGACGGCCGTCCGATCCCCGTGCCGAACGACTGGGCCGCCCGGTACTGGTCCCCGATCGTCGGCGCCGAGGCCCAGGCCACCCGCGAGACCGTCGCCATGTACGACATGACGGCGTTGAAACGCCTGGAGGTCACCGGGCCCGGCGCGGGGGAGTTCCTGGAGGGGCTGACGACGAGCAAGGTCGCCAAGTCCGTCGGCTCGGTCACCTACACGCTGCTCCTCGACCACGACGGCGGCATCCGCAGCGACGTCACCGTGGCCCGCCTCGCCCGCGACCGGTTCCAGGTCGGCGCCAACGGCAACCTCGACCTCGACTGGCTCACCCGGCACCTCCCCGCCGACGGCACCGTCCAGGTCCGCGACATCACCGCCGGGACTTGCTGCATCGGCCTGTGGGGACCCCTTGCCCGCGACGTCCTCCAGCCCCTCACGGACGACGACTTCAGCAACGACGGCCTCAAGTACTTCCGCGCCCAACAGGCCCACATCGGCAGCGTCCCCGTGACCGCCATGCGCCTGTCCTACGTCGGCGAACTCGGCTGGGAGATCTACACCACCGCTGACCTCGGCCTCAAACTCTGGGACACCCTCTGGAACGCCGCCCGGCCCCTCGGCGGAATCATCGCCGGACGCGGCGCCTTCAACAGCCTCCGCCTGGAGAAGGGTTACCGCTCCTTCGGCACCGACATGACCTACGAACACGACCCCTACGAGACCGGCGTCGCCTTCGCCGTGAAACCCGACAAGGGCGACTTCATCGGCAAGGAAGCGCTGGAGCACCGCAGTTCGAACGTCCGCCGCAAACTGACCTGCCTGACGATCGACGACCCCCACGACGTCGTCCTCGGCAAGGAGCCCGTGTACGACGGCGACCACGCCGTCGGCTACGTCACCAGCGCCGCCTACGGCCACACGATCGGCAAGGGCATCGCCTACGCCTGGCTCCCCACCGAACTCGCCCTCCCCGGACGGACGTTGCACATCGGCTACTTCGACCGCCGCATCCCGGCCACCGTCGCCGAAGAGCCCCTGTTCGACCCGGCGATGTCCCGCTTGCGCGGGTGAGCGGGGAAGCACTGGGTTCAGGGTCGGTCAATCCGCCAACGCCCAGAACGACATAGGTGAGTTGGGGCGGAAACCGATCCTCGGATACACCGGTGCCCCGGCTGCCGTCGCATGGAGGGTGGCCCGGGTCAGGCCCGTGGCCCGGCCGCCCTCGTACAGGGCTTTGCGGGTCACCGCTTCGCCGTAGCCGTGGCGTTCCCAGACGGGGTCGGTGGCGACGAGGACGACGAAGAGGCGGCCGGCTGTTTCGAGGGTCGCGGCGCAGGAGACGGGGGTGCCGTCGCGCAGGGCCAGGTAGGCGTGGATGCCGGATTTCCAGAGGGCGGAGCCGGCGATGCCCTCCCGGCCGTCGTCCGGATCGAAGCCGTACGCGCGGGAGTTGAGGTCCGCGTAGGCCGTGAGCTGCTCGTCGTCCTGGACGCGGACGAACGTCAGGTCGGGGTGGGCGGGTTCGGGGAGCGGCAGGAGGTCGCCGGCCATGCCGGTGCCGGGGAAGGCGTGCACCAGGCCCGCGTGGGCGGCGGCCCCGGCGAGGGCGGTGCGGGCTTCGCCGTCCAGGAGGTCCTCGAAGATCCACAGGAAGCCGGGGCGTTTCTTCGACCGCATGACGTCCGCCGCCTCGGCCAGCCGCCGGGACAGGAGGCCGGGGCCGGTGCCGGGTTCGGTGAGGGTCACGCAGTTCCAGAACAGGAACCGGCTGTCGGCCCACCGCACGGCGACCCCCGGCAGGTCGCGGACGTCGGCGTCCGGATCGCAGTCGAGCACCAACGTCCGCCATCCGAAGCAGAGCTGCTCCATCGACTCGATCGACTCCGCGGGAACGGTCACCGATTCTCCTCACGCACATGTCTGGATCGGACACCGCCAAGTCAAGCAAACACGGCGTCAACATCCCGGTATTGAGGGAGAATTGACGCGATCTCATGGCGCACATCTCGCACGGGGGCATGGATGGCGCAGCCCGCACTGCACGGCTACGAACAACTCGTCGACACCTTCGTACCCACGGCCGTCGGCCTGGGCCCGCGCGGCACGGCCACCACGCCCGGCCACCCGGGCGGCGCCCCCGTCGTCACCGTCCACGGGGGACGCGGCACGGGAAAGACGGCGCTGTGCGAGCGGCTTCACGACACCTACGTCGGCCGCCTGCACGTCGCGAAGTGGCCGCTGCCCGGCGCCCAGCCGGTCGGCATGGCCCCGCCCCCCGACCAGGCGAGCCCCCTCACCTCCCGCCCGCTCGCCGCGCTCGGCTGGCTGGTGCGCGAACTGAACGTGGACGTCCCGAGGTCGGGCCGCATCGAGTTCCCCCGCTTCACGTACGGCCTGATGGCGGCGACGCCCCTGTACGAGCCGCTCGACACGCAGGACACCGACGGCCCCGCGCTCGCCGACCTCCAGCGCCTCGAACACCGGCTGCGCGCACTGGAGGAGGCGCTGCCGACCGGTGAACGCCCGCTGTGGGACACGCTCGCCGCGTGGG
>DATCQX010000740.1:0-3886 GCA_036569285.1 Streptomyces sp.
CCCCATCGCGATCCGCCCCGCCCGAGCCCCCGCCTCCGCCAACGGCAACCGCACGGTCGTCAACGAAGGCACCGCATCGATGCTGAACGGCAGATCGTCGAACCCGGCGACGGAGACGTCATCGGGAATCCGCCGCCCGGAGTCCCGCAACGCGGCACACGCCCCCAACGCGACGGAGTCGTTCGCGGCGACGACGGCCGTCAACGACGGGTCGCGGCGCAGGAGTTCGTGGGTCGCCTCGTACCCCGCCCGCCGGTCGTAGGGCCCATGGACGGTCCACCCGGCCAACTCCTCGATCCCGGCGGCCTCCAGAGCCGCGCGGTGCCCTTCGAGCCGGTGCCGGGTGGTCGTCCGCTCCTCGGGACCGGCGATGTAGCCGAGGCGCCGGTGTCCGAGCCCGATGAGGTGCTCGGTCAACTCCCGCCCCCCGCCCCGGTTGTCGAAGGTGATGGCGATGGCCCCGGTGTCCTGAGCGGGCGGCCGTCCGCACAGCACGACCTTCGTGCCCGCCCCCTCCAGCCTGCGCAACTTCGCGGCGACGGCGGCGGCATGGGCCTCGTTCTCGATCGCGCCGCCGGTCAGGATGACGGCGGCGGCCCGCTGCCGCTGGAGCAGCGTGAGGTAGGTCAGTTCGCGCTCGGGATCGCCCCCGGTGTTGCAGACGACCGCGAGCCGCTCCCCGCCGGCCCGCCCCCCGGTCCCGCCGATCTCGGACTGCACGGCACCGGCCATGATCCCGAAGAAGGGGTCGGCGATGTCGTTGACCAGGATGCCGACCAGATCGGAGGTGGCGGCGGCGAGTGAGCTGGCGGGCCCGTTGAGGACGTAGTCCAGCTCGTCGACCGCGCGCAGTACCCGCTCCCGGGTCGAGGCCGCCACCGGATAGTTCCCGTTCAGCACGCGCGACACCGTCGCGGGGGAGACCTGAGCGCGGGCCGCCACGTCCGCCAGGGTCACCGTCATCTCGTCGTCCTCCGGTAGCACATCTCGTCGTACGTCCTCAGAACTACGGGTCGTACGTCCCCAAAACTGCCCGATCAGACCCTACGGCCGAAGCCCCGCCCCGTTCGCCCCCTCGAACAACCCGAACATCTCGAACTGGACACGGTCTTGTCCGGACCACTGGTCAGAGGCTAGCTTGCCAGGAGTAATAGAAAGCGCTTGCTGTGACGCTCATCAGGTAGAGGCGTGCGTGCGGCGCCCACACACCGCGTACGACTTCTCCGAAGGGACCGACGTGACACGCAAAACGGTGCGTATCGCCATGAACGGCGTCACTGGACGGATGGGCTACCGCCAGCACCTCGTCCGCTCCATCCTCGCCCTCCGCGAGCAGGGCGGCCTCGACCTCGGCGACGGCACCGTGCTGTGGCCCGAGCCGATCCTCGTCGGCCGCCGCGAGCACGTCCTGCGCGCCATGGCCGACGAGCACGGCCTGGAGCACATCTCGACGGACGTCGACGCGGTCCTCGCGGACCCGACCGTCGACATCTACTTCGACGCCCAGGTCACCTCCGCCCGCGAGGACGCGATCAAGAAAGCGATTGCTGCCGGCAAGCACATCTACACCGAGAAGCCGACCGCGACCGGCCTCGACGGCGCCCTCGAACTGGCCCGCCTCGCCACCGCCAAGGGCATCAAGCACGGCGTCGTCCAGGACAAGATCTTCCTCCCCGGCCTGCTCAAGCTGAAGCGCCTCATCGACGGCGGCTTCTTCGGCCAAATCCTCTCCATCCGGGGCGAGTTCGGCTACTGGGTCTTCGAGGGCGACTGGCAGCCCGCGCAGCGCCCGTCGTGGAACTACCGAGCGCAGGACGGCGGCGGCATCGTCGTCGACATGTTCCCGCACTGGGAGTACGTCCTGCACGAGCTGTTCGGCCGCGTGAAGACCGTCCAGGCCCTCGCCACCACCCACATCCCGCAGCGCTGGGACGAGAACGGCAAGCCGTACGACGCGACGGCGGACGACGCCGCGTACGGCATCTTCGAACTCGAAGGCGGCGCCATCGCCCAGATCAACTCGTCCTGGGCCGTGCGCGTCAACCGTGACGAACTCGTCGAGTTCCAGGTGGACGGCACCGAGGGCTCCGCCGTCGCGGGCCTGCGCAACTGCCGCGCCCAGCACCGCAGTTCCACCCCGAAGCCGGTCTGGAACCCGGACATCCCCGCCACCGAGGTCTTCCGCGACCAGTGGCAGGAGATCCCGGACAACGGCGAGTTCGACAACGGCTTCAAGGCGCAGTGGGAGCTGTTCCTCAAGCACGTCTACGCGGACGCCCCCTACCACTGGGACCTCCTCGCCGGCGCCCGCGGCGTCCAACTCGCCGAGCTGGGGCTGAAGTCGTCCACCGAGGGCCGCCGCCTCGACGTCCCGGAGATCTCCCTGTGACCATCCAACTGCCCTCCCCGGACGGCGGGTTGCGCGCGTACGAACCCCGCGCCGAACCCCTCGCCGTCACCACCGGCGTCCCCTTCACCTCGCGGACGGTCTTCTCGGCGGCCCACGTCGTCGCGGACCCCTTCGCCGACGTGTCGCCCGACTCCCCGGCCGCCGTCGACTGGGACGCCACCCTCGCCTTCCGCCGCCACCTGTGGTCCCACGGCCTCGGAGTCGCTGAGGCGATGGACACCGCCCAGCGCGGCATGGGCCTCGACTGGGCCGGAGCGGCCGAGCTGATCCGCCGAAGTGCCGCAGAGGCCAAGGCGGTTGGCGGCAAGATCGCGTGCGGCGTCGGCACCGACCAGCTCACCACCCCTCACCTCGCCACCGATCAGCTCACCACCGGCGGATCCCTCGCGGCGATCCGAGCGGCGTACGAGGAGCAGCTCGCCCTCGTCGAGGAGTCCGGCGCGCAGGCCATCCTGATGGCCTCCCGCGCCCTCGCGGCGGCGGCCACCGGACCCGAGGACTACCTGGAGGTGTACGGCCACCTCCTGCGCCAGGCCGCCGAACCCGTCGTCCTGCACTGGCTGGGCCCCATGTTCGACCCGGCGTTGGAGGGCTACTGGGGCTCCTCCGACCTCGACGCGGCAACCGACACGTTCCTCGAAGTCATCGCCGCGCACCCCGACAAGGTCGACGGCATCAAGGTCTCCCTCCTCGACGCGCAGCGCGAGGTCGACCTGCGCCGCCGCCTCCCGCAGGGCGTCCGCTGCTACACCGGCGACGACTTCAACTACCCCGAGCTGATCGCGGGCGACGAAAAGGGCTTCAGCCACGCCCTGTTGGGGATCTTCGACCCGCTCGGCCCGCTGGCGGCGGAGGCGGTCCGCGTCCTGGACACGGGCGACACGGCCGGTTTCCGCGCGCTGCTCGACCCCACGGTCGAGCTGTCCCGCCACCTCTTCCAGACCCCGACTCGCTTCTACAAGACGGGTGTTGTGTTCCTGGCCTGGCTCGCGGGCCACCAGTCGCACTTCACGATGGTCGGCGGCCTCCAGTCCGCCCGCTCCCTCCCGCACTTCGCCCGCGCCTACGAACTCGCGGACGGGCTCGGCCTGTTCCCGGACCCGAAGCTCGCGGAGGAGCGCATGAAGAGCCTGCTGGCGGTCTACGGGGTGACCCAGTGAGCGACCTCGCGCGGTTCTCCATCAACCAGATGACGGTCAAGCAACTGTCGATGCCCGAACTCGTCGCGGCCTGCGTCGAGTTGGGTGTCCCCGGCGTCGGCCTGTGGCGCGACCCGGTCCAGACGTACGGCCTCGACGCGACCGCCAAGCTCGTCCGGGACGCCGGACTGACCGTCACCACCCTTTGCCGTGGCGGCTTCTTCACGGCGATCGACCCGGCGGAGCGCGCTGCGGCCCTGGCCGACAACCGCCGCGCCATCGACGAGGCGGCAACTCTCGGCACGGACACGCTGGTTCTGGTCTCCGGCGGTCTCCC
>DATCQX010000741.1:0-3238 GCA_036569285.1 Streptomyces sp.
CCCCTTGAGGGCCGCGTCCGCGACACAGTGGCGGAGGTGTTCCTCCAACAGCTGGAGGGCGAAGGACTGGAGGGCCTTGGTGGAGGCGGAGACCTGGGTGAGTATGTCGATGCAGTAGACGTCCTCGTCGACCATGCGCTGAAGGCCGCGGATCTGGCCTTCGATGCGGCGCAGACGCTTGAGGTGTTCGTCTTTCTGGTGGTGGTAGCCGTGGGTGGCGTGGGCCTCGGAAGGAGCCGGTTCCTCGGAGGGCGTCGGGGTTTTTTCGGCCTCTGTGGTCGTCATCGCGTCCTCCGGTTCGTCTCGTATACCCCTAGTGGGTATATCGTAACCAAGTTTGCTGGGTATAGGGCCCTTGATCCCAGGTCACTGTGCCTGATGGGCGACACTGGGGGACGGCCCCTTAGCCCCGGCCGGATGATGCGCATAGCATCAACCTGACCGAAACCGATGCATAACGAGGACCCCACGTGCGCTTTCGTCTGACCCCCAGGGAGACGAGCTTCTACGACATGTTCGCCGCGTCCGCGGACAACATTGTCACGGGCTCGAAACTCCTGATGGAACTGCTCGGGGCGGACACCGCCGGCCGGGCCGAGATCGCAGAGCGCATGCGGGCCGCCGAACACGCCGGTGACGATGCGACGCACGCGATCTTCCACCAGCTGAACTCCTCGTTCATCACGCCGTTCGACCGCGAGGACATCTACTCCCTCGCGTCGTCCCTCGACGACATCATGGACTTCATGGAGGAGGCCGTCGACCTCGTCGTCCTCTACAACGTCGAGGAGCTCCCCAAGGGCGTCGAGCAGCAGATCGAGGTCCTCGCGAGAGCCGCCGAGCTGACGGCGGAGGCGATGCCGAACCTGCGGACGATGGAGAACCTGACGGAGTACTGGATCGAGGTCAACCGCCTGGAGAACCAGGCCGACCAGATCCACCGCAAGCTCCTCGCGCACCTCTTCAACGGCAAGTACGACGCGATCGAGGTGCTCAAGCTGAAGCAGATCGTCGACGTCCTGGAAGAGGCCGCCGACGCGTTCGAGCACGTGGCGAACACGGTGGAGACCATCGCCGTCAAGGAGTCCTGAACCCTTACATGGACACCTTCGCCCTGGTAGCGACCGTCCTGGTCGCGCTCTTCTTCACGTACACCAACGGCTTCCACGACTCCGCGAACGCGATCGCCACGTCCGTCTCCACCCGCGCGCTCACCCCGCGCGCCGCGCTCGCCATGGCCGCCGTCATGAACCTCGCGGGCGCCTTCCTCGGCTCGGGGGTCGCCAAGACCGTCAGCGAGGGGATCATCCAGACGCCCGAGGGCTCCAAGGGGATGGGCATCCTCTTCGCCGCGCTCGTCGGCGCCATCGCCTGGAACCTCGTGACCTGGTACTTCGGGCTGCCCTCATCGTCGTCCCACGCGCTGTTCGGCGGGATGGTCGGCGCGGCGCTCGCGGGCGGGACGACCGTGTACTGGCACGGCGTCCTGGAGAAGATCGTCGTCCCGATGTTCGTCTCGCCGGTCGTCGGGCTCGTCGTCGGCTATCTCGTCATGACCGCGATCATGTGGATCTTCCGGCGCGCCAATCCGCACAAGGCGAAGCGGGGCTTCCGGATCGCGCAGACCGTCTCCGCGGCGGGGATGGCGCTGGGGCACGGGCTCCAGGACGCGCAGAAGACGATGGGGATCGTCGTGATGGCGCTCGTCATCGCCGACGTCGAGGACTCCGGGGATCCGATCCCCGTCTGGGTGAAGATCGTCTGCGCGGTGATGCTGTCGCTGGGGACGTACGCCGGTGGGTGGCGGATCATGCGGACGCTCGGACGGAAGATCATCGAGTTGGATCCGCCGCAGGGGTTCGCCGCCGAGACGACCGGCGCGTCGATCATGTTCACGACGGCGTTCCTCTTCAAGGCGCCCATCTCCACGACCCACGTCATCACCTCCGCGATCATGGGCGTGGGGGCGACCAAGCGGATCAACGCCGTGCGGTGGGGGGTCGCCAAGAACATCATCCTGGGGTGGTTCATCACGATGCCGGCTGCCGCTGCTGTGGCGGCGGGGGTGTACTGGGTTGTGAAGCTGGCGTTCCTGTAGGGCGCTCAAGGGTGTTTCTTCGAGGGGCTGTGGCGTCGGGCTTTCACCCAGCGGACGGCCGTGCGGCGGCGAGGAACGTCGCGTCGGTTTCTCGCCAGCGGACGGCCGTGCGGCGAGCCAGCATGAGCGCATGACCCGATACACCGTGCGCCCCATCGACCCCGCCGCCCTCAAGGAACTGCGCGTCACGGACGACGCGGGACGCCCCTGTGTCCCCCGCACCGCGACCCCTGACGACATCGGCTCCCCCCTGCGCTGCTGCCTCCGCCCCATCGGGCCCGACGACCGGATCGCCCTGGTCTCGTACGCCCCGCTGCGCCGCTGGGCCGCCTCGACGGGCGCACTGCCGGGCGCGTACGACGAACAGGGGCCCGTGTTCATTCACGCGGACGACTGCGAGGGGTTCGCGCCCGGGGAGGGGTACCCCTTCGACCGGGCCGGGGCGCTGCGTACTGTCCGCCGGTACGACGCGCGGGGGCACATTGCCGGGGGGCGGCTTTTGGAGATTCCAGGGGTGGAGGGGCCGGGCGGGGAGAACCCCGCACTGGAGATGCCGGCCGATCCCACCGCCGCTTTCGACGCGGCCTTCGACGACGCCTTCAGCGATCCGGACGTCGCTCTCGTGCACGTCCGGGCGCTGGAGTACGGGTGCTTCCACTTCGAGGTACGGCGTCAGGGCTGAGCCAGGGTGCGGACGGCTCGGCGCTTCAGGAGACGGCCGGCTCGATCTCCCCCGCGAACACGATGACCTGGTCGATGAGACTCCGCCGCATATGGACGACGTCCGTCCCCGCCAGCCTCGGCCCCCCGTCCGGCGTCGTGAACACCCACTGGTACCGCGCCCACTCCCCCGGCATGTCCACCCCCGAACAGCGCACCATGGTGCCCGTCCCCGCCGGATGCCGCCGGATGTCCAGCACGAAGCGCTCGACGGCCTCGATCCCCTCACTCCGCCCCAACGGCCCCCAGAACACCACGTCCGTCGTCAGGGCCTGCGAGAGCAGGTCGGTCACATAGTTGTCGTTCGAGGCGTTGAAGGCGGAGAGGAACGTGTCGATCGCGGAACGCGCGGCTTCTTCCTGCATGCCCCAAGTATGAGCGGACACCAGGGCTCGCTCGTACCCCAACCGAGCACGGCCC
>DATCQX010000742.1:0-6419 GCA_036569285.1 Streptomyces sp.
GTCCTTCTTGTCACCGTCGTCGCGCGAGCCGCAGGCGGTCAGAGTGAGAGAGCCCGCCGCCAGCGCGGCGGTGATGGCGATGAACGAGCGTTGACGCACGATGCTGTCCTTTCCCTGGCACGGCCCTCCCCCCTGGAAGAGGCCGAGTCGAGCGCTGGACCGAAGGGGTATTCCGGTCGCGCCGTGACTGGCCGTGACTCTAAGCGGGGGTGGGATAGCTGGAGGAGACTCTGAGCAATGCTGTGACTCTCTTGTTATGACACGAGGTAATGCAGAGCGGTACTGGAAGGGCGGAACAGCTAAATTACGTCCGGTTCGCCCTGTCCGCATGTTGAGAACGCGCAGGATCTGACAGGCGCGGTTCAGGAGTCTGGGGCGTTTTGCTAATTACTCTATTGCGTATTGCGTACTCATTACGCTGCGTTACATCTGTGAAAGGGAATCGGACGTTCCTGATCACTTTTCCGTATTCCGTCTGCCGCATACCGATCGCGAAAAACACCGCGGGCCCGCACCCGGAAGGGATGCGGGCCCGCAGCGGTGTGCGGCGGACGGCTACACGTCACGCAGCAGACAGGTCAGCCGCGCGGTGCACACCCGCCGCCCCGCCTCGTCCGTGATGACGACCTCGTACGTCGCCGTCGAGCGCCCCCGGTGCACCGGAGTCGCCACCCCGGTCACCAGACCCGAGCGCACCCCGCGGTGGTGCGTGCAGTTCAGGTCCACGCCGACGGCGATCTTCTTGCTCCCGCCGTGCATCATCGCGCCGACCGAGCCGAGCGTCTCCGCCAGCACCGCGGAGGCGCCGCCGTGCAGCAGGCCGTAGGGCTGCGTGTTGCCCTCCACCGGCATCGTCCCGACGACCTGCTCCGCCGACGCCTGGATGATCTCCACGCCCATCCGGGTGCCCAGATGCCCTGCCGAGAACAGGGTGGGCAGGTCGACGCCGAGCGCGGCGTACTCGTCGATGACCTCTTGCGGGAACACCTGCTCGGCCATGGCACCTGGCTCCGTTTCGTGTGGCGTGTCCGTCTCGGCGCGGTCCCTCCCGGGACGCCGCTGAGCAAACGCTCAGTCGGTCGCCGATTGTTCCAGACGCACCACGACGGACTTGCTGGCAGGGGTGTTGCTGGTGTCCGCCGTCGCGTCCAGCGGCACCAGGACGTTCGTCTCCGGGTAGTACGCCGCCGCGCAGCCCCGCGCCGTCGGGTAGACGACGACCCGGAAGCCCGGCGCCCGCCGCTCCACGCCGTCCTTCCACTCGCCCACCAGGTCGACGTAGTCGCCGTCCTCGACCTTCAGGCTCCGCGCGTCCTCCGGGTTGACCAGCACCACCCGGCGGCCGTTCTTGATGCCCCGGTAGCGGTCGTCCAGGCCGTAGATCGTGGTGTTGTACTGGTCGTGGCTGCGCAGCGTCTGGAGCAGCAGCCGGCCCTCCGGAAGCTTCGGGAACTCGACCGGCGCGGCCGTGAAGTTGGCCTTGCCGGTCGCCGTCGGGAAGCGGCGCTCGTCGCGCGGGGCGTGCGGCAGGGCGAAGCCGCCGGGGTGCGCCACGCGCGCGTTGAAGTCCTCGAAACCGGGGATCACGCGCGCGATGCGGTCGCGGATCGACGCGTAGTCCTTCTCGAACTCCTCCCAAGGAGTCGCGCTGCTCACGCCGAGCACCCGGCGGGCCAGCCGGCACACGATCGCCGGCTCCGACAGGAGCTGCGGGCTCGCCGGCTTCAGCCGGCCCCGGGAAGCGTGCACCATGCCCATCGAGTCCTCGACGGTCACGAACTGCTCGCCGGAGCCCTGGAGATCGCGCTCCGTTCGGCCCAGGGTCGGCAGGATCAGCGCCCGCGCGCCGGTCACCACGTGCGAGCGGTTCAGCTTCGTCGACACGTGGACCGTCAGGCGGGCCTTGCGCATCGCGGCCTCCGTGACCTCCGTGTCCGGGGAGGCCGAGACGAAGTTGCCGCCCATCGCGAAGAAGACCTTCGCCTCGCCGTCGCGCAGGGCGCGGATCGCGCGGACGACGTCGTAGCCGTGCCCGCGCGGGGGAGCGAAGCCGAACTCCTTCTCCAGGGCGTCGAGGAAGGCTGGCGCCGGGCGTTCGAAGATGCCCATCGTGCGGTCGCCCTGCACGTTGCTGTGGCCGCGCACCGGGCACACGCCGGCGCCCGGGCGGCCGATGTTGCCGCGCAGCAGCAGGAAGTTGACGACCTCGCGGATCGTCGGCACCGAGTGCTTGTGCTGGGTGAGGCCCATCGCCCAGCAGACGATCGTCCGCTCCGAGGCGAGGACCATGCGCAGGGCTTCCTCGATCTCCGCGCGCGTGAGGCCCGTCGCCGTCAGGGTCTCGTCCCAGTCGGCGGCCCGGGCGGTCTCGGCGAACTCCTCGAAGCCGTGCGTGTGTTCCGCGATGAACGCGTCGTCCAGGGCGCCCGGAGTGTCGAGGATCAGCTTGTTCAGGAGGCGGAACAGGGCCTGGTCGCCGCCGAGGCGGATCTGGAGGAACAGGTCCGTGAGGGGGGCGCCGGCCGTCATGCCCTTGGCGGTCTGCGGGTTCTTGAACTTCTCCAGCCCCGCCTCGGGCAGCGGGTTGACGCTGATCACCTTCGCGCCGGACGCCTTCGCCTTCTCCAGGGCGGAGAGCATGCGCGGGTGGTTCGTCCCCGGGTTCTGGCCCGCGACGATGATCAGGTCCGCCTGGTAGAGGTCCTCCAGCAGGACACTGCCCTTGCCGATGCCGATCGTCTCCGACAGGGCCGAACCCGACGACTCGTGGCACATGTTCGAGCAGTCCGGGAGGTTGTTCGTGCCCAGCTCGCGGGCGAACAGCTGGTACAGGAACGCCGCTTCGTTGCTGGTGCGGCCCGAGGTGTAGAACACCGCCTCGTCCGGTGAGCCGAGGCGGTCGAACTCCTCGCCCATGATGTCGAACGCGCGCGCCCAGGTGACGGGTTCGTAGTGCTCCCCGCCCTCCGGGAGATACATCGGGTGCGTGAGCCGCCCTTGCTGGCCCAGCCAGTACCCGCTGCGCGTGGAGAGATCCTCGACGGAGTGCTCCGCGAAGAACTCCGGAGTGACCCGCCTCAGGGTCGCCTCTTCAGCGACCGCCTTGGCGCCGTTCTCACAGAACTCCGCCGCATGCCGGTGATCGGGCTCCGGCCAGGCGCACCCGGGGCAGTCGAACCCCTCCTTCTGATTCACCCGCAACAGAGTCAGCGCCGTCCTCCTGACCCCCATCTGCTGCTGAGCGATCCGCAGCGAATGCCCCACCGCCGGCAGCCCCGCCGCCGCATGCTTCGGCCCACCGACCCGCGGCGCATCCTGAACCGGATCACTCTTCGGCGCCTTCCCGGCCATCCCAGATCTCCTTCGCAACCGCAAGCGGGGGTACGGGTTGATCCTCCCATGGGGGACTGACAATCGGGACGGGGCGGGGTGAAGGGAAGAGGTGGGGGCAGGGGCGAGGTCGGCGTGGGGCGAGGACGAGCGGAGAGGGGGGCCGTCGCGCCTGGGTCGGGACCAGTCTCCGCATGCCCCTCGGCTCGTGGCTGCGGTCCGGGTTGTCAGTGGCGCGTGGCAGGATCGGGGTGTGGCAGAGACAGCATCGAAGAAGAGCGACAAGGCAACCGGCGAGGGCAGGCCCCGGCTGATGCTCATGGATGGGCATTCGCTGGCGTACCGCGCGTTCTTCGCGCTGCCGGTGGAGAATTTCACGACGGCGGTGGGGCAGCCGACGAACGCGATCTACGGCTTCGCCTCGATGCTGGCGAACACCCTGAGGGACGAGGCGCCGACCCACTTCGCGGTGGCGTTCGACGTCTCGCGCAAGACCTGGCGCTCCGAGGAGTTCACGGAGTACAAGGCGAACCGTTCGAAGACGCCGGACGAGTTCAAGGGCCAGGTCGAGCTGATCGGCGAGCTTCTCGACGCCATGCACGTCTCCCGCTTCGCGGTGGACGGCTTCGAGGCGGACGACATCATCGCCACCCTCGCCACCCAGGCGGAGGCCGCCGGTTTCGACGTCCTCATCGTCACCGGCGACCGCGACTCCTTCCAGCTCGTCACCGACCACACGACGGTCCTGTACCCCACGAAGGGCGTCTCGGAGCTGACCCGGTTCACCCCGGAGAAGGTTTTCGAGAAGTACGGCTTGACGCCCGCCCAGTACCCCGACTTCGCGGCCCTGCGCGGCGACCCGTCGGACAACCTCCCCGGCATCCCCGGCGTCGGCGAGAAGACCGCCGCGAAGTGGATCAACCAGTTCGGCTCGTTCGCGGAACTGGTCGAGCGCGTCGAGGAGGTCAAGGGCAAGGCGGGCCAGAACCTCCGCGACCACCTGGACGCGGTCAAGCTGAACCGCCGCCTGACGGAGATGGTGCGGACGGTCGAGCTGGACAAGACCGTCGGCGACCTGGAGCGCGCCCCCTACGACCGCACGGCCGTCGCGATGGTCCTGGACACCCTGGAGATCCGCAACCCGTCCCTGCGCGAGCGCCTCCTCGCGGTCGACCCGGGCGGCGAGGAGACCGACGCGGCCCCGGTCGCCTCGGCCGGCGTCGAACTGGACGCGTCCGTGCTGGCCACGGGCGAGCTGGCCCCCTGGCTCGCGGCCCACACGGCCGGCACGCTCGGCGTGGCGACGGTCGACAGCTGGACGCTGGGCACCGGCCAGGTCACCGAGGTCGCCCTCGCCGGCGCCGACGGCCCCGCCGCCTGGTTCGACCCCTCCCAGCTCGACGAGGCGGACGAGAAGGCGTGGGCGGCCTGGCTCGCCGACGCCGGGCGTCCCAAGGTCTTCCACAACGCCAAGGGCGCGATGCGGGTCTTCGCCGAGCACGGCTGGACCATCGCCGGCGTCTCCATGGACACCGCCCTCGCCGCGTACCTCGTCAAGCCCGGCCGCCGCTCCTTCGACCTCGACGCGCTCTCCCTGGAGTACCTCGGCCGCGAACTGGCGCCCGCCGCGACCGCCGACGGCCAGCTCGCGTTCGGCGCGGACGACGGCGCCGAGGCCGAGGCCCTCATGGTGCAGGCGCGCGCGATCCTCGACCTCGGGGAGGCGTTCACCGAGCGGCTCCAGGAGGTCGGCGCGACGGACCTCCTGCGGGACATGGAGCTGCCGACGTCCGTGATCCTGGCCCGCATGGAGCGGTACGGCATCGCGGCCGACCGCGCCCATCTGGAGGCCATGGAGCAGATGTTCGCCGGCGCCGTCCAGCAGGCGGTGAAGGAGGCGCACGCGGCGGCGGGGCACGAGTTCAACGTGGGCTCGCCCAAGCAGCTCCAGGTCGTCCTCTTCGACGAGCTGAACCTGCCGAAGACGAAGAAGACGAAGACGGGTTACACGACCGACGCGGACGCGCTGGCGTGGCTCGCCACCCAGACGGACAACGAGCTGCCCGTCGTCATGCTCCGCCACCGCGAGCAGGCGAAGCTCCGCGTGACCGTCGAGGGCCTGATCAAGACGATCGCCGCGGACGGCCGTATCCACACGACGTTCAACCAGACCGTCGCCGCGACCGGCCGCCTCTCCTCCGTCGACCCCAACCTTCAGAACATCCCGGTGCGGACGGAAGAGGGGCGGGCGATCCGGCGCGGGTTCGTCGTCGGCGAGGGCTTCGAGTCCCTCATGACCGCGGACTACAGCCAGATCGAGCTGCGCGTCATGGCCCACCTCTCCGAGGACCAGGGCCTGATCGACGCGTTCACCTCCGGTGAGGACCTCCACAACACCGTCGCCGCGCAGGTCTTCGCCGTCGACAAGGACGCCGTCGACGCGGAGATGCGCCGCAAGATCAAGGCCATGTCCTACGGCCTCGCCTACGGCCTCTCCGCGTTCGGCCTCTCCCAGCAGCTGAACATCGACGCGGGCGAGGCGCGTGCCCTCATGGACACGTACTTCGAGCGCTTCGGCGGCGTCCGCGACTACCTCCACCGCGTGGTGGAGGAAGCGCGGGCGACGGGCTACACGGAAACCCTCTTCGGCCGCCGCCGCTACCTTCCCGACCTCAACAGCGACAACCGCCAACGCCGTGAGATGGCCGAACGCATGGCCCTCAACGCCCCCATCCAGGGCACCGCCGCCGACATCGTCAAGATCGCGATGCTGAAGGTGGCGGCGGCCATGGAGAACTCCTCCCTGACCTCCCGCCTCCTCCTCCAGGTCCACGACGAAATCGTCCTCGAAATCGCCCCCGGCGAACGCGAGCAAGTCGAAACCCTGGTCCGCCACGAAATGTCCGACGCCGTCCACCTCCGAGCTCCCCTCGACGTCTCGGTCGGCTCAGGCCTGGACTGGGAGTCGGCGGCCCACTGACCACCGCCGGGTGCCCCCTTTAGAACGGGGGCACCCGCACCCACCCCGGCTCCCGCCCAAGGGGGCGCGGCGGGCTCACGATCATGGCCCGCCTGCCCGCCTGCCCGCC
>DATCQX010000743.1:0-3376 GCA_036569285.1 Streptomyces sp.
CGGCTCCGGATCTCCGCGACGCGTTCCGCCGCAGTGGTCCGGGTGCCGTCCGGGGTGCCGTAGCTTCGCCCGCCCCGGTTCCGGCCGGTCAGCGGTCGGGGTTCATGCACTGGTCCGGAAGTCGTCGGCCGTGAAGGGGGCGCCGTCGTAGGTGTAGTCGATGCCGTGGTTGCGAGAGTGGTGGCCCTTCGGCGTTCCCATGGGAGGCGCGACTCCCAGGCGGCTTCGGTCTGTTCGGCGTGCTCGGCCTGGAGGCGGAAGAGTGCGGATCTTCTCAGGCAAGGCGGGCTGGGCTGCGGCGAGTTGGGGGTGACGGGGGTGGGGGAGGGTTCACGAAGGCAGATCAACCGGCTTGGACGCCGGGGGTGTTGTGACGACGTCCGCCCCGACAGCGTCGTCCGGCTCGACGGCGTCGTCCCCCTCCGCCCCTTCTGAACCGAACCACGCCACAGCCACCGCCCCCGCGACCGCCAGCACGAAGCCGATCACCGCGAGCCAGGCGAAGCCGGGGCGGGAGGCGTCGCCGAGCCAGAGGACGCCGATCATGCCGGGGAGGACGGTCTCACCGACGACGAGGGCCGCCGTCGCGCCGTTCACCGACCCGAGCTGGAGGGCGACCGTGTGCAGGTACATGCCGCCGATACCGGCGACGAGGACGGCGTACAGGGCCGGGTCCGTGAGGAGTTTGCCCAGGTCGAAGGGGTCGAGGCCGTTCAGGATGCGCACCCCGACGCCGAGTGCGCCGAAGCCGAGGCCCGACAGGAGGCCGGCGAGGATCGCGGCGCGGGCGCCGAGGAGGCGGACGAGGACGGTGCCGGCCGCCATCAGGAGGATGGAGATCGCAAGGAGCCACCAGTGGGTGCTGAGGGGGGTGTGGCCGCTGCCCTCGGGGCCCGCCGCGGTCGCCAGCAGCACAAGCGCCGTGCAGACGACGGCAATTGACGTCCACTCAGGCCTCGTCAGGCGGATGCCGAGGAGTTTGACACTCAGGACGGCCGTGATGACGAGGTTCGCGCTGATGACCGTCTGCGAGAGGAAGAGAGGGAGCAGCCTTGCCGCGAGGGCGCCGAGGCCGAAGCCGACGAAGTCCAGGATCGTGCCGACGATGAACTCCCACGTCATCGCGGCCTGCGCGGTGGAGGTGAGGTTGGGGCCGCCGTGCGCGGTGACCTGCTTACCGGCCGCCCTCGCCGCTCTGCGCGACCCCACGGCTTGCAGGACGGAACCCGTGCCGTAACAAATCGAGGCCGCGATGGCGGTCAGGAGTCCTAGCAGCACGAAGCGCTCCGTTCGGGGGTGGTTTCTGGGCGTTCCTCCTGCCAGACGCGAGATCTGCGGTTCGCGTTGCGTGGACGACCGTCCCTTGCCGCCTTCTGCTCCCCACCTCACCGGCACGCGTGAACACCAGGGGCTGACCGCCCAGCCCAGAACCCGGCCTCGGGGGGCGGCGGAATTCATCCGCGCAGTCGAGGACAGCGATCGGTCAGCCGTTGGGGAAGGCCGCCGCGATCATCTTGGCGCGCAGTGCCGTCCACTGGGCGGTCATGTCGTGCACCAGGTACAGGTCGCGGGTACGGGTCCAGGCCTGGCCGGACTGGGGGTCGTAGGTGCCCGGCATGCTGATGCCCTCGGGAGCGTAGGCGGTCATGCCGCGGTCCCGGGTGGTCTGCACACAGCGCTTGTGGTGGTCGCGGAAGCCGACGACGCAGGCTGTGCCGATACCGCCGGGCAGGTGCTTGCGCGCCTCGACGACCTGGGCGGCGACACCGTCTGTGCTCAGATAGGTGATGGTGCCGTCGCCGGCGATCACCGGTTCGATGGACGTGACGCGGCCCATCCCGTACTTGCTCTCCAGATACCGGGCGATCTCCCACTGCGCGTACACGGGGATGTCGCGCCGTGCGCGGATGCGGGCGATGGTGTCGGCGAGGTCCTCGTTGACCGGGCCGGGCTCGGGCAGCGTCTTTGCCGGGTCGCCGCCACCGGTCGGGGGGCGATTGCCGAAACTGTAGGCGACGACGAAGTCCGCGTCCTTGACGGGCCTGGTCTCCGGGTGCCAGTCGAAGCCGATGTCGAGCAGGGACGGAGCCAGGGTCCGGGCCGTGGCCCGGTCGTCGATCTCTTCGGCGAGCACGGCCCGCATCCTGGCTTCGAGGGCGGCCGAGCCGTGCCCGCCGTGACCGGATGCCGCGGTGGCGGGACCGGCCGCGACGAGCGGCGAGGCGGCGAGAGAAGCGGTCAGGACTGCGGTGAATCGGCGGCGATGCACGAGGGCTCTCCAGGGGGCAGGGGCAAGGGCGACGCCTACACGATCATGGAGCCGACATACGAGACGGTGACCTGCGAGTGCCGAGGTGGTGTCCGCTGCGGGACGTGGGGCTTCCTGGCGGCAGCCGCGCCTTCCGTGTTCGCGCCCCCGAAGGGCGGCAGGCTCCGTGACGTCCCCCTGCCCGATTCCGTGGCAGAGGCACTGCAGGAGCACATCAAGAAGTTCCCGCCTGTGGAGATCGAACCTCATGCCGTCCAGCAGTTCCAGAGCACGAAAATGCCTCCCATCCGCGCCGTATGCGCAGGTGGGAGGCGCGTTCGTGGAACCTACTTCTTCTTCCCCTGATTCTTGACCGCCTCAATAGCAGCCGCAGCAGCCTCAGGGTCCAGGTACTTCCCACCCGGCACGACCGGCTTGAAGTCCGCGTCCAGCTCGTACGCCAGCGGAATCCCGGTGGGGATGTTGAGCCCGGCGATGTCCGCGTCGGAGATCCCGTCGAGGTGCTTCACCAGCGCCCGCAGCGAGTTGCCGTGGGCGGCGACGAGGACCGTGCGGCCGGAGAGGAGGTCCGGGACGATGCCGTCGTACCAGTAGGGGAGCATGCGGACGACGACGTCCTTGAGGCACTCGGTGCGGGGACGCAGCTCCGGCGGGATGGAGGCGTAGCGGGGGTCGCCGGACTGGGAGAACTCGGTGCCGTCCTCAAGGGCGGGCGGCGGCGTGTCGTAGGACCGGCGCCACAGCATGAACTGCTCCTCGCCGAACTCCGCGAGGGTCTGCGCCTTGTCCTTGCCCTGGAGGGCGCCGTAGTGGCGCTCGTTCAGGCGCCAGCTGCGGTGGACGGGGATCCAGTGCCGGTCCGCGGACTCCAGCGCGAGCTGTGCGGTACGGATCGCGCGCTTCTGGAGGGACGTGTGGACCACGTCGGGCAGGAGACCGGCGGCCTTGAGCAGCTCGCCGCCGCGTACCGCCTCCTTCTCGCCCTTCTCGTTGAGGTTGACGTCCACCCAGCCGGTGAACAGGTTCTTCGCGTTCCACTCGCTCTCGCCGTGGCGGAGGAGGATCAGCTTGTACGGTGCGTCGGCCATGCGTATGAGCGTAATCGAA
>DATCQX010000744.1:0-8198 GCA_036569285.1 Streptomyces sp.
CCCGCCTGCACGCCCGTGGCCTCGCCGAGGCCCACGCCACTGTGCGCGGCGCCCTCGTCCACCGTCTCCGCCTGCACGCCCACCCGCCCCCGACCCCGGCGGCCCTCCACTCCCCCGTCGTCATCGTCGGCCCGCCCCGCACCGGCAGCACCCTCCTGCACCGCCTCCTCGCCCACCACCCCGGCCTGCACGCGGTCCGCCTGTGGGAGCTGACCCACCCGGTGTCGCCTCCCGGTGTCACCGACGCCGAGCTGATCGCCTCCACGCGCCGGTCGGTCGCCGCGTACTACCGGGCGGCGCCCGCGCTGCGCCGGATCCATCCGATGAGCGCGCAGGCGCCGGAGGAGTGCGAGTACCTGATGACGACCGACTTCCACAACTCGGTGCTGGGGCTGATCAGTTACCGGGTCCCGGCGTACGCCGACTGGCTCCTGCGGCAGGACCTCACCGCCTCCTACCGGCTGCACCGCCGCCAGCTCGCCCACATCCTGGCCCGCCGCCCCGCGCCTGCGGGCGCCCGGCTCCTCCTGAAGAGCCCCTCCCACCTCTGGCACCTGCCGTCCCTGGCCGCCGTCTACCCCCGGCTCACCCTGATCGCCCTGCACCGCGACCCCCTCCAGGCGACGGCCTCGGCGTGCAGCCTGGCCCTCCACGCCCGCCGCAAGCGCAGCGCCCACACCGACCCGCACGAGATCGGCCGCCAGCTGACCGCCGCGATCCGCCTCGGGGCACAGCGTCTGAAGGCGTTCCCCGGCGTCGACATCCACGTCTCCTACGACGACCTGGCCGCCGACCCCGTCGCCACCACCACCCGCGTCCTCGACGCCCTCGGCCTCCCCCACTCCCCTCGCCTCCACGAGCGCCTCCGCCTCGCGAGCCGCCGCCGCTCCGGGCAACACGCCTATATGCCGGGGGAGTTCGGGCTGCCCCTGTGACCGGGCCGCCCCGCCCCTCGCCCGGGAGCGGGGCGCCGGCAGATGCCGAGAGCTACACGTACCCCAACTCCCGCAGGGCCGTGCGGAGTCGGTCGGCCGCGTCGTCCAACTTGGACTCGTCCTTCTCCACTTCGGCCTTGCTGAAGTCCAGGTCGCCCATCTCCCAGGCGGGGGCGACGTGGATGTGCAGGTGGGGGACCTCGAAGCCGGCGACGATCAGGGAGGCCCGGGGCGCGTCCCATGCGTGCTGGACCGCGCGGCCGATCTTCTGCGCCACGGACACGCAGTGGGCGAGGAGTTCGCCGTCCGCGTCGGTCCAGCGGTCGACCTCCTGCCGGGGCACGACGAGGGTGTGGCCGGGGGTGAGGGGGGCGATGCTGAGGAACGCGGCGGCCCGCTCGTCCTCCCAGACGAACCGTCCGGGGAGTTCGCCGTCGAGGATGCGGGTGAAGAGAGTAGACATGGAGGTCAGTGTGTCATCGGGGTGGCAGGACGTTCTCCGCGTACCGGCCCGCGATGTTGCCGAACGGGTCGTAGTCGACGACGACGTACGTCTTGCCGTTCGTCCGTGCCATGCCGACGCCGATGCGGGCGGAGGACTTCCACACCAACTGGCTGAACAGGCCCCAGTTCTTGAAGGTCGCCATGTCGGGTTCGCGGCCGTAGTAGGTGTAGGCGCGGACCTGGTTGTACCAGCCGTCCACGACGTCGGTCCCGGTCGGGGGCGCGCCGTCCGAGCGCCACGTGTAGTGGAGGTTCTCGCCGTACTTGTTGTTCGGCCGGTGCGCGAAGCTCCCCGTCCTGGCGATCTCGTCGGCCCACTCCTGGGCCCAGGCACTGATCGTCGGGTCGAGGGTCAGCGGGGAGACGCCGTGGTGCGCGCGGTGGTAGTTGCTGCGGTCCAGGACCTGCTGGTCGAAGTCCGCGTCCTCCGAGGCGCGGGGCGCGGCGGGGGCGGCGAGGGTGAGGGTGGCGGCCGTGGCCAGCAGGGTGCTGAGGGCGCAGCGGACGGCGCAGCGGCGGGTCATCGTTCTCATGCCGCCGTAACGATCATCGCGGGGCGCGGGTCACCCACCGCCGGACCAGCCGCCGGACGAGGAGCGGCACGAACCCGGCCGCGACGCTCGCCGTGAGCGCGGCGAGGGCCAGGGACGTCGAGCGCCAGGGCCAGGCGGGGCCGGTGAGGTCAAGGTGGGCGGAAGGGTACTCGGAGAACTTCGCGGTGACGAGGGCGGTGCGCCGGTCGGCGTGCGCGGCGAGGTCGCGCAGGACCGGGTCGAAGCCGAACTCGCCGGGCCTGCGGGCGGGCCGGTCCACCGGGACGCCGTTCCGGGAGGCCCAGGAGCGGAGCCGGGCGTCGCCGGTGGTGCCCGGGATCACCAGCCGGTCCACTCCAGGCGCCCCGCCGGACACGGGCCGGGTGACCAGGGTGAGGCCGTGCCGGGTGACGACGGTGTCGCCGGCGCCCAGGACGACGGGCCGGGCGGCGAAGGAGACCCCGCCGTACGCCTCGAAGGCCGCCGCCGCGTCGATCTCGTCGATGCCGTCGGTCAGGCCGATGCCGACGGTGGGCCGCAGCCAGGGGAACGCGGCGTTGAGGGCATAGGGCAGGTCGGTGGCGGCCAGGTGGTTGGCGGGGATCGAGGCCGGGCCGTCGGGCGTCCAGCCGGGGTAGGAGAGGTCCTTGCCGATCCTCTCGGCCTCGGCCTCGCCCGCCAGTTCCCCGACGAGGCGCAGGGAGCCGACGGTGCCGGAGGTGATGCCGGCGGTGGTGGTCACCCGCCCGTCCTCGACGTACCGCACTCCTCGCTTCCAGTGGACGTCGGGGTAACTCTTTTGCAGGGAGCCTATGTTGGACCAGAAGGACGTGGCGTCGAGGCCGTCGAGGAGGCCGGAGGCGGCGAGGAGTTCGGAGCCCGCGCAGACACCGAGGATCCGCGCGCCCTTGCGGTGCCGTTCGACGATCCACCGGCGCAGCTCCGCCTCCTTCGCGCCGGCCGGGTCGGTGACGGCGGGCACGACCACGACGTCCGGCTCGGGGAGCGGTTCGGTCAGAGTGCGGTCGGGGAGCAGGTGCGCGCCGCCGGACAGCGGGGAGACCTCGCGTTCGGCGGCGATCGTGTAGACGAAGAACTTCTCCGACTCGGCGAACACCTGGTAGGGCGCGAGGACGTCGGTGGCGACGGAACCCTCGTTGCTGACGGCCACGGCCACGTTGATCCGGTCTTCGGGGAACGGGCGGGGCGGCCGTTCGACCTGGGCGGGGGCGGGCGCGAAGCTGTCGGACATGGTCGCGTCGACTCCGGCGAACGCGATTCCGGCGAACGACGCGCACGACAGGGTCGTACCGAGGAGCGTCCAGGCGATGCGGCGCAGGACACGGGTGCAGGACAAGACATCCTCCATATTTCGGATATTTCAGACGGGCGAGGGCCGCGCGAGGCACCCTTCAGGCAGGTGAGTCGCTAGCCCGCCGACCGCGAGCGGGACCGCAGCCCCGCCGGTGACGTCCCGAACCCCTCGGCGACCAGCCGCCGCAACTGGCGTGCGTCGCGGAAGCCGCAGCGGGCCGCGACGGACTCCACCGTCAGATCGGTCTCGGCGAGGAGGGTGCGGGCGCGCTCCAGGCGCAGTTGCCGCTGGTAGGCGAGCGGGGTGAGGCCGGTCGCGGCGGTGAAGGCGCGGGTGAGGCCGCGCGGCGAGAGGTGGGCGACGGCGGCGAGGTCGTCCAGGGTGTGCGCGGTGTCGAGGTGCTGGGCCAGGTGGTCCTGCACCCGGTGCACCGCGGGCTGGATGTGGTCGCGGTGCAGCAGGTACGGGCTGACCTGCGCGGCGTCGCCGTCCCGCCGCAGGTAGAGCACGAGGTCCCGGGCGACGGCGGCCGTGAGTTCGGGGCCGTGGTCGCGCTCGACGAGAGACAGCGCGAGGTCGATGCCCGAGGAGATCCCGGCGCTGGTGCTGATCCGCCCGTCGTGGACGTACAGCGCCGCCTCCCGCACCCGCGCCGCCGGGTACCGTTCGCGCATCGCGGCGGTGAGCGACCAGTGCGTGGTGCAGGCCCGCCCGTCGAGGAGCCCGGCCTCGCCGAGGACGGCGGCGCCGCTGCACACGGAGGCGACCCGGGCGCCGGCGTCGTACGCCTCCCGTACCCAGCGCACCGCCGCCCGCGGGACCAGGCGGTCGGATCCGGTCAGCCGGGGTCCCGGTACCAGGACCAGGTCGCCGGGGTACGCGCGGGTGCGCGCCAGCGGGGCGAGCCCGTCCAGCGCCAGCCCTTGCGCGGACCTGACCTTCTCGGTCTCGGCGGTGTACTCCAGCCGGTAGCCGCCGCCCAGGTGGGTCGCCGCGTCGAAGACCTGCACGGGACCGCCGAGGTCCAGCAGGTTCACCTCGGGCAGCACCAGGACGAGCACCCGGCGGTTCTCACTGTCGTTCACGCACCCACCGTAGGCAGGGCCCCCGCCGGTGCGGGAGGGCGGCACGGACCTGGTACCGGACGGATCCGGCACTGGTTGTCCGGGGCCCGTCGGCGTACGGGCAGGTGAACCGGGGGAGAATTCTGCGCCAGCGTTCGGTCAGGTGCGGGTCAGGGGGCCGGATCAGGGCATAGCGGGTGCTTACGATCGTCCGCGCCGCCTTTTCCGTACATCCCCTGGAGGCCCGGCGTGCTCAGAAAGACCCTGCTCGTGGCGGGTGCGCTCGTCGTCGTGGCGGGCTGTGGGAGTCATCGTGCCCGGACGCCGGGGGGCGGTGACGGGCTGCGGCACACGACCGTCCGGGTCTCCTCCTCCGACTGCGGGAAGGGCTGGACGAGGCCCGAGGGCGGGCGGCAGGTGTTCGACCTGGACAACACGTCCGGGTCGGCCGCCGAGGTGTATCTCACGGACGCCCGGACGGGCGCGGTGTACGGCGAGGTCGAGGGGCTGGGTCCGGGAACCGAGCGGGCGCTGCGGGTGACGCTCGGGGACGGGGCGTACGCGTTCCGGTGTCTGCCGGACGACGCGGACGCGGTGACCGGGCCGACCGTGCGGATCGCGGGGAGCCATGTCAGGAGCGGCCCGGCCGCGCTGCCGGTGACACAGCAGGACCTGATCCCGGTGACCCTCGCCTACCAGCGGTGGATCCAGGCTCGTACCGTCGAACTCGCCCAGAAGACGGACGTGTTGACCAAGGCCGTGGACCGGGGCGACCTCGCCGCCGCCCGCGCCGCGTGGCTGCCCGCGCATCTCGTGTACGAGCGGATGGGCGCCGCGTACGGCACGTTCGGGGACGCGGACGAGGAGATCAACGGCGACTCGGCGGGGTTCCACCGGCTGGAGCGGGGCCTGTGGCACGGGGAGCCGGCGAGCACGCTGCGCGCTCCGGCGGACGCGCTCTTGGAGGCTGTCCACGCGCTGGAGAAGAGGTGGCCGGATCAGCGGATCGATCCGGGGGACGTGGGGCTGCGGGCGCACGAGATCATGGAGAACGCCGTGCAGTTCGAGCTGACGGGCCGCACCGACCAGGGCAGCGGCACGAACCTGGCGACCGCCCGCGCGAACCTCGACGGCACCCGCACCCTGCTGGACTTCCTGCGCCCCCTGCTCAAGACCCGGGACGCGGGGCTTCCCGCCCTCGACGCGTGGATGGACCGCGCCCAGCACACCTTGGACGGCGTCGACTCGAAGCCGCTCACTCGACTGACCCGCGCCCAGCGGGAGAAGGTCGACGCGGACGTCGGCGGCCTGGTCGAGCGGCTCGCGGACGTGGCCGCCCTGACGGACGTACGGAGGACAGCGTGAACGGCGTCGGACGGCGGGGTTTCCTCGCGCGAGCGGGAGCGGGCGCGGGCGCGGCGGCACTGGCCGGAGCGGGACTGGTGGCCGCCGACAAGGGCACCGCCCTCGCGGCACCGGCGGCCCCCTTCCACGGCCTCCACCAGGCCGGGATCGTCGAACCGGCGCAGAAGGCGACGGCGTTCGTGTCGTTCGACGCGACCGCCGAGAACCGCGCCGAACTCACCGACCTGCTGCGGACGTTGACCGCCAGGGCCCGGTTCCTGACGGCGGGCGGCAGCCCGGACGAGGTCGGCATCACCGGCCCGCCCGTCGACTCGGGCACCCTCGGCCCGGTCGTCGCGGCGGACGGCCTGACGGTGACCGTCGGTGTCGGGTCGTCCCTGTTCGACGGCCGGTACGGGCTGGCCGCGCGCAGGCCGCGCCGGCTCACCGAGATGCCCGCGTTCCCGGACGACGACCTGAAGCCGGAGTGGTGTCACGGCGACCTCAGCGTGCAGTTCACGGCGGGCAGCGCGGACACCGTCCTGCACGCCCTGCGCGACGTCGCCCGGCACACGCGCGGCGGGATGCAGGTGCGGTGGCGGATGGACGGGTTCATCAGCCCGCCCCGCCCTTCGGGGACGCCCCGCAACCACCTCGGTTTCAAGGACGGCATAGCGAACCCGGACACCGCGAGTGCGCGGGAGATGAACCGGCTGGTGTGGGTCGGCGCGGGCGACGGGGAGCCGGCGTGGGCGGTCGGCGGAAGTTATCAGGTCGTCCGGCTGATCCGGATGCTCGTCGAGTTCTGGGACCGGGTGTCGATCACCGAGCAGGAGCGGATGTTCGGGCGAGCCCGGGACACGGGGGCGCCGCTCGACGGGCGGCACGAGACGGACGTCCCCAACTATCCGCAGGATCCGAAGGGTTCGGTCATTCCGCTGGACAGCCACATACGGCTGGCGAATCCGCGGACGGCCTCGACCGACGGGCAGCGCATCCTGCGGCGGGGCTACAACTACGACCGGGGTACGGACAGCAACGGGAACCTCGACATGGGGCTGCTGTTCACGTGCTACCAGCAGGATCTGGCCCGGCAGTTCGAGGCGGTGCAGAAGCGGCTGGCCGGGGAGCCGCTGGTGGACTACGTCAGCCCGTTCGGGGGCGGGTACTTCTTCGCGCTGCCGGGGGTCAGGGGCGCGGACGACTGGCTGGGGCGGACTCTTCTCACCTGATCTCTTCTTGTCACGAGTCGTCAAGAAAAGTTCAAGTTCCCATGAGAATGTCCTGACCTGCCGTTCTTCCGCCCGTCATCGCCTCTCCCCCGCGGCGCCGCCGGGACTGCCCACCATTCGTAGCGGTACACCCCTGTTCTCCCGGAAGTCGAGACCCGCATGACCGGCACAGCATCCCCCTCCGGCGCCCGTCGCATCGCACGCGCCGGCGCCCTGCTCGGCGCCGCCGCCCTCGCGGCGGCAGGCGGCATGGTCCCCGCCTCGGCGGCCACCGCGCACGGCCACGGCCACGGGCACCCCGCCGCGCGCACCGCCACGCCGATCAAGCACCTGGTGGTGATCTACGACGAGAACGTGTCGTTCGACCACTACTTCGGCACCTACCCGCAGGCCGCGAACACGGACGGCACGACGTTCCACGCCGCCAGGCGCACCCCGAAGGCCGACAACCTGTCGAACTCGGGCCTGCTGAAGAAGAACCCGAACCTGTACGCGCCCAAGCGGCTCGCGCCCTCGCAGGCGATGACCTGCGACCAGAACCACTCATACGGCCCGGAGCAGTACGCCGCCAACGGCGGCAAGGCCGACAAGTACGTCGAGAACACCGAGGTCGACAAGTGCACCGGCCTGTTCGGTGAGCCCGGTCTCGTCATGGACTACTACGACGGCAACACCGTCACCGCGCTGTGGAACTACGCCCAGCACTACGCGCTCGGCGACCACTCCTTCAGCTCGGTCTACGGCCCGTCCACGCCCGGCGCGCTGAACCTGATATCCGGTCAGACCCACGGCGTCGTCTCCGTCGACCCGGTCACCGGCAAGCGGACGGCGAAGCCGGACCCGTACACCGTCGTCTCCCCGGACGCGAAGGGCGTCGGCACGCTCGTCAACGACCCCGACCCGGCGTTCGACGACTGCTCCGACAAGGACCGCACGAGCGGCAACGCGCTCGCGGTGATGCGGGGCAGGAACATCGGTGACCTGCTCAACTCCAAGAACGTGAGCTGGGGTTGGTTCCAGGGCGGGTTCCGGCCGTCCACCGCGTGGAGCGGCAAGAGCGGTGACCTCGCGAAGTGCGCGGGCTCCACGCACACGAACGTCGGCGGCGCGGCCGTCGTCGACTACTCCCCGCACCACTCGCCGTTCCAGTACTACAAGTCGACGTCCAACCCGCACCACCTCGCGCCGAAGAACATCGCCGAGATCGGGCACGCCGGGCGCGCGAACCACAACTACGACCTCACCGACTTCGACGCGGCCCTCAAGGCCGG
>DATCQX010000745.1:0-5096 GCA_036569285.1 Streptomyces sp.
ACATCCTCGGCATGGACATCAAGGGCCACACGGTCCACAAGGTGATGATCGCCGAGACCGCGCCGGAGATCGTGGAGGAGTACTACGTCTCCTTCCTCCTCGACCGCGCGAACCGCACCTTCCTCTCCATCGCGTCCGTCGAGGGCGGCATGGAGATCGAGGAGGTCGCCGAGACGCGCCCCGAGGCCGTCGCCAAGACGCCGATCGACGCGATCGAGGGCGTCACGCCCGAGAAGGCCCGCGAGATCGTCGAGGCCGCGAAGTTCCCGGCCGAGGTCGCGGACAAGGTCGCCGACGTCCTCGTCAAGCTGTGGGACACCTTCATCAAGGAGGACGCCCTCCTCGTCGAGGTGAACCCGCTGGCGAAGGTCGCCTCCGGTGACGTCATCGCACTGGACGGCAAGGTCTCGCTGGACGACAACGCCGAGTTCCGGCACCCCGACTTCGAGGAGCTCCACGACAAGGCCGCGGCGAACCCGCTCGAGGCCGCGGCGAAGGAGAAGGGCCTCAACTACGTCAAGCTCGAGGGCGAGGTCGGCATCATCGGCAACGGCGCGGGTCTCGTCATGAGCACCCTCGACGTCGTCGCCTACGCCGGTGAGAACCACGGCGGCGTCAAGCCCGCCAACTTCCTGGACATCGGCGGCGGCGCCTCCGCCCAGGTCATGGCCAACGGCCTGGAGATCATCCTCGGCGACCCGGACGTCAAGTCCGTCTTCGTCAACGTCTTCGGCGGCATCACCGCCTGTGACGAGGTCGCCAACGGCATCGTCCAGGCGCTGAAGCTCCTTGAGGACCGCGGCGAGAACGTCTCCAAGCCGCTCGTCGTCCGCCTCGACGGCAACAACGCCGAGCTGGGCCGCAAGATCCTCACCGACGCCGCCCACCCGCTGGTGCAGCGCGTCGACACCATGGACGGCGCGGCCGACAAGGCCGCCGAGCTGGCCGCCGCCAAGTAAGCACTCAGGACGAGGACACCGACACACCATGGCTATCTGGCTCAACAAGGACAGCAAGGTCATCGTCCAGGGCATGACCGGCGCCACCGGGCAGAAGCACACCAAGCTGATGCTCGCCGACGGCACCAACGTCGTGGGCGGCGTGAACCCGCGCAAGGCCGGCACGTCCGTCGACTTCGACGGCACCGAGGTACCCGTGTTCGGCACGGTCGCCGAGGCGATCAAGGCGACGGGCGCCAACGTCACCGTCATCTTCGTGCCGGAGAAGTTCACGAAGGACGCCGTCATCGAGGCGATCGACGCCGAGATCGAG
Organism: Streptomyces sp.; assembly: GCA_036569285.1. Taxonomy (GTDB): domain Bacteria; phylum Actinomycetota; class Actinomycetes; order Streptomycetales; family Streptomycetaceae; genus Streptomyces. Next base: position 1,273 of record DATCQX010000745.1, read on the forward strand.
CTGGCCGTCGTGATCACCGAGGGCATCGCCGTGCACGACTCGGCGAACTTCTGGGCGTACGCCGGCCAGAAGGGCAACAAGACCCGGATCATCGGCCCGAACTGCCCCGGCATCATCACGCCGGGCCAGTCCAACGTCGGCATCATCCCCGGCGACATCACCAAGCCGGGCCGTATCGGTCTGGTCTCGAAGTCCGGCACGCTGACGTACCAGATGATGTACGAGCTGCGTGACATCGGCTTCTCGACCGCCGTCGGCATCGGTGGCGACCCGATCATCGGCACCACGCACATCGACGCGCTCGCCGCGTTCGAGGCCGACCCCGACACCGAGCTGATCGTCATGATCGGTGAGATCGGTGGCGACGCCGAGGAGCGTGCCGCGGACTTCATCGCGAAGAACGTGACGAAGCCGGTCGTCGGTTACGTCGCGGGCTTCACCGCGCCCGAGGGCAAGACCATGGGCCACGCCGGCGCCATCGTCTCCGGTTCGTCCGGCACCGCCCAGGCGAAGAAGGAGGCCCTGGAGGCCGCGGGCGTCAAGGTCGGCAAGACGCCGACCGAGACGGCCAAGCTGGCGCGGGAGATTCTCTCCGCCTGAGGCTGAGCCTTCGACGGGCCCGTTCCCCTGGTGGGGGCGGGCCCGTCGGCGTTCCCGGCCGCGGGTTCACCGTGCCCGGCCGCGCTCGCCCGGCGGAGCCGCGGACCGACGCCACCCCGCGCCCCGGTACCGTGTCCGACCACGCCCACGAGACGCAGCCGTGCACCGACGCCGCCCGCGCCCCCGGAGCCCCTCCCGCGCCGTCACCTGGATTCCGGCACGAGCCTCTCCGGACCGTGGCTCGTCTCCTGCCGCAGCTTCGCCCGCAGCGCCAGCTCCGCGTCCGAGAGAGGCCCCGGTGCCTGTCTGGGGGGTACCCCGCTGACCGTCGCCCCCGGGGGCACCGGGGGTTCGTAGTGGGTCGGGGCCGTGCGCAGGGTCAGGGCCGTCGCGCCGATGATGGCGACCGTGAAGGCGATGGCCGCGCGGGTCCAGAAACTCGCCCGGCGTTCGCCCGACAGCCGCACCGCCGGGGCCCGGGTGGCGCGCAGGCGCTGCGCCGAGGCGACCTCCGCGAGACGGCGGTGGAGCGTCGCGGGGTCGGCGAGTTCGGGGAGGCGGGCGGTGAGGGCCTCGCGCGCGTACAGGAGGCGGCCGGCCGCCGCAGGGGTGCTCGCCTCCGTCTCCGCCGCCGTCTCCGGCAGGTCCAGGCCGACGCCGTCGTACAGGACCAGCGTGCGGCGGTAGGACGGGGGGAGTCGCAGGAGGACGTCGAGGAGGGCTCGGTCGGGGGCAGCCGCGGGCGGGGGCTCGGGGTGGCGGTAGCGGGGGCGCAGCCGGTGCCAGGGGGAGAGCGCGTACTCGTACGCCGTGGCGCGGACCCAGCCCGCCGGGTCGCGGTCCGTCGCGACCTCGGGCCAGCGCTGCCACGCCGTCTGGAAGGCCCGCTCCACGGACTCGCGGGCCAGCTCGCGGCGGCCGGTGAGGAGGTAGGTCTGGCGGACGAGGGCGGGGGCGCAGAAGGCGTACAGGGCGTCGAACGCCTGGGCCGGGGTGAGGGGCGGGCGCTCGGCGGGCGGGACGGCTTCGGCGCCGGCCTGTGTGCCGGGGGCGGTCGGCGTGCCGAGGGCGGGCGAGGCGCCGGAGCCGGACGGGGTGCCCTGGGCCTCGGAGCGGGCGAGGGACTGCGGCCGTGGCGTGCCCTGCGGGTAGCCGAGCCCCTGAGGGCGGCCGGGATCCCGCGGGTCGTCGGGGTCCTGCGGACGGCCTGGGTCCTGATGCGGCGGCTCTGCCAGGAGAGACGCCACCGAACCCCCCTGAGGTTGCGTCACATCCTGAAATCGCGTCACTTCGTCCTCCAGGGACGCCAGAAGCTTCGCGTACGCGACCCGTTTGGTGCCGCGCGGTGTCGTACGGCCGGCCTCCCAGGCGCGCACCGTCTCTCGGGTGACGCCGACCGACGAGGCGACCTGAGCCTGGGTCAGCGCGTGGGCCTCGCGCAGGCGTCGGCGTTCCTTGGGAGGGGGGAGGGGAGCGGCTGGGCTCTGGTTCACCGGACACCCCTTCGTACGAAAAAGTACATAAAAGTATTTTGGGTGACACGGCGAATGTTCGCCTGTTACGCCGGGAAAGCGCGTGTCGTTGGGAGCATGACGGGCGTGAACCCGATGACCGCCCGCCGCCCGCCGCTGTCGTCCCTCCCCGCCCGCCTGCGCGACCGCTCACCCGGACTCGCCGCCGGCCTCCTCGGCGGCGCGCTCGCCGCCGGCCTCGGGCTCGGGTCGTTCGCGGTGCTCGTCATGGTCCTGTGGATCAGCTCCCCCTACCCGGACAGCGGACCGGGCGGAGCGCTCCACGTCGCCGCCTCCCTGTGGCTCCTCGCGCACGGAGCGGAACTCGTCCGCGTCGACACCCTTTCGAGTGTTCCCGCGCCCATGGGAGTGACGCCGCTGCTGCTCGTCCTGCTCCCCGTGTGGCTCGTCCGGCGTGCCGCGCGGGACGCCGACGGGGGCGGCGCCGGGTGGGCCGGAGTCGTCTGCGGCTACCTCCTCGTCGCCGCCGGGGCCGCCTGGTACGCCGCCGGGGGTGCGCTGCGGCCCTCCTGGGTGTGGACCGGCACATGCCTGCCCGTCCTCGTCGGTGCCGCCGCCGCAGCAGGCGTCCGACAGAGCGCCAGGCGTTTCGAGGGGCTCGCGTCCGGGAACGGCGCCGACTTCGTCGCCGGGCTCCTCCACAGGCTCGTCGGCGACAAGGGAGCCAAGGCCACAGGGGAGCCGCGCACCGGGGAGTCCGACAGCGGCGTCGTCCTGCGGGCCGGGCTCGCCGGGGCCGGGGTGCTCCTCGGAGGCGGCGCCCTCCTGGTCGCCGTCTCGACCGTCCTGCACGGCGGTGCCGCGCGCGCGTCGTTCCTCCACCTCACGGAGGGCTGGTCCGGACGGTTCGCCGTCCTGCTCCTCTGCGTCGTCCTCGTCCCCAACGCGGCCGTGTGGGGCGCCTCCTACGCGCTCGGCCCCGGTTTCGCTCTCGGCACCGGCCACCCCGTCACCCCCCTCTCCTCCGACCCCGCCGCCCTTCTGCCGCCCTTCCCGCTCCTCTCCGCCGTCCCCGACGCGGGTGACGGCGGGCCGCTGACCTGGGCCGTCGGCGCGGTCGCCGCCGGGGGTGCGCTCGCGGTCGGGGGGTTCGTCGCGCGCGCGGCGTGCGCGGGCGACACGGCGTGGTCCTGGGGGCGGACCGCCACGCGCGCGTGCGCCTCCGCCGGCGTCCTCGCCGTGATCATGTCCGTCGCGGCGGGCGTCGCGGGCGGGCCCCTCGGCACCGGCACCCTCGCCCGCTTCGGCCCCGTCTGGTGGCAGACAGGCTGCGCGGCACTCGTGTGGGGCCTTGCCGTCGGTGTTCCCGTGGCGCTCGCGGTGCGGGCGTGGTCGTGCCGCGAGTGGAGCGGACGGTCGCTCTGGCGGCGGAAGGGCGCGGTCGCGCGGAGCGAGGGCCTGGAGAGCACCAGCCTCGAACGGGAGTTGCTGGTCGACTGGGCCGCGTGGGAACCGGAGGGCCCGCGGGGGTCGGGGGACCGGCCGGAGCGTGGCGTGGAGGAGACCGAGGGGAAGGGGCTGGGCTGGAAGCGGTGGTGGCCGGGGCGGGGGACGGCAGGAGATGCGTACGAGGACGAGGGAGCGTACGAGGGCGAGGGCACGTACGAGAAGAAGGCCGCGGAAGTCACGGACGAGGACGAGGGCGCACGGAAACGCCGTTCACGCCTCTTCGCACCCCGCGGCCTGTTCCGT
>DATCQX010000746.1:0-5468 GCA_036569285.1 Streptomyces sp.
ACCAGCTCGACGGGCACCCACTCGGTGAGCACCCCCAGCCGGACCTTGTCGGATAACCCGATCCATGGATGCATGTCCACCATCGTGCTCGTACGCCCGCGATCGTGAAACGGTGATTGCACCCCACAAGCAACGGCATTGCGACAATGGCGGGAAGTGGAAGGCCATGCCACGGGATTTTCCCTGGTGGCGGGCGGTCTACGACTTCTTCCGCCGGTGGCGTGCGCACGGCTACGTCCGGGAGTTGTACCAACGGCTGCGCCGCGGGGACCGGTCGGCGCGAGGCCGCAGCGCGGAGCCGACGGCGGGGATCATCGACGCGCAGTCCGTCGACCCGGCGGACACCGTTGTTGCGTCACGCGGTTTCGACGGGAACAAGAAATGCGACGGCCGCAAGCGCTCGATCCTGACCGACACATGCGGTGACCTGCTAGAAGTCATCGTGAACCCGGCCGACGTGCACGACTCCAAGCCCGCGCTCCTGGACCGCTGTATGGACGAGCCTGGGCGGCTGCTGGAACTCGTCTGGGCCGACAGCGCCTATCAGGGGCAGCCCCTGGCCGATGCCTTTGCCCGGCACGGGGGTGAGGGGCGAGGTCCACGCGGCTTCACCGTCATGGACCGCCGCTGGGTGGTGGAACGCACCCTGGGGCAGCTCTCACAGGCCCGGCGTCTCAACCGTGACCACGAGCGCCGCCCTGACCATTGGGCCGGCCTGATCACGCTCACCCGCCGGATCGCCGGGGAGCGCCGACACTGGCCAGATCGCCGGTCGCGCGCGCCGCAGGCCTGAACAGGCCCTTCTCCCGCTTCAGCCAGCTCTTCGCGTGCAGTGCATAGGCGCGGTGGCGCACCCGTTCCACCGCAGCTGCAGCGGCTTCTGGCCGAACGTGCCGGCCTGTAGATGTCCTCCGCGCCGGTGTCCGCACTGTTCACCAAGGAGCCCTCCCAAGTGAAGATGTCCACCTTGATCGCGTTGTGCACCGCGCTGGACTGCACTCCCAACGACCTTTTCGAGGTCGGCGCCACCCCCGTTGAGCGTCTTGCCGCCCCACCGCGGCCAGTCTCTGACCTGCCCAAGGCGGCCTCCGCACGCGGCCGTTCGATGCCGCCGCTCTGGCCAGGGTGGCATCGTGGGCGTCAAACAGAGCGACTGCATCGGCTGCGGGGCACCGGTCGGCATCATCAACAGGCAGTACTGCTGTCGCTGCACGGCCTAACAGAAAGAGGCGGCGGCCAGGGCCGCTTGCCCCCGCTGCGGCCGGCAGCGCGTCCTCCAGGAGAACACCGGCCGGTGCATTACCTGCTCACGCGTATGCACCGCCTGAGGTCACCCGGTCAGAGACAAGACAGCAACGATGTGCCGGGACTGTTTGCGCAAGACGGAACGCGACGCCGCCAAGGCGTCGTGCCCTCGGTGCAGTCGGTCCGGCTATCTGCGTGAGGACACCGGCTGGTGCGGGCATTGCTCGCGTCCTTGCCAGACCAAACAGCCGCCCCGGCCATGCCGCGAATGCGGCCGCGTGCGACGGCATGGCGGGCTGGGACTGTGCTCAGCCTGCTGGTAGCGTCACCCCGACCGGCTCTTCGTCCGAGCGGAGAGCCTGATCGCCGAACTCGGTGAACCCCCGGACTGGCTGCGGGACTTCGCGGCTGATCTCGCCGCCGAATACTGTGTCAGCCGCGCGTGCACGATGATCACTTCCCTGGGACGACTTCTCCTGGACGAACTGCCCAACCACCCGCAGGCTCTGCTCGAACGCTCTCGTCGTTCGGGACGCTCGATGGGCTCCCTCGCCCGCGCGCTGGCAACCTTCTTCACCGGTCACGGCATGGCCATGGCCACAGATCAGGCCGAACGGCTCGCGGCCGGCCGCCGACAGCGTCGCATCGATGCCGTCCCCGAGACCCTGCGGTCAGCGGTGGACGCATTCGCCGACTTCATGATGCGCTCGCGCGAGAGAGCCCGCCGTGCAGGAACACGGCCTCGTAGCGATGGAACCAACGAGGCGGCACTGGCCACCATGCGTGACCTCGCTCGCTTCCTCGCCAGTGAGTGCGGCAAGCAGGACTGGGCGCTGGCCGATGTCCGCGACGGCGAAGCCTTCCTCGCCGGCTCGCCCAGGGCCCGGAAACAGCGGCTGGTCGTGCTCCGACAGTTCTTCCGTTTTGCGCGTTCCCGGAAGATCGTGCTCGTCGATCCCTCCCACGGCCTGGTCTCCCGAGGAACGAGTGGCTTCACCGGAGCGACGCTGACACTCGACCAGCAGCGTGTCCTGTTCCGCCGCTGGACCACCGGTCCGGCCGTCCACCCGCATGAGGCCCTGCTGGGCATGCTCGCGCTGTTGCATGGCGCATCAAGCCGCGAGGTCAAGATGCTGCAGACCGATGACCTCGACTTTCACGCCCGGACTACCCGGCTCGGCGACCGTCCGCATCCGGTTCCCTCGGACCCGGCGTCATGGGCAGGGCTGGAACGCTGTCTGGCGCATCGCGAATCCCAGCGGACAGGCAATCCCCACGTCATGGTCACCCGCCAGACGAAGTCCGGCCTGGGCCCGGCGTCCACCGCCTATGTCAGTCACGTCCTCGACGCCTGCGGCTTCCCGCCCCGAATGATCCGCTGCACTCGACTGCTTGACCTGGTCAACACCATGGACCCCAAACTCGTCGCCGCCGCGTTCGGCATGGATCCCGAGGCCACCATGATCTATCTGTCTGACCGCGTCGACGAGACCCGCTTGTCAGAGGGGGAGACGACCAAGGACTGACTTCTGGTCAGGGTTCGTAGGGGTAGAGAGCGATCTTCTCCCGCTCGATGAAGAGCTCGACCCAGGTGCCGGCAACACCTTCGGGCAGCAGATCGGCAAGGTCCAACAGGATGGTGGTGCCGTCCAGGTCCAGCAGGGCGGCACCGTCCTCGGTGAGGCTCAGCCGACCCCGCAGCACAACGCAGTGCCCGCCAGTCCGGAGCCCAGGACCGATACTGGCAGCCGGCTTGGCGTTCCGCCCCCAGACGATGTCCTCGTCGATGGTCCACTCGACGTGGTATTCGCCAGGCTCTGCGGCCAAGTCCCCGCACCACCGGACTGCGGTGTGACCGAACGAGGTTCGGACATGGGCCAGCCAGGGGGTTCCGGGAAACCTCGCGACCTTCACCACTTCGATCAGCACGGGTCGATCATGCAGTATCCGAGGTGCCACCGGAACCCGCGAAGTTTCGGCGCTGCCTGGCATAGGTTCGCCGGAACAGGTGCGCTTTGCTGAAGGTCTTGTCCGAGGTCAGGATGATCGAGTCCTTCTCGTAGCGCTTGGAGATCACGTGGAAGACCAGGTTGGCCTCGGCGCGTTCCAGGGGCTCGTAGCCAACCTCGTCGGCCACGAGAACGTTCGGCCGTAGGTAGGTACGGAGTTGGCCGGCCAGGCGTCCGGAGGCTTCGGCGGCCTTGCGGTGGCGGACCATGTCGTCGAGGGGGGCGAAGTAGATCGAGTATCCAGCCCGGCAGGCCGCGACCGCGAGGGTGACGGCCAGGTGGGTTCCCGACTCCGGGCGGGCCCAGCAGGGCCGCGTTGGCCTTGCCCTCGACGAAGGACAGAGTGGCGAGGTCCTTGACCTTGAGCGGGTCGAGTTCGAGCTGGAAGGAGAAGTCGTAGTCGTCCAGCGTCTTGTGGTGCGGCAGCCTCGACAGCCGCAGGCCCTGGCGGAAGCGCCGGTCGTCGCGGACACCGAGTTCTTTGCTGAGGATGAGGTCGAGGAAATCGAGTTTGCCCTCCTCAGCCCGCTGGGCGTACTGGTTCAGGCTCTCGGCGAGGTGGGGCAAGCCGAGCTTGGTGGCCGTGGTGCGGATGCGATTGCCGGTCAGCTTGCTCAACGGGCTTCCTTCGGTGTGGAGTTGGTAGTGAACGGTCGGGTTCCGGTCAGTTCGTCGTAGATCCAGAGCGGGCGGCGGCCGACCTCGACGCGGATGGCGGCCGCCCTGCTGAGCAGGACTTGGAGCGGACCGTCGTCGGCGCTTTGAGGGTGCCGTTGTCGAGGGCCGGGCAGGGCGTCCACGGTGGTGACGCGGCGGGTGTCGCCCTTGGGAAGGCCGTCCCAGTGGCGTTCGTCGACGACCTTGGCTCCTCGGCCGACGGCCCGTGGGTGGGCGGCCAGCAGGGTCTCGCCGCTTGCGTCGGGGACGGTGGAGCGGATGACGATCTAGGACTTCGTGGCCCGGATCTCGACCAGCTGGCGGGAGCGGACTTGCGGGCCAGCACCGAGTAGAGGTTGGCGTCGAAGGCGACCATGCAGTCCTTGCCGGCAGGGCGAAGGTGCCGCTGGGCGACGACGTAGGGAGTGCGCGGCAGTGGCCGCAGAGCGACGTGGTCACGGACCGCACGGTGGCCGATGACCTCGCCGTGCGTGTTGTGGACCCGCGCGCGCCGCAGCGGCACCCACGCGGTGAACGCGGCGTCGAGTTCCTCGACCGAGGCAAAGGCCCGGCCGGCCAGGACGTGGTCGCGGACGATGCCGACCTGCCGCTCGACCCGGCCTTTGCCCTGCGGGCGGTAGGTGGCCAGGACGTCGAAGCCGTAGTGGCCCGCGAAGCCGACCGCCTCCGGGCGCAGTGGGACGGCCTCACCCGGGGCGACGTGGCGGCGGACCACGGTCTTGGTGCGGTCGTAGACGATCGTCATCTGTACGCCGCCGAAGTGGGCGAACGCCTGGCGGTGGCAGCCGAAGAACGTTGCGAGGACCTGGCTGGTGGTGAAGCAGCAGAACGGGTCACGCGAGTACGACAGCGTCATGTGGAAGGAGTAGACCTTCGGGATGCCCATGTGGGCGAGGATCTTGCCTTCGTCACCCCAGTCCACCTGGGCTTGCGCGCCGGGGACGACCTCGAACCGACGGTGCAGGCCCGGCAGTTCGCCGGGGCTGATGCCCAGTTCTTCGGCGACGCGGGGCCGGGCTTCCTGAAGGTAGAGCTTCACGCGCTGGTAGGTGCCGGTGAACCCGTACTCGCTGACCAGCCGTTCGTGGACCACCGCGCCCTTGATGAGGATCTCGGACCGCAGCATCGCATCGATCAGCGGCGCGACCGGGGACTGCGCTGACAGGTACTTGCGGACGGTACGGCGGTTCAGCCCGGTCTTCCGCGCGATCTTCCGACAGGCGCATCGCCCTGGACTCGACCAGACCGCAGAACCGCCGAAGCTCCAACCAGCGATGCGGGTCCAGGACCACCGTGAACCGCCTTCCGCCGCCCGGACGAACTACGCATCAGGCGGCCGGGCGCCGGGACCTATCAGTGCACGAACCGTGCACATTCACCCGTACGAGGGTGAGCACATCCAGCCGTACGCCGACACTTGGATCACACCCGGCGGACCACGGGCCCGCTGAGCCGTGTTCAAGCCGACCCCATACCGCTCGGAGCTCTTGCGCTGACCATGCAGGAGATCGAGGACGCCATACGCCTACATGCCAG
>DATCQX010000747.1:0-3557 GCA_036569285.1 Streptomyces sp.
AGGCTCGCCACGTCGGAGAGTTCGGGGTTGCGGTCGTATCCGACGACGGTGTGGCCGGCGCGGCGGATCCGCTCGCGCATGTTGCCGCCCATCTTGCCGAGACCGATCAGGCCGAGCTGCATGGCTACTTCACTTCCTTGAGTTCACGGTAGGCGGCCACGAGGGCGGCCGTGGAGGGGTCGAGTCCGGGCACGTCGGCGCCCGAGGTGAGGGCGGGTTCGACTCGCTTGGCGAGGACCTTGCCCAGCTCGACTCCCCACTGGTCGAAGGAGTCGATGTTCCAGACGGCGCCCTGGACGAACACCTTGTGCTCGTAGAGGGCGATGAGCTGGCCGAGGACCGAGGGGCTCAACTCGCCCGCGAGGATGGTCGTCGTGGGGTGGTCGCCCTTGAAGGTGCGGTGCGCGACCTGCTCCTCGGGGACGCCCTCCGCGCGGACCTCGTCGGCGGTCTTGCCGAACGCCAGCGCCTGGCCCTGCGCGAACAGGTTGGCCATCAACAGGTCGTGCTGCGCCTTGAGTTCGTCGCTCAGCTCACCGACCGGACGGGCGAACCCGAGCAGGTCGGCCGGGATCAGCTTCGTGCCCTGATGGATCAACTGGTAGTAGGCGTGCTGCCCGTTGGTGCCGGGCGTCCCCCACACGACGGGGCCGGTCTGCCAGGAGACCGAACGCCCCTCGCGGTCCACGGACTTGCCGTTGGACTCCATGTCCAGCTGCTGCAAGTAGGCGGTGAACTTGGAGAGATAGTGCGAGTAGGGCAGCACCGCGTGCGACTGCGCGCCCAGCACGTTCCCGTACCAGACCCCCAACAGGCCCAGGATCAGGGGGGCGTTGGCCTCGGCGGGCGCCGTCCGGAAGTGTTCGTCGACGAGGTGGAACCCGTCGAGCATCTCCCGGAACGCGTCCGGGCCGATCGCGATCATCAGGGAGAGCCCGATGGCGGAGTCGTACGAGTAGCGTCCGCCGACCCAGTCCCAGAACTCGAACATGTTCGCCGTGTCGATACCGAAGTCGGCGACCTTCTCGGCGTTCGTGGACAGCGCCACGAAGTGCTTCGCGACGGCCTTGTCGTCACCGTCCAGGCCCCTGAGCAGCCAGGATCGCGCCGAGGTGGCGTTGGTGATCGTCTCGATCGTGGTGAACGTCTTCGAGGCGACGATGAACAGCGTCTCCTCGGGATCGAGGTCCCGCACGGCCTCGTGCAGGTCGGAGCCGTCCACGTTGGACACGAACCGGAAGGTCAACTCCCGTGCCGTGAAGGCCCGCAGCGCCTCGTAGGCCATCGCCGGACCGAGGTCCGAGCCGCCGATGCCGATGTTGACGACGTTGCGGATCCGCTTGCCGGTGTGCCCGACCCACGACCCCGAGCGGACCTGCTCGGCGAACGCGGCCATCTTGTCGAGGACGGCGTGGACGGCCGGTACGACGTTCTCCCCGTCGACCTCGATCACGGCGTCACGCGGCGCGCGCAGCGCGGTGTGCAGCACCGCCCGCCGCTCGGTGATGTTGATCTTCTCGCCCCGGAACATGGCGTCCCGCAGCCCGAACACGTCGGTGGCGGAGGCCAGTTCACGCAGCAGTGAGAGCGTCTCGTCGGTGACGAGGTGCTTCGAGTAGTCGATCCGCAGATCGCCCACCCGCACCACGTACCGCTCGGCGCGCCCGGGGTCGGCGGCGAACAGCTCCCGCAGCCCCGGAGAATCAGCCGAGTGCGCCAACAGGGCGTCCCACTCGGGCCGTTCGGTGAGCAGAGGTGTCTCAGACATGAGCGGCGATCTCCTTGGTGGCCTCGCCCCGCAGGGCGACGGCGTACATCTCGTCCGCGTCGAGGCGCCGCAGCTCCTCGGCGATGAGTTCGGAGGTGGTGCGCACCTTCAGCGCGAGGGTGCGGGAGGGCTGACCCGGCAGGGACAGCGTCGCGAGGGGGCCGTCCGGGCGGTCGATGACGACTTCGCCGTCCGCCGTGCCGAGCCGGACGGCCGTGACGACCGGGCCGGCCGTCACCACGCGGTCGATCTTGACCTTGAGGCGGGCCTCCAGCCAGCGCGCGAGCAGTTCGGCGGCCGGGTTGTCGGCCTCGGCCTCGACCGCGCCGGACACGATCGGCACCCGGGCCTGGTCGAGGGCCGCCGCCAGCATCGAGCGCCACGGCGTGAGCCGCGTCCAGGCGAGGTCGGTGTCGCCGGGGGAGTACGACCGCACCCGGGCGTCCAGCGTCCGGAGGGGGTTCTCGACCGCGTACAGGTCGGTGATCCTGCGCTGCGCCAGCGCGCCCAGCGGGTCCTTGGACGGGTTGTCGGGGGCGTCCACCGGCCACCAGACGACGACGGGCGCGTCCGGCAGCAGCAGCGGCAGGACCACCGAGTCGGCGTGGTCCGACACCTCACCGTAGGTGCGCAGGACGACGGTCTCGCCGGCGCCCGCCTCCGAGCCCACCCGGACCTCGGCGTCGAGCCGCGACTGGGTGCGCTCGCGCGGGGTGCGGGCCTGGCGCTTGATGACGACCAGGGTCCGCGAGGGGTGCTCGTGGGAGGCTTCCTCGGCGGCCTTGATGGCGTCGTACGCGTTCTCCTCGTCCGTGACGATGACCATCGTCAGGACCATGCCCACGGCGGGGGTGCCGATGGCGCGGCGACCTTGCACCAGCGCCTTGTTGATCTTGCTTGCCGTGGTGTCCGTGAGGTCGATCTTCATGGCCTGCGCCAGCTCCGTCCGTCTCGTGCGAGCATCTCGTCGGCTTCCTGGGGGCCCCAGCTGCCGGACGCGTACTGGGCGGGCTTCGTGTGCGTCGCCCAGTACTCCTCGATCGGGTCGAGGATCTTCCAGGACTCTTCCACTTCCTGGTGGCGGGGGAAAAGGTTGGCGTCCCCGAGCAGTACGTCCAGGATGAGCCGTTCGTACGCCTCCGGGCTCGACTCGGTGAAGGATTCGCCGTACGCGAAGTCCATCGTGACGTCCCGGATCTCCATCGAGGTACCCGGGACCTTCGAACCGAACCGTACCGTCATGCCCTCGTCCGGCTGGACGCGGATGACGACCGCGTTGGAGCCGAGTTCCTCCGTCGCGTCGGAGTCGAAGGGCGAGTGCGGTGCGGTCTGGAACACCACCGCGATCTCCGTCACCCGACGGCCCAGGCGCTTGCCGGTGCGCAGGTAGAACGGGACGCCCGCCCAGCGGCGGTTGTCGACGTTCAGCTTGATCGCCGCGTACGTGTCCGTCGTGGAGGCCGGGTCGATGCCGTCCTCCTGGAGGTAGCCGCTGACCTTCTCGCCGCCCTGCCAGCCCTCGGCGTACTGGCCGCGCACGGTGTGCTCGCCGATGTTCTCCGGGAGCTTCACGGCCTTGAGGACCTTCAGCTTCTCGGTGAGCAGCGACGCCGCGTCGAAGGCGGCCGGCTCCTCCATCGCGGTGAGCGCCATCAGCTGGAGCAGGTGGTTCTGGATGACGTCACGGGCGGCGCCGATGCCGTCGTAGTACCCGGCGCGCCCGCCGATGCCGATGTCCTCGGCCATCGTGATCTGCACGTGGTCCACGAAGGACCGGTTCCAGATCGGC
>DATCQX010000748.1:0-15688 GCA_036569285.1 Streptomyces sp.
CGACGCTCTTGATGAGCTGCTGGCTGAAGCGGAGGCGGAGGGCTTCCGCGCACGCCGGATCCCCGTCGACTATGCCTCGCACTCCGCCCATGTGGAGGAGATCCAGGCCGAGTTGGCGAAGGTCCTCGCCGGTATCTCCCCGCGTCCGTCGCAGGTGCCCTTCTACTCCACCGTCACCGTGGAGCGGATCGACACGAGCGTGATGGACGCCGACTACTGGTACCGCAACCTGCGCCAGACGGTCCGTTTCGAGGAGACCGTCCGCCTCCTGGTCGAGCAGGGTCACAAGTTGTTCGTGGAGTCCAGTGCTCACCCGGTGCTGGCCATGGCCGTCCAGGAGACGTCCGAGGAGATCACCGCGATCGGCTCGCTGCGTCGCGACGAGGGCGGCCTGGAGCGCTTCCTGCTGTCCCTGTCCGAGGCTCACGTCCACGGCGCCGACGTCGACTGGTCGGCCGTCTTCCCCGGCGGTCGTCTCACCGACCTCCCCACCTACCCCTTCCAACGCCAGCGCTACTGGCTGGAGTCCCGGCGCTCGCAGGTCGGGGACGTGGCGGCGGTCGGGTTGCGGGAGGCCGGGCATCCGTTGCTCGGTGCTGCGGTGGAGCTGCCGGAGTCCGGGGGTGTGGTGCTGACCGGGCTGCTGTCCCTGGCGACGCATCCGTGGTTGGCCGATCACGGGGTGCGGGAGTCGGTTCTGCTGCCGGGGACGGCGTTCCTGGAGATGGCGATCCGTGCTGGTGACCAGGTGGGCTGCGGTCGGGTGGTGGAGCTGACGCTTGAGGCGCCGTTGGTGCTGCCGGAGCGTGGCGGCGTCGTGCTGCGGGTGTCGGTGGGGGCCGAGGACGGGTCCGGTGCCCGTTCGCTGGCCGTGCATGCCCGGGGTGAGGGCGGTCCGGAGGACTCCGAGTGGGTTCGGCACGCCACGGGTGTGCTGGCCGATGGCGCGGGCGACACCTTCGACCTGAGCGTCTGGCCGCCCGTGGGGGCCGTCGAGGTGGACTGGGACGGCGGTTACGACCGTTGGACGGAGCTGGGGTACAGCTACGGGCCCGCGTTCCAGGGGCTGAAGTCCTGGTGGCGTTCGGGCGAGGACGTCTTCGCCGAGGTGGAGCTGGCGCCGGAGCTGGTGCCGGACGCCGGGCGGTTCGGAGTGCATCCCGCGCTGCTGGACGCCGCTCTGCACGCGGTGGTGGGCGAGGGGCCGGAGTGCCGGCTGCCGTTCGTCTGGGGCGGGGTCACCTTGCAGGCGACCGGTGCCACGAAGGCGCGCGTCATGCTGTCGCCCGCCGGTCCGGACGCGGTCTCGCTGCGGCTGGCCGATGTGACCGGACGTCCGGTGGCGTCGGTGGAGTCCCTGGCGCTGCGGCCCATGGCGGTCGACCAGGCGCGGACGGGGCTGCCGCAGGCCCTGTTCCGGGTGGACTGGCACGAGCTGACACCGCCGTCCGAACCCGTGGACCGGCGCGGTGCGTGGGCCCTGGTCGGGGCCGACGAGTTCAAGCTCGGCGTGGCCCTGGGCGGTCTGGACACCTTCGCCGACCTCGACGACCTTCCCCGCGACCCGGCACCCGACGTGGTGCTCGTGGCCTGCGCCGACGGGTTCGGGCAGCCCGTCCCGGAAGCGGCCCGCCGGGCCACGGCACGTGTGCTCGAACTCGTCCAGGCATGGCTGGCCGACGAGCGGTTCGCCTCGTGCCGCCTGGTCCTCGTCACCCGTGGCGCGGTGGCCGCCGAGCCCGGCAAAGGCGTCCTCGACCTGGCCGACGCCCCGATCTGGGGCCTGGTCCGGTCGGCGCAGGCGGAGAACCCCGGCCGGTTCGTACTCGTCGACGTCGACGTCGACGACCACGACGTGTCCGCCGTCCTGCCCGCCGCGCTGGCCGGCGACGAACCCCAACTCGCGGTACGGGAAGGCGTGGTCTACGTGCCACGGCTGGTCCGGCCCGCCGCGCACGAGACACTGACCCCGCCGCAGGGTTCGACGACGTGGCGACTGGACGTCACGGAGAAGGGCACCCTGGAGAACCTGGCCCTGGTCGACCTGCCCGAGGCGGCGCGGCCCCTCGCGGCCGGCGAAGTGCGGGTCGGTATCCGCGCGGCCGGCGTGAACTTCCGTGACGTGGTGCTGGCCCTCGGCATGGTGCCCGACCAGGAAGTGCTGGGCAGCGAGGGCGCGGGCGTCGTGCTGGAGGTCGGGCCCGATGTCACTGGCATCGCGCCCGGCGACACGGTGATGGGCCTGTTCACCGGCGCCTTCGGCCCCGTCGCCATTACCGACCGGCGGCTCCTGGTCAGGATGCCGCAGGGCTGGTCGTTCACCGAGGCGGCCTCGGTGCCCGTCGTGTTCCTCACCGCCTACCACGCCTTGCGCCACGACGCCGGGCTGCGGGAGGGGGAGTCGGTGCTGATCCATGCCGCCGCCGGTGGTGTGGGGATGGCCGCTGTGCAGTTGGCTCGGCACTGGGGCGCCGAGGTGTTCGGCACGGCCAGTCCCGGCAAGTGGGACGTGCTGCGCTCGCTGGGCCTGGACGACGACCACATCGCCTCGTCCCGCACCCTCGACTTCGCGGACACGTTCCTCTCGGGCGTGGACGTGGTACTGAACTCGCTGGTCAGGGAGTTCGTGGACACCTCGTTGCAACTGCTGCGGGACGGCGGACGGTTCGTCGAGATCGGCAAGACCGACATCCGCGACGCCGGACAGGTCGCCGCCCAGTATCCCGGCGTCACCTACCGCGTCTACGACCTGCTGACCACCGATCCCGACCTCGTCGCTGAGATGTTGGGTGAGTTGGTGGGGTTGTTCGGTCGGGGTGTGTTGCGGCCGTTGCCGGTGCGGGGTTGGGATGTGCGGCGGGCTCCTGAGGCGTTGCGGTTTTTGAGTCAGGCGCGGCATGTGGGGAAGTTGGTGCTTACGGTGCCGCGTGTGCTGGATCCGGGCGGGGCTGTGTTGGTGACGGGTGGTACGGGTGTGCTGGGTGGGGTGGTGGCCCGGCATCTGGTGGTCGAGCATGGTGTGCGGCATCTGGTGTTGGTGGGGCGGCGGGGTGTGGAGGCGCCTGGTGCTGCTGAGTTGCGGGCTGAGTTGGTGGGGTTGGGTGCGACGGTGAGGGTGGCTGCGTGTGATGTGGCTGACCGGGGTGAGCTTGCCGCGCTTGTCGAGGGTGTTGTGGCGGAGCGTCCGTTGACGGGGGTGGTGCATGCGGCGGGTGTTCTGGATGACGGTGTGGTGGGGTCGTTGACTTCGGAGCGTGTGGAGAGGGTGTTGCGTCCGAAGGTGGATGCGGCGTGGCATTTGCATGAGTTGACGGCGGGGTTTGATCTGTCGCTGTTCGTGTTGTTCTCGTCGGTGTCGGGGACGTTGGGGGGTGCGGGGCAGGCGAATTACGCGGCGGCGAATGTGTTTTTGGACGGGCTGGCGGCGTATCGGCGGTCGTTGGGTCTGCCGGGTGTGTCGTTGGCGTGGGGGTTGTGGGCTGAGGCGAGTGGGATGACGGGGCATCTGGGTGGTGTTGATGTGCGTCGGATGTCGCGTGTGGGTGTGGGTGCGTTGTCGGTCGGTGAGGGGCTGGCCTTGTTCGACGTGGCGGTTGAGCGGCCCGAGGCGACGGTCGTCCCGATGCGCCTGGACACCCGGACCCTACGGGCGCAGGAGCGGGTTCCCGCGCTGCTGAGCGGCCTCGTCCGAGGCACCGCCACCCGCCGTACCGCCGCCGTCGCGACGCAGCCGGTGGACGCCCCCGCGCTGGCCGGACGGCTGGCCGGACTCCCCGAAGCGGACCGGCACCAACTGGTCCTGGACGTGGTGCGCGAACACACCGCCACCGTGCTCGGCCACGGCACCGCCTCCTCGGTGGAGCCCGGCCAAACGTTCAAGAAGCTGGGCTTCGACTCGCTCACCGCCGTCGAACTGCGCAACCGCCTCAACACGGCCACCGGCCTGCGACTGCGCGCCACCCTCGTCTTCGACCACCCCACCCCGGCCGAACTCGCCGCGCACCTGCGCGCCGAACTGCTCCCCGAGGAGGCGCCGGCGGCCACCTCCGTGCTGACGGAGCTGGACCGGCTCGAACGCAGCTTCGCCGCACTGGCCCTGGACGACGGCCTCCGCGCCGAAGTACGGGCGCGGCTCCAGGGACTGTTGGAGGACCCGGCGGAAGGAACCACGGAAGACACCGGGGACGCGGGCGTCGTGACCCGGTTGCAGTCGGCGACCACCGACGAACTCTTCGACTTCATCGACAGCGAACTGGGGATGTCATGACCGGCTACCACCGGACGGATCGGAACGGCGAGGTGTTCGGGTAGATGGCCGACGAAGAGAAGCTTGTCGCCTACCTCAAGCGGGTCACCGCCGAGCTCCACCAGGCCCGGCAGAAGCTCCAGGACGTCGAGCAGGCGCAGCACGAACCCGTCGCCGTCGTCGGCATGGCCTGCCGCTTCCCCGGCGGTATCGCCTCCCCCGACGACCTCTGGCGGTTCGTGACGTCCGACGGCGACGCGATCTCGGAGTTTCCCGCCGACCGGGGCTGGGACGTCGACGCGCTCTACGACGCCGACCCGGAACTGGCCGGGAAGACCTACACACGCCACGGCGGTTTCCTCCACGACGCGGGCGGGTTCGACGCGGACTTCTTCGGGATCTCCCCGCGTGAGGCGCTGGCGATGGACCCGCAGCAGCGCCTCCTCCTCGAAACCTCCTGGGAGGCGCTGGAGCGGGCCGGGATCGACCCGGGCTCGCTGCGCGGCAGCCGCACCGGTGTGTTCGCCGGCGCGATCGCCCAGGAGTACGGCCCCCGGCTCCACGAGGCCCAGGACGGCGCCGAGGCCCACCTGTTCACCGGCACCACGATGAGCGTGGTCTCCGGGCGCGTCGCCTACACGCTGGGCCTGGAAGGTCCCGCCGTCACCGTCGACACGGCATGCTCCTCCTCCCTCGTCGCCCTGCACATGGCCGTCCAGTCGATACAGCGCGGTGAGTCCGCGCTGGCGCTGGCCGGCGGCGTCACAGTGGTATCCACGCCCGGCATGTTCCTCTCGTTCAGCCGCCAGCGCGGGCTCGCCCCCGACGGCCGGTGCAAGGCGTTCTCCGCCGACGCCGACGGCTTTGGACCGGCCGAGGGCGTGGGCATGCTGGTGCTGGAGCGGCTGTCCGACGCGCGCCGCAACGGGCACCCGGTCCTGGCGGTCGTCCGGGGCTCGGCGGTCAACCAGGACGGCGCGTCCAACGGGCTGACCGCGCCCAACGGCCCCTCGCAGGTGCGGGTCATCCGCGCGGCGCTGGCGAACGCGCGGCTCTCCGCCCGGCAGGTCGACGCTGTCGAGGCGCACGGCACGGGCACCACCCTCGGTGACCCGATCGAGGCGCAGGCGGTCATGGACACCTACGGGCAGGACCGCCCTGCCGAACGGCCGCTGTGGCTGGGCTCCTTGAAGTCGAACATCGGACACGCCCAGGCCGCCGCCGGTGTCGGCGGCGTGATCAAGATGGTGCTCGCACTCCAGCACGGCGTCCTGCCCAGGACGCTGCACGTCGCCGAACCCTCGACCCACGTCGACTGGTCGGCCGGCACCGTCTCCCTGCTGACCGAACAGCTCGACTGGCCGCAGACCGGCGAGCCCCGGCGGGCCGGTGTCTCCTCCTTCGGGATCAGCGGCACCAACGCACACGTCGTTCTGGAGCAGGCGCCCACGGCCGACCCGGCGCCGGAGCCCAGCGCGTCCGGCGTCCTGCCCTGGGTCCTGTCCGCGCGCAGCGAGGCGGCACTGCGCGATCAGGCCGCCCGTCTGCTGTCCCGCCTGGACGACGAGCCCGGACCGAACCCGGTCGACGTCGGCTTCTCCCTCGCCACCGGCAGGACCGCCTTCGAACACCGCGCGGTGCTGCTGGCGACCGACACGGCCGGCTTCCGCAAGGGCCTGGCCGGGCTTGTCCGCTGCACGACGGAACCCGGTGTGGTGCAAGGGGTCGCGGGCTCCGATGACCGTGTGGTGTTCGTGTTCCCGGGGCAGGGGTCGCAGTGGGTGGGGATGGCGGTCGAGCTTTTGGGTTCGTCGCCGGTGTTCGCGGAGTCGATGCGGGCGTGTGCGGAGGCGCTGAAGCCGTACGTGGAGTGGTCGTTGCTGGATGTGCTGGACGATCAGGCCGCTTTGGAGCGGGTTGATGTTGTTCAGCCGGTGTTGTTCTCGGTGATGGTGTCGTTGGCTGCGTTGTGGCGCTCGTATGGGGTGGAGCCTGCTGCGGTTATCGGGCATTCGCAGGGGGAGATCGCGGCTGCTGCGGTGGCGGGTGCGTTGTCGTTGGAGGATGCGGCGCGGGTGGTGGCGTTGCGGAGCAAGGCGCTGCTGGCTCTGTCGGGCCGGGGCGGGATGGTCTCCGTTTCCCTTCCGGTGGATGCGGTGGAAGAGCGGCTGGCTCGTTGGGTCGGTCGTGTCTCGGTCGCCGCCGTGAACGGGCCGGGCTCGATCGTCGTCGCCGGTGATGTGGATGCTCTCGACGAGCTGCTGGCTGAAGCGGAGGCGGACGGCTTCCGCGCACGCCGTATCCCGGTGGACTACGCCTCGCACTCCGCTCATGTGGAGGAGATCGAGGGCGAGTTGGCGAAGGTCCTCGCCGGTATCACTCCTCGCCCCTCGCAGGTGCCGTTCTATTCCACGGTGACCGTCGAGCGGATCGACACCAGCGTTCTGGACGCCGGGTACTGGTACCGCAACCTGCGCCAGACCGTCCGCTTCGAGGACACCGTGCGGGCTCTGGTCGAGCAGGGCATCGGGGTGTTCGTCGAGGTCAGTCCGCACCCCGTGCTCGCCCTGGCGGTGCAGGAGACCGTTGAGCGGGTCGCGGTGGTCGGCTCGCTGCGGCGGGGTGAGGGGAGTCTCGCCCGGTTCCTGGAATCGCTGGCCGAAGCGCATGTGCGGGGCATCGGCGTCGAGTGGGCGTCGGTGTTCCCCGGCGGTCGCCCGGTGGAACTGCCGACGTACGCCTTCCAGCGGCGTCGCTACTGGCTGGAGAGCACACGGTCCACGGCCGCGCAGGACCCGCTGGACGCCCGGTTCTGGGACGCTGTGGAGCGCGCGGACGTGGCGGAGCTGACCGCCGCCCTCGGCATAGCGGACACGGCGCCGATGACCGAGGTCGTACCGGCCCTGTCGGACTGGCGCCGTAGCCGCCACCAGTCGGCCGCCGAGGCGTCCTGGTGGTACCGCGTGGTGTGGCGCCCGGCCGCCGAGCCCGCCGGGGCCGTGCTGACCGGCACCTGGCTGCTGCTCGTCCCGGCCGCTCTCGCCGAGGACGAACTGACCACCGCCCTCAGCGCGGCACTGACCGGCCACGGCGCCGACGTCGTGCTGCTGCCCGTGGCCGACACCGATCGCGACGACCTCGCCGAGCGCCTGCGGGGCGTGCTCGCGGACGAGGCACCGGCCGGCGTGCTCTCCCGGCTGTCCGGCGACGGAGAGCTGTGGCCGAACGTGCTGACTGCCCAGGCCCTGGGCGAGGCCCAGGTCGACGCGCCGCTGTGGTGCGTCACCCAGGACGCGGTGGCCACCGGACGGTCCGACCGGCTGACCAACGCGGACCAGGCCCAGGTCTGGGGACTCGGCCGCGTCTTCGGCCTGGAGCACCCGCAGCGCTGGGGCGGTCTGATCGATCTGCCGGAACTGCCGGACGACCGGGCGCTGACCCGGCTGGCCGGCGTCCTCGCCCGGCGCGGCGGCGAGGACCAGTACGCGGTGCGCGAGAGCGGGGTGTTCGTCCGCCGCCTGGAACACGCCGCCGGATCGCCCGACGCCCGGTCCTGGCAGCCGCGCGGCACCGTACTGATCACCGGCGGCACCGGCGCGCTCGGCGCGGAGACCGCGCGCTGGCTGGCCGCCAACGGCGCCGACCACCTGCTGCTGGCCGGCCGCCGGGGCCCCGACGCCCCCGGAGCCGCCGAACTCGCCGCCGAACTGGGCGACAAGGTGACCATCACCGCCTGCGACGTCGCCGACCGCGACGCACTCGCGGCACTCATCGACGGCATCCCCGCCGAGCGCCCGCTGACCGCGGTGGTCCACGCCGCCGCCGTGCTGGACGACGGACTGCTCACCGCGCTCACCCCCGACCGGGTCGACGCCGTGCTGCGCCCCAAGGTGGCCGCCGCGCGCGCCCTGCACGAACTGACCGCGGGCCTCGAACTCGACGCCTTCGTCCTGTGCTCCTCGGTCACCGGCGTGTGGGGCAACGGCGGCCAGGCGGCCTACGGAGCCGCCAACGCCTACCTGGACGCGCTGGCCCAGCAGCGCCGTGCGGCGGGCCTGCCCGCCACGTCGGTCGCCCTCGGTCTGCTCGCCGGCGGCGGACTGGCACAGGGCACCGGCGAACAGCACCAACGCCGCCTCGGACTGCGTCCGATGGCACCGGACGCGGTCGTGTCCGCCATGGCACGCGCCGTGCGCCGCGACGAGCCGGCGCTGCTGCTCGCCGACGTCGACTGGGCGACCTTCGTGCCGGCGATGGGCGCGGTCCGGCCGCTGTCCCTCGTCGAGGAACTCCCGGAGGCACGGACCCTGCCGACCGTGGAGAAGGTGGAGCTGCGGGACTGGCTCGACGGATTGCCGGAAACCGAACAGCGCCGGCTGCTGCTCGACCTCGTGCGCTCGCAGGTGGCGGCGGTACTGGGCCGCGACCCGTCCCAGGGCATCGACGCCTCCCGTGCCTTCCGCGAGCTGGGCTTCGACTCACTGACCGGCGTCGACTTCCGCAACCGGCTCGGCGCGGTCACGGGCCTCACACTGCCTGCCACCCTGGTGTTCGACCACCCCACCCCCAGGGAACTCGTGGAGTTCCTGCGCGGCGAGACACTCGGCCTCAGCCAGCGGGCAGAGACCACCACGGTCCCCCTCGCCCCCGCCGACGACCCCATCGCCATCGTCGGCATGGCCTGCCGGTTCCCCGGCGGGGTCGGTTCCCCGGAAGACCTGTGGCGGCTGGTGTCCGACGAGACCGACACGGTGAGCACGTTTCCCGCCGACCGAGGCTGGGATCTGACCGGGCTGTACCACCCCGACCCCGAGCACCCCGGCACCACCTACACCCGAGAGGGCGCCTTCCTCGACGGTGCCGAGCGGTTCGACCCGGAGTTCTTCGGGATCTCACCGCGTGAGGCGCTGGCGATGGACCCGCAGCAGCGGCTCCTCCTCGAAACCTCCTGGGAAGTCTTCGAGCGCGCGGGCATCGACCCGGCCTCGGTGCGTGGCCGCCAGATCGGGGTGTTCGCCGGAACGAACGGCCAGGACTACCCCGAGCTGCTGGCCGAGACCCCCGAAGGCGCCGACGGCTACCTGCTGACCGGCAACGCGGGCAGCGTCATGTCCGGCCGGATCTCGTACGTCCTCGGCCTTGAAGGCCCCGCGATGACCGTCGACACGGCGTGCTCCTCGTCCCTGGTCGCGCTCCACCTCGCCGCGCAGGCGCTGCGGCAGGGCGAGTGCGAACTGGCCCTGGCGGGCGGTGTGACCGTCATGTCCACCCCGGGCGCGTTCCTCAAGTTCAGCCGTCAGCGGGGGCTTGCGCCGGACGGCCGCTGCAAGGCGTTCGCGGACGCGGCGGACGGCACCGGCTGGGGTGAGGGGGTGGGGATGCTGCTGGTCGAGCGGTTGTCGGACGCTCGCCGTAACGGGCATCCCGTGCTGGCCGTGGTCCGAGGTACGGCCATCAACCAGGACGGCGCCAGCAACGGGCTGACCGCGCCCAACGGGCCTTCGCAGCAGCGGGTGATCCGTGCGGCGCTGGCGAACGCCGGGCTGGGGGCTGCGGATGTTGATGCCGTCGAGGCGCATGGGACCGGGACCAGGCTTGGTGATCCGATCGAGGCGCAGGCGTTGCTCGCGACGTACGGGCAGGAGCGGTCCGCTGAACGGCCTTTGTGGCTCGGGTCGTTGAAGTCGAACATCGGGCATACGCAGGCCGCGTCCGGTGTGGCGGGTGTGATCAAGATGGTTCAGGCGTTGCGGCATGGGGTGCTGCCCAGGACGCTGCACGTGGATGAGCCGTCGTCGAACGTGGACTGGTCGGCGGGGGCGGTGTCGCTGCTCACGGAGCGGGTGGCCTGGCCGGAGGTGGGGCGGCCTCGGCGGGCTGGGGTGTCGTCGTTCGGGGTGAGTGGGACCAACGCGCACGTGATCATCGAGCAGGCGCCGGTGGTGGAGGCGGCGGCTTCTGAGGGTTCGGCTGAGCCGGTGGGGGTGGTGCCGTGGGTGTTGTCCGCCAAGAGTGAGGGTGCTTTGCGGGCGCAGGCTGGGCGGTTGTTGGAGGTGGTGGATTCTGGTGTGAGTCCGGTTGATGTCGGGTTCTCGCTGGCTGTTGGTCGGGCTGGTTTTGAGCATCGGGCGGCGGTAGTGGGGGCTGATGAGGCCGGCCGTCGTGCGGGTCTGGTGGCGCTTGCGGAGGGGCGGTCGGTTCCTGGGCTGGTGCGGGATGCCGTCTCGGAGGGGCGGGTGGCGTTCCTTTTCAGTGGTCAGGGGTCGCAGCGGGTGGGGATGGGGCGTGAGTTGTATGGCGTGTATCCGGTGTTTGCTGCGGCGTTCGATGAGGTGTGTGGGCACTTTGAACTGCCGTTGAGGGAGGTGGTGTTCGGTGATGGGGAGCTTCTGGGGCAGACGGGGTTCACGCAGCCGGCGTTGTTCGCGGTCGAGGTGGCGTTGTTCCGGCTGGTGGAGTCGTGGGGTGTCGTGCCTGATTTTGTGGCGGGGCATTCGATCGGGGAGTTGGCGGCTGCGCATGTGGCGGGGGTGTTGTCGCTGGCGGACGCGTGTGTGCTGGTGGCGGCTCGTGGGCGGTTGATGCAGGAGTTGCCGGGGGGTGGGGTGATGGTGGCGGTGCAGGCGTCCGAGGAGGAGGTGGCGCCGCTGCTGGTCGAGGGTGTGAGCATCGCCGCTGTGAACGGGCCGTCGTCGGTCGTGGTTGCCGGTGACGAGGACAAAGTCCTGGAGCTGGTGGCCGGCTTCGAAGGGCGTAAGACCAAGCGGCTCACCGTCAGTCACGCGTTCCACTCGTCGCACATGGACGGCATGCTCGATGCCTTCCGCGAGGTCGCGGCCGGGCTCACCTACGAGGCTCCGCGCATCCCTGTCGTGTCCACCCTCACCGGAACCGAAGTCATGCCGGACGCCGAGTACTGGGTGCGCCACGTCCGCGAGGCCGTCCGGTTCCTGGACGGTGTGCGGGCGTTGGAGGCCCGGGGTGTCACGACGTTCGTCGAACTGGGTCCGGACGGCGCGCTGAGCGCTCTGGCCCAGGAGTGCTGGACCGGTGAGGGTCTGGCGGCTGTGCCGGTGTTGCGCAAGGACCGTGACGAGGCGCAGTCCCTGGTGACCGCTGTGGCCACTGCTCACACGCGGGGTGTGATGGTGGACTGGTCCGCGTTCTTCGCGGGCAGTGGTGCCCGTCGGGTGGATCTGCCCACGTATGCCTTCCAGCGCGAGCGCTACTGGCCCGAAGTCCGGCTGAGTGCTGACGCTGTGCGGAAGTCGACTGCGGACTCCTGGCGGTACCAGGTCACTTGGAAGGCCACGGCCGGGGAGACGGGCGCGCTGTTGTCCGGCCGCTGGCTGGTGGTGCTGCCCGGTGGCGAAGAGGAGTTCGGGGCCTCGGTGATACGTGCCCTGGCCGGGCGTGGTGCCGAGACCGCCGTCGTCGAGCTGGGTACGGGGGACCGTGCGGCCCTCGCGGAACGGCTGAGGGCCGAGGTCGCCGGTGCGGGGGAGCCGGTCGTCGGAGTGGTGTCGTTGCCGGCGCCGGACGGTGACTCTCTGCCGACGGTGTCGATCGTGCAGGCCCTCGGTGACGCCGGTGTGACCGCGCCGCTGTGGTGCCTGACGAGGGGGGCGGTGTCCACCGGCCCCGGGGACAGGCTGGCCAGTCCGGCGCAGGCGCAGCTGTGGGGCCTCGGCCGGGTCGCCGCGCTGGAGCACGCCGACCGCTGGGGCGGCCTGATCGATCTGCCGGACGTGGTGGACGAGCGGGTGGCCGAGCTGCTGGTGGGTGTGCTCCAGGGCACCGGCGAGGACCAGGTGGCGCTGCGGGACTCCGGCGTGTACCTGCGCCGGGTGGAGCGGGGGCCGTCGGACGGCACGGCGTTCCCGGAGTGGCGTCCGCGTGGCACGGTACTGGTCACCGGCGGTACCGGTGCGCTGGGCGGGCATGTCGCGCGCTGGCTGGCCGGGAACGGCGCCGAGCACCTCGTGCTCACCAGCCGCCAGGGCCGTGCGGCGGACGGCGCGGCGGAGCTGGAGGCCGAACTGCTCACGTGCGGCGCCAAGGTGACCGTCGCAGCCTGCGACGTGGCCGACCGCGACGCGCTGGCGGAGCTGCTGCGGCAGCTGGCCGACGAGGGTGCCCCGGTCCGGGCGGTGGTGCACACCGCCGGAGTGCCGCACTCCGGCGTCCCGCTGACCGAGCTGACGCCGGACGAGCTGGCCTCGGTGGTCTCGGCCAAGGTGGACGGCGCGGCGAACCTGCACGCCCTGTTGGCCGACGAACCGCTCGACGCCTTCGTGTTGTTCTCGTCGATCGCGGCCGTCTGGGGCAGCGGCGGACAGGCCGCCTACGCGGCGGCCAACGCCTACCTGGACGCCTTGGCCCAGCAGCGCAGGGCGGACGGCCTGGCCGCCACCTCGGTGGCGTGGGGTCCGTGGGCCGGTGGCGGGATGGCCGCCGAGGGCGACATCGAGGCGCAGCTCCGCCGGCGCGGGCTGCCCGCCATGGCACCGGACATCGCGATCACCGCACTGGGCGAAGCCCTGCGGAGGCGGGACGAGGTCGTAGCCGTCGCCGACGTCGACTGGGAGCTGTTCCTGCCCGGTTTCACCATCGCCAGGACGAGCCTGTTGTTCGCCGAGCTGCCCGAGGCGGCGCCACCGGCGGTGATGGAGTCGGATTCCGGCGAGCCGGAGCTGGTGCGGCGACTTCGGGAACTGCCGGAGAGCGAACACCCGCGTCTGCTGCTCGACCTGGTGCGGGCCGAGGCCGCGAACGTCCTCGGCCATGCCCGGACCGGTTCCGTGGAGGCCGACCGCGCGTTCAAGGAACTCGGCTTCGACTCGCTGACCGCCGTGGAACTGCGCAACCGCCTGTTCACGGCGACCGGGCTGAAGCTGCCGGCCACGCTGGTCTTCGACCACGCGACACCGGTCGCACTGGCCGAGCACCTGCGGTCCGAACTGGGCACCGCCGACGACACCGGCACACCCGGGCTCGCCGAACTCGACCGGCTGGAAGCGGCCTTGACCACCGTGCCCGCCGACGACACCGCACGGGCGGAGATCACCGACCGGCTGCGCACGCTGCTCGCCAAGTGGGACGCCCCCTCCGAGCCGGACGAGGTCGGGCAGCGGATCAAGTCGGCGACCGACGAGGAGATCTTCGACTTCCTCGGTGAGGAGTTCGGCATCTCGTGACCGGACAGCGAAACGACTTCTTCAGAGGACTGGCGTAAATGGCGCACGAAGACAAGCTGCGGCACTTCCTCAAGGAAGTCACCACCGAACTGCACTCGACCCGCCAGCGCCTGCGCGAGCTGGAGTCGAAGGAACAGGAACCCCTGGCGATCATCGCCATGAGCTGCCGGTACCCCGGAGGCGTGGAGTCTCCGGAGGACCTGTGGCGACTGGTCGACGAGGGCCGGGACGCGATCACCGGGTTTCCGGACGACCGAGGCTGGGACGTCGACGCCCTCTACGACCCGGACAACCAGCGGCCCCGCACGACGTATGCGCGTGAGGGCGGCTTCGTCACCGACGTCGCGGACTTCGACGCCGAGTTCTTCGGGATCTCGCCGCGTGAGGCGCTGGCGATGGACCCGCAGCAGCGGCTGCTGCTGGAGGCGTCCTGGCAGGTGCTCGAACGGGCCGGGATCGATCCGGCCTCGGTGCGCGGCAGCCGGACCGGTGTCTTCGTCGGCGTCTCCTTCTCCGGCTACGGCGCGAGCATGCACCGGGCGCCCGGGGGCACCGAAGGGCACCTGCTCGCCGGGAACGTGACGAGTGTCGCGTCCGGCCGGATCGCCTACACCTTCGGCTTCGAAGGGCCCGCCGTCACGCTCGACACCGCGTGCTCGTCCTCACTCGTCGCGCTGCACCAGGCCGCTCAGGTACTGCGCCAGGGCGACTGCGAGCTCGCGCTGGTCGGCGGAGTCACCGTGATGCCGACACCCACCGTCTTCACCGAGTTCAGCCGCCAGGGCGGGCTCTCCCGAGACGGTCGCTGCAAGTCCTTCGCGGACGCGGCGGACGGCACCGGCTGGGGCGAGGGCGTCGGCGTGCTGCTCGTGGAGCGGCTCTCGGACGCGCAGCGGAACGGACACCGGGTGCTGGCCGTGGTCCGGGGTACGGCCATCAACCAGGACGGCGCGAGCAACGGTCTGACCGCGCCGAGTGGTCCGGCTCAGCAGCGGGTGATCCGTGCGGCGCTGGCCAACGCTGGGCTGGTGCCGTCCGATGTGGACGCCGTCGAGGCGCATGGGACCGGGACCAGGCTTGGTGATCCCATCGAGGCGCAGGCGTTGCTCGCGACGTACGGGCAGGACCGTGAACGGCCGCTGTGGCTCGGGTCCGTGAAGTCGAACATCGGGCACACGCAGGCTGCTGCGGGGGTTTCCGGTGTGATCAAGATGGTTGAGGCGTTGCGGCATGGGGTGTTGCCGAAGACGCTGCATGTGGATGAGCCGTCGTCGCATGTGGACTGGTCGGCGGGGGCGGTGTCGCTGCTCACGGAGCGGGTGGCCTGGCCGGAGACCGGTGCTCCGCGCCGAGGGGCGGTTTCCGCGTTCGGGGTGAGTGGGACCAACGCGCATGTGATTTTGGAGCAGGCGCCGGTGGTTGAGGAAGTTCCTGCCGTTGAGGTGGTGGGGGTGGTGCCGTGGGTGTTGTCCGCCAAGAGTGAGGGTGCGTTGCGGGCGCAGGCTGGGCGGTTGTTGGAGGTGGTGGATTCGGGGGTGAGTCCGGTTGATGTCGGGTTCTCGTTGGCTGTTGGTCGGGCTGGTTTTGAGCATCGGGCGGCGGTGGTGGGGGCTGATGAGGCCGGCCGTCGTGCGGGTTTGGTGGCGCTGGCGGAGGGGGGTTCGGTTCCTGGGCTGGTGCGAGATGCCGTCTCGGAGGGGCGGGTGGCGTTTCTTTTCAGTGGTCAGGGGTCGCAGCGGGTGGGGATGGGGCGTGAGTTGTATGGCGTCTATCCGGTGTTCGCTGCGGCGTTCGATGAGGTGTGTGGGCACTTTGAACTGCCCCTGAGGGAGGTGGTGTTCGGTGATGGGGAGCTTCTGGGGCAGACGGGGTTCACTCAGCCGGCGTTGTTCGCGGTCGAGGTGGCGTTGTTCCGGCTGGTGGAGTCGTGGGGGCTCGTGCCTGATTTTGTGGCGGGGCATTCGATCGGTGAGTTGGCGGCTGCGCATGTGGCGGGGGTGTTGTCGCTGGCGGATGCGTGTGTGCTGGTGGCTGCCCGTGGGCGGTTGATGCAGGAGCTGCCGGGCGGCGGGGTGATGGTGGCGGTGCAGGCGTCCGAGGAGGAAGTGGCGCCGCTGCTGGTCGAGGGTGTGAGCATCGCCGCCGTGAACGGGCCGTCGTCGGTCGTGATCGCGGGCGACGACGCCAAGGCCCTGGAGATCGCGGACGGCTTTGCCCAGCAAGGCCGTAAGACCAGGCGGCTGAC
>DATCQX010000749.1:0-16719 GCA_036569285.1 Streptomyces sp.
CCCGAGCGGCCCGAGACCCGAGCGGCCCGAGACCCGAGCGGCCCGAGACCCGAGCGGCCCGAGACCCGAGCGGCCCGAGACCCGAGCGGCCCGAGACCCGAGCGGCCTTCGCGCAGGCGCTCGGCCGCCCCCGTCGCGAAATCGACCTGATCACCTGGGCGGATGCGCGCTACTCCACGTTGCGCGGGTGTGCCCATGACGCAGCCAGCCCCTCTCGGCGCAGGCGGCCCGCGGCGCGGCTACCCCTCGTCCGTGGACAGCCCGGCGGGATGGCCATGCCACCCCGCGCGGCCGGCCCTCCGCACGAACCCACCGCTCCGTGCGAGCCACCTCGCCGCGCGTGCAGCCCCTTCCTGTGCGACCCCATTACCTGTGCGAGTCCTCACGCGGCCGACCCGCCGCCGAGCCACCCCGCTGTGCATGCGGGGCTCACTGCGCGCCCCTCCCCTGTGCGGCTCCTCGCGTGGTCGGCCTCGCCAGGTGGACGCGTGGGGGAGGTGCCGGGTGCCCCCGCCGTGATGCGGCCGCAGCCCCCGGCGTCTCCCCCGCCACGTCCACCCCAGCACTCACCTCCCGGTGAACCGCGCCGCCCGTTTCTCCAAGAACGCCGCCATCCCCTCCGTCTGGTCGTCGGTTGCGAACAGGCCGTGGAACGCTCGGCGTTCGTAGCGGACGCCGTCGCGGAGGCCGGTCTCCAGTGCGCGGTCGACGCAGTCGCGGGCGGTGCGGACGGCGATGCGGCTGTGGGAGGCGATGGTGGCGGCGGCCTGCAGGGCCTCGGGGAGGGTGCGGTCGTCGGGGACGACTCGGGAGACGAGGCCGGCGGACTCGGCCTCGCGGGCGTCCATCGTGCGGCCGGTGAGGACGAGGTCCATCGCCTTGGCGCGGCCGACCAGCCGGGTGAGGCGCTGGGTGCCGCCGATCCCGGGTATCACCCCGAGCTTGATCTCGGGCTGCCCGAACCGCGCGGACTCCCCCGCGATCACGAGGTCGCACATCATCGCCAGTTCACAACCCCCGCCGAGCGCGACGCCGTTGACCGCGGCGACCTTCGGGACGGCAAGGTCGGCGAACTCCTCCCACGCCCCGAAGTAGTCCTCCGCGACCATGTCCCCGGCACTCTTCCCGGCCATCTCCTTGATGTCGGCGCCCGCGGCGAACGCCCGCTCGGATCCGGTGAGGACAACGCACCCGACCTCCTCGTCGGACGCCAACGGCCGGACCACGTGGAGGAGTTCACCGAGCAGCTCGGAGTTGAGCGCGTTGAGGACCTGCGGCCGGTGCAGCTGGACGAGCACGACACCGTCGTACCGCTCCACCTTGAGATGACGCATCGTCAGCATCCTTTCTAGGAGTCCCAGATCGCGCCGTACGCCGGAATGCCCCGCCGTTCGAGGCCGTGGACGACCTGCCAGGTGAGCTTCTTGTTGGAGATGCAGATGACCGCCTCGGCGCCGAAGTCCCGGTAGGCGGCGTACGCGAGGTCGACCATGTCGGGTTTGCCGTCCCGGGAGGTGTCCCAGACGACAGCGTCGGGCTGGACGGCGAGGATCTCGTCGACGAGGGCGTCACCGTAGGTGACACGGGGGTCGCGGGTGGCCCAGACGAGCCGGGAGGGCACCTCGGCGGCGAGGAGATGCGGCAGACAGGGACCGATGCCGCTGCCGGTGGCGACGTAGATCACCTTCCGGAAGAGGACCTCGATGTTGGCGACCCCAGCGGTGGTGATTCCCTTCACCCACACCTTGGTTGGCCGGTCGTCGATGAACTTCCCCGTCCAGTCCCCCGCCCGCGAGATGGTCAGCCGGAACCCGGGCCGCCCCGGCGAGGGCACGTTCGCGAAGGAGTGCCACTCCTTGAGCGGGCTGCGGCTGACGGCCGTGGAGGACCCGGCGAACGGGGTCTCGCCGTAGTCGAATCGGGCCAACACCACGTGCGGGGACGGCCGTTCGACCCGGACGGCCACCTTGCGCAGCCGCATCCAGGGCAGCGCGACACTGAACGTGACGACCGCGAGGACCGCCGGTTCGACGGGCCCGCCCGCCGTCAGCAGCGTGTGCGCCCAGAACAGAGCGAGGGCGCTCCACCCGCCGAAGCGGTGGATCTTCTCGAAGTGGTCGTGATGCCGGGACCGGAACGGCGGCAGCGCGGTCGCGACGATGACAAGGAGCAGCACGAGCAGCGCCCAACTCACCGCCCTCACAGCGGTGTCGGTGGTGGTGAACGTCAGCGCGGCGAACCACGCCGTGCCCGCGAGCGCGCCGCCCACATGGAGTCCGCCGAAGTGGTAGACCTTGCCCAGCGTCCAGCGGACCCGCAGCGGCCAACTGACCGGGGCTGAAGTCGCCACCCGGAAGAGGAAGTTGATGACGTACTGCTGGCGGACGAGGATCGCCAGACTCAGGTTCGCGAGGACGGCGTGGGCCATGCCCTGCTCGCTGACCGGCCAACTCGCGTACAGGCAGATGGCGTTGACGATAATCACCGCTGCCGCGAGCCGGTTGTAGTGCATCAGCCGGGGGTGTTTGAGCAGTCGGCGCGGCAGGGAGGTGAGGGGCGGCAGGGGGGTGCCGGTGCGGTTCAGTTCCGTCGTCATCGGACCACCGCCGGTCGCTCCAGGGCGAGTCGGAGGAGCGCCGGTTTGTCGATCTTGCCCCGGTCGGTCTCCGGCAATGATGTCAGGGGCATGACATCATCGGGCACGCAGTAGTAGGGCAGCGCGTCGGCGACGGCCCGCCTGGCCGCGTCGGGGTCGACGTCCGCCGGGCAGACGAAGGAGACGAGCGAGCGGTCGTCGCGCTTGAGCGTGACCGCGCGGACGACGCCCGGGACCTGCTCCAACACCGAGGAGACGGAGTCGAGTTCGACACGGAAGCCGCGCACCTTCACCTGGTCGTCGGTGCGGCCGAGGTGTTCGAGACGGCCGTCCGGGGTCCAACGTCCGAGGTCGCGGGTGCGGAACATGCGCCGTCCGCCGCCGAGGAACGGGTCGGGGGCGTAACGCTCCGCGTTCAGGCGGTCGTTGGCGAGGTAGCCCGCCGAGACGCAGTCCCCGCCGGCCCACATCTCGCCGACCTCGCCGATCGGCAGGGCGCGGCGGTCGGCGTCCAGGACGTAGACCGTGTTGTTGGGGGTGGGGCGGCCGATGGTGAGGAGGGGGTTCCTCGGGTCGTGCCGGGACATGGTGTTGACGATGGTCGTCTCGGTCGGGCCGCAGCAGTTGAAGAAGGCGGCTCTGCTCGCCCACGCGTCGGCGAGCGGGCGCGGGCAGGGTTCTCCGGCGACCGCCACCGTGCGGACCCTCGGGCAGGCGGCCGGGTCGATGCCGGACAGGACCGTCGGGGTGGCGATCAGGACGGTGGCCGTGCGGGCGGTGGCCGCGATGTCCCGGTCCCGGATCACCAGGGTGGCGCCGTGCGCGAGGCAGCCGAGGATCTCCCAGGCCGCCATGTCGAAGGCGATGTTGAGGAGTTGGGCGACCCGGTCGCCGGGTCCGATGCCGAGGGAACCCGGCTCCGTCAGCAGGATGTTGGCGACGTTGCGGTGGGTGACCTTCACGCCGTTGGGGTGGCCGGTGGTGCCGGAGGTGAACAGGACGTAGCAGCCGTCGTCCGGTGCGGGCGGCGGGAGTTCGACCCGGCCGGGGCTCAACGGCTCGTTCAGGTCGATGAGTTGATGCCCGGGCGGGATCGGGACGCGGTGCGCGTACTCGCCGAGGGTGAGGACGACGCGGGTGCGGGCGGTGCGGATGACGTGGGCGAGCTGGGCGGGCGGGGCGAGGCCGATGTCCTGGGGGACGTAGGCGGCGCCCGCTTTGAGGATGCCGAGCAGGCCGACGAGCATCGGCAGGGAGCGTCGTACGAAGAGGCCGACGTGGTCGCCGGGGCGGACGCCGTCCGCGTGCAGGCGGGCGGCCAACGCCTCTGACTGGGCGTCGAGTTGGGCGTAGGTGAGGGTCTGGCCGCGATGTTCGGCGGCGACCGCGTGCGGCGCGCGGGCCGCCTGCCGGGCGACGGCCCGGTGGATCAGCGGGTCCGGCACGAAGGCGGCGGGGCCGGTGCCGTAGATGAGGAAGAGGCGCTGGTCGTGTGGCGCGAGATGGCGCAGAGGCATGGTCGGGGACCTCCTGGCTGCTTCGAGTGTCGGCGACATGGCCGTGGTCAGCGGCCTGCCCGGGATTTCGAACGCCGTGCGGGGTGGTGCGGAGGCCGTGCGGAGGCGGTGCGGGGGGACCGGCGTGCGGGGGTCGCGGTGCAGTGGCCGCACGTCGCGTGGTGACGCCTTTCGGTCGACTTTAGCGGGGGTTCTTCAAGCCTCAACCGTGCAGGACCGGCCAAGTAACGGTGCGGAATGAGTCACGTGTGGCGGGTGTCGTCACAGGAGCAACTCGGGTGTTGCACACCCCCTCAGCGATTGCGCACACCGTTCCTCCAGGCGTACGGTGTACGCACAGACATCGGGAACGGTGTACGCATCAAGCGCACGACGTGCGCACAGGGAGGGAATCCGATGGGCGGACGACGGTGGTGGATCCTGGTCGTGCTCTGTCTGAGCACGGTCGTGCTGACGATCGACAGCATGGCGCTGACCGTGGCGGTGCCGTCGATGACGGCGGACATCGGGGCCAGCGCGCAGGACACGCAGTGGATCCTCGACTCCTACATCCTCGTCTTCGCGGGCCTGCTCCTGACCTCCGGCAGCCTCGGGGACCGGTTCGGGCGGCGCAGGGTGATGCTGATCGGGCTGGTGCTGTTCGGGGCGGCCTCGCTCGCGGCGGCGTTCTGCACAACTCCCGGTGAGGTCATCGCCGTTCGGGTCGCGATGGGGATCGGCGGGGCGCTGATCATGCCGTCCACGCTGTCGATCCTGATCACGGTCTTCGACGAGGAGGAGCGGCCGAAGGCGATGGCCGCGTGGGGCTCGGTGTCGATGCTGGGCCTGGTCGGCAGCCCGGTCCTCGGCGGTGTGCTGATCGAGCACTTCTCGTGGCACTCCGTCTTCTTCCTCAACGTCCCTGTCGTGGCACTGGCGTTGATCGCCGGTGTGACTCTGATGCCCGAGTCCAGGGCGCCCTGGCAGAAGGCGGACCCGCTCGGCGCGGTGCTCTCGGCGGTCGGGATGACGGCGCTGGTGTGGTGGATCATCGAGATCCCCCAGCACGGTGCGTTCGCGGGGCGTTCGGCGCTCACGCTGGCCGTCGCGGTGGTCGCCCTCACCGGGTTCGTCGCCTGGGAGAACGTGACGGCGTCGCCGATGGTCCCGCTCGTCCTCTTCAAGCACCGTGAATTCACGGGCGGTTCGCTGTCGCTGGCGCTCGTCCAGATCGGCAACGGCGGGCTGCTGCTGGTGCTGACGCAGTACCTCCAGTTCGTGCTCGGGTACTCGCCGGTGAAGGCGGGCCTCGCGTTCCTGCCGCTGGCGATCGCCGCGCTGGCCGGCAACGGGGCGGGCGTGAAGCTGGCGCAGCGGTTCGGGAACCGGCTCGTGATCTTCGCGGGGATGCTGGTGATGGTGGCGTGCTTCGCGCTGCTGACGACCGTCGACGCGGGCAGCGGGTTCACAACTCCCGCCGTCGCGCTGGGACTTCTCGGCCTCGGCGCCGGGCTCGCGATGCCGGCCGCCGTCGCCGCGCTGATGGGGACCATCCCGGCCGACAAGGCGGGCGTCGGCTCCGCGCTCAACGACACGATCCAGCAGGCGGGTACGGCGCTCGGCATCGCCATCCTCGGCTCGCTGCTGACCAGCGGGTACACGGCGCGGATGCCCGAGGACGCCCCGGAGGCGGCCCGGCACTCCATCGCGGGAGCGGGTGCCCCGGAGATGCTGGAGGTCGCCCGGGAGGCGTTCACCGCCTCGATGAGGACGACGTTCGCGGTGAGCGCGGTGGGAGTGCTGGCGGCGGCGGTGGTCGCGGTGCTGGTGATGCGCAAGGGAGAGAAGGCGGTCGAAGTTGCTGCCGAGGAGCCCGAGTTGGTGGCATAGCGATCGTTATTCACCCGAACGGGCAGGCCGGAGGGGACAGGAGGTGACGGCCGGCGGGACAGACATCCAACGACCTTCCTCAGAAAGGGCACGACATGGCCGGCGTACCCGAGGCGTACTTCCTCACCGGTTCCACGGTGCGGACCTTCGACATCGAGACGGACTCCGCCGACCCGGACTTCGACCAGCAACTCACCGACACCTGGGCCGGGTTGCCGCCCGGCTGGGAGGAGGGCATCGACGGAGCCGTGGACCTCGGACAGGGCTACCTGTACGTCTTCCGGGGGACGGAGTACGTCCGCATCCCCTACGAGACGCGCGAGGTGGAGGCCGACTACCCGCTGCCGATCAGCGGGAACTGGGCGGGGCTCGCGTTCGAGACGATCGACGCGGTGATGAACTGGGGCGACGGCAAGCTCTACTTCTTCTGCGGTGCGCAGTACGCCCGTTACGACCTCCCGGGCGACCGGCAGGACCCCGGCTACCCCAAGCCGATCGCCGACGGCTGGTCCGGCGTCGACCCGGCGTGGGTGGGCGGCGGACTCGACGGCGCCCTCAACCCCGGTAACGGGCATGCCTACTTCTTCAAGGGCACGCAGTACGTGAGCGTCGACTGGCGCACCAAACGGCAGGACGGCGTCCCCCAGACCGTCTCGGAGCAGTGGGCCGGCCTGGTCGGGCCGTACGACGCGGTCTGGTCGGCGGCGGCCTCGGCGCCCTCGAAGGTGGGTGACTTCGTCGCCCGGTACGGGAGTTACGCGGACGCGAGCCAGACGGCGACCGGGGTGCCGGCGCTGGTGACGCTCGGGCAGGCGGCGCTGGAGTCGGGGTGGGGCGAGAAGGCGCCCGGCAACAACTTCTTCGGCGTGAAGGCGAAGGCGAGCGATCCACCGGAGACCCGCCAACTGGTGCGCACGCACGAGGTGTTGAGCCGTCCGGACGTCCCGTTCCCGGAGGTCATCTCGGTGACGCCCCGAGCCGACGGCACGTACGACTACGACGTACGGGACTGGTTCCGGGTCTACCCGACCCCGGAGGAGTCGTTCTCCGCGCACGGCGACTTCCTTCGTGACAACAGCCGTTACGCGTCCGCGTTCGACCACGCCGACGACCCGTACGCGTTCGCGCGGGCGGTCGCGGAGGCGGGGTACGCGACGGCGCCGAACTACTACGACGTGCTCGCGAGCACGATGCGCTCGATCGAAGCGCACCGGTGACCCGGAAAGGCTGATCCGCCATGGCGTACAAGTTGGCCGACCTCGGCAATCTCTTCCGCAACCAGCTCTACGCGATCCTGACCGGCGGCGACGGCACCGTCCCACCGGCGCGGAACTCGTTCATCACCTGGTGCATGCCCGGACTCCCCTACGAACCCGAGGACTTCAGGTTCGCGGCGGAGGGCATCGCCTCGGGGGCGAACGTGGCGGAACAGCGGCTGCTGCTCCAACAGGCCTACAACTTCGCCTCGTTGATCGACTACATCCCGGAGGTGACGTCCGCGTACTCCACCGACCGGCAGGAGGGGGTGTGGCGCAACGCGAGCGGGGCGCGGCTCAGCGAGATCTACGGGCAGATCCTCAAGTTCTCGCTGGTGATCGACGATCAGCTGACGGAGGAGCAGCAGAAGCGGCTGGACCGGATGCGCGGGCTGCTGCGGGTGACGAAGACGGTGAAGGACGTCATCACCGAGGAGGAGAAGCAGGTCACCGAGGACAGCCCGATGCAGAAGGCCTACAAGGCCGGGATGCAGGCCTACACCCAGGCCGCCATGCTGTACAACGCGAAGCGGACGGCCGCGCAGACCGCGACCGGCGAGGCGGGCATGCAGGCGGTCGCCGACTGGTCCAACAACGCGGAGCTGTACCGGATGCAGGTGGCCGCCGCGATGGACGACTGGACAACGAGCGGCTACAAGAACGAAGTCGAGCAGATCCACGCCTACATCGACCAGACCACCGAGAAGTCGATGCTGCTCTGGAAGCGCAATCTGGAGTCGTTCTACGACCTGGGCACGCTCACCGGCGCGTCCGGTCCGGGCCAGCGGTTCTTCTACACCACCGTCGTCCCCGGTGACTTCGCGACGGCGAGCGGCTGGACCGAGTACACCGTGTACCACAGCCAGGTCGACTCCCATCAGCACAGCGAGAACACGTCGTGGTCGGCGGGCGGGGGGTTCGGCTTCGGGTTCTGGAAGGCGAGCGCGGGTGTCCGCCAGGATTCGCAGGAGTACGACTCCAACTACGCCGTCGACGACTTCTCGATGACGTTCAAACTCGCCCAAGTGCAGATCGTACGGCCGTGGTTCTACCCGGAGTTCCTGGAGAACCGGGGCTGGGACCTGCGCAAGGGGCACGGCTGGAACTACGACCAGATGCCGTCCGACGGCGGAACTCCCCCGCAGGGCCGGTTCATCGGCTACCCCCTCCAGGCGCTCTTCGTGAAGGACGTCTCGATCCGCTCCGCCTCGTTCGCCTCCGCCCTGCACACGTACGCCAGTTCGTTCTCGGCGAGCGCCAGCGTCGGCTTCGGCCCGTTCTCCGCGCGGGGCAGCTACAGCCACCAAGAGTCCGACCGGCGTTACCACTTCGAGAGCGACGGGACGACGATCACCATCCCCGGCATGCAGATCATCGGCTTCGTCAACCACCTGCTGGGCAAGACGCCCAACCTCCTGGACGGCATCGACCCCGGGTCGCTGGTCTGATGCACGGCGAGACGCTGGACGTGTGGGCCGCGTCCCCCGTGGACGCGGCGTCGCTGTACGGCCTGGGCATCCACTTCTGGCACATGCTCTCCGACGCGGACCACCTGGTGTCGCTCCCGGTGACCCCCTTGGTCTACCAGGACGCCGAGTTCCGCTTCGACGGCGCTCTGGACGCCCGACGGGCCACCGTACTGGCCGAGTTCGCGGAACTCACGAACCGCGTCCCGACCCACCCTCTGTGGAACCCTCCGGCGACCACCCACCTCTGGGACGTGTACGGCGAGATCCTCGGCGCCGACCTGGCGCGCAGCGCCCTGACAGCGGACGAACGGGCCCGCTACGACGAGGCGTTGGCCTACCTGTACGACCCCGACCCCGCGACGGGCACCCCCGTCCCGTCCCCCGAACTGCGCGCGTACCGCTCGCTGCGGCAGGCGTGGCTCGACGCGGAAACGGAGTACCACCGGGCCGAGAACGCGGCGGCACTGTCGTCCGACCAGGCCGTGCGGGACCAGTGGACGCGGGTCGACGAACCGCGTCTGCGCCAAGCCCGCGACGACGCGATGGACGCGTGGCAGACGGTCGGTCACAAGGCCGAAGTGGACGATGCCCTGCGGGAGTCCGCCGAGCTGGCGGCCAAGTCACCCTCGGGGGTGTGGAAACGGCACCGCGACACCTTCAACCCGGGTCTGCCCAGCCAGTTTTCGACGTCCCCCAACGGCCTTCGCTACGCGCCGACCTACTACTCCCCCGCCGGCGCGCTCGACACGCCCTGGACGGCGGTGACGATGGGCCGGGAACTGTTCCTGACACTCTCCTCGGAGGCGCCGAAGGAGTTCGGGGCGGCGCTGGGGAGCCGGGCGACGGACGACTCCTTCGCCTCTCTGTCGTTCGAGTACCGCGTGGTGTCCGTGATGCGGCCGTGGCTGGACCCGCCGATGGAGCTGTTCGGCTCACGGGCGTGGCGATTCTCGCCGGGGGTACGGGAGTTGAGCGACGGTGCGCGTCCTCCCGTGGGCCGCTGCACGTCGTACGTGGAGTCCCTCGCGCTGGCCCGGAAGGTCCGGCTGGCCCGGGAGGCTCACCAGTACACGGCGTTCGGCTCCGGCGAGAACAGCTTCCCGCCGCTGACGACCTGCGAGTGGGACACCGGCCGCCTCCAGGTCACCATGGACATCGCCGACCACCGCTGGGACTGGTCCGACACCGACTCCGCCGGCACCCTGATCCCCGGCCACCCCCGCACCGGCCTCGCCGCCCTCGGTCTCGTCGACTACGACTCCCTCGACGGCCACGCCCTCGACGTCCTCCCCTACTCCCATTCCCCCATCCCCGGAGCCCAGTTGACCGCCGGGTCGGTCTTCGCCGTCCGCACACCCAAGCGGAAACTCGTCAAGGTCCAGATCATCACCTACGGGCCGACCCTCTCCCTCCGCTTCCAGGAGTACGAGATGACGTCCTCCGCCGCCTGGGCCTCCGAGACCGAGGAGGACGACGTCTTCATCGCCGGGTTCGTGTGCCGGAAGCTGCCGAAGTGTCCTGATCCCGACGGGGAGTTGACATGGTGAGGGAGGTAGGGGACTGGCTGCTCCTGGGTTCGGAGACGGTGTACGCGGTACGGCTCGGCTCCGCCGGGACGCCGACGATCGCCCGGGTGGAACCGACGTCGGACTTGTACCGCACAGCTCGCGAACTCTACGGAAACGCCGCGGAATTGACGTTCCGCGTAGCCAACAAAGCGCCCTACACCGGCGAGTTGTTCTTCGGCCGGATCGACGTCGACGCGGAATCCCTGGGCCACATGACAGTCACCCTCCAGAAAACCCTCCACCAGCAGCCCACCCCTCCCCCCGACTCCCCCAGCCTGCCCTACCTCCTCTTCGGCGACGACCACCTGTTCCTGTGGCACACGTCCGACGCGTTCGAGCAAGGGGTGCGGGTGCGGTTCTCGGGGTGGGAGAGTCCGGCGC
The DNA here is from genome assembly GCA_036569285.1 of Streptomyces sp. GTDB lineage: Bacteria > Actinomycetota > Actinomycetes > Streptomycetales > Streptomycetaceae > Streptomyces. Next base: position 10,657 of record DATCQX010000749.1, read on the forward strand.
TGGGGGTGGACGAGGCAGTGCCGGTGCCGGTGACCGAGAGGGTGTCGCCGGGGATGCAAGTCCCTGCCATGGAGGCGGAGTTGATGGTGGTGGCGGAGGTGTATCTGAAGGTCATGCGGGAATGAACCGGGGCCACCAGGAGGGGACGTTCCCTGGACAGATCGGGTCGGGGTACGAGTCCAGGACCCCCAGCCAGGCGACAGAGAACCAGAGAAGCCATGCGTTGAGCAGAACTCCCACCAGCAGGGCCGCGCCGGGGTGAATTCTCCCGAGCAAGCCCCGGACAAGCACCCAGGAAATCCCTACGACCACCCATACCGCTGGGCACATGACCGCCAGAGAAAGGGAGTTAGCCGAAGCCCCGCCTCCCACATCACACGCACTCCAGACCCGCCCGATCACGATCACCGCGACAACCGAGGTCACCCCACCGCAGACGACCCCGACCCGAACCTCACTCCCCCACGCCCCCATGGATTCGCTCCCCGTAATTGCCGTCAGGGGATCATCCTCAAGGCCTGCGCGGGCGATCCGCAAGCTGCTTCGGCCGGTGCTGAAATGGATGCGACGCAGGCCGGGAGGGGCGGCAGACTGCGGGGATGTCCACCGAGGTGAACGGGATGATCGAGTGCAGGCCCATGGCTGAGGTCTGGGGTGAGGGTGACGAGGACGTGGTGTGGCAGGGGGCGATCGATCTCTTTCTACTCAACTCCGGGAACGCATACAACGCGTTGGCGTGTCTCTTCGGTGTCCGCAATTCCTTCGGGTTCCGGCCGCTGGCCGAGGGGAGGGGGTTGCCGGGGGACGCCTCCAGAGAGGTACGGGAGCAGTGGCACGGGGGCACGTACGGGGCCACGTGGATCAGTTGGGCCGAGTTGGAGGCTGCGGACTGGGAGGAGACCGACAGTTCAGGGAGGTGGAGCCGGCGTGCGGCTGCTGGGGCGGAGACGCATTGGGGGCCGGTGTGGGAGGTGATGAGGGTGCTGGCCGGGGTGCATGGGAGCAGGCATGTGCGGCTGGTGGTGTGGTTCGACTGAAGGGTTCGGGAAAACCTGACGGCACCTGTCAGGTATTGCGCGCAAGCTTCAGGTGTTCAGCGAGAGCAACCAAGGAGTGAGCGCCATGTCGGCCTCGATCGTGTTCATCGTCTACGTCAGCGACGCGCCCGAAGCGGCCCGTTTCTACGGGGACTTGCTCCAGATCAAGCCCACTTTCGAGACGCCCCGGTACATCGCGTTCGACCTCGGCGGGGGCGCGTCCCTGTCGCTGTGGAGCGGCCAGGCCGACGAGTTGGACCCGAAGACGCCCCGCACGAGCGAGGTCTGCCTGAACCTGTCCGGCGGCGCGGAGGTCATCGACCAGCGGTTCGAGGAGTGGGTGGAGAAGGGGGTCCGTGTCGTCAGCGAGCCGCGCGACGAGGTGTTCGGCCGGACGTTCGTCGTCGCGGACCCCGACGGCAACCTGATCCGGGTGGCACCGGTCGACTGACGGGACAAGGGCGCGAGAAGAGGGGACGGCCGTCCCGGCAACTCCCTTGCCGGGACGGCCGTTTCGCGATGCGACCCGCTAGTTGACGTTGACCGCGCTCCACGCCGCCGCCACCGCGCTGTACTCGGTGCTGCCGGCACCGTAGAGGTCCCGGGCGGCGTTCAGGGTCGCCGTCCGCGCGCCCGCGTAGTTCGTCGAGGACGTCATGTAGACGGTCAGGGCCCGGTACCAGATGGCCCCCAGCTTGTCCCGGCCGATGCCGGTCAGTGTGGAGCCTTTGGACGTGGGCGAGTTGTAGCTCACCCCGTTGACGGTCTTCGCGCCGCTCCCCTCCGCGAGGAGGTACGCGAAGTGGTTGGCGACGCCGGAGGAGTAGTGGACGTCGAGATTCCCGACCGAGCTGCTCCAGTAGTCGGCGGAGCTGGCGTCCCGGCTCGGACGGTCCATGTAGCGCAGCGCGTTGCGGCCGAACCCGGAGCGGACGATCTTCTCGCCGATCAAGTAGTCGCCGAGGTCACTGGAGTTGGCGGCGTGGAACTCGACGAGGGAGCCGAAGATGTCGGACGTCGCCTCGTTGAGCCCGCCGGACTCACCGGAGTACGTGAGGTTCGCCGTCTTGGAGGTCACCCCGTGTGACATCTCGTGGCCCGCGACGTCGAGGGCGACGAGCGGTCCGAGCTGTGTGCCGTCACCGTCGCCGTAGGTCATGCAGAAGCAACTGTCGTCCCAGAAGGCGTTGTTGTAGTTGTTGCCGTAGTGGACGCGGTTGTAGGAGCCCTTGCCGTCGTTGCCGATGCCGTTGCGGCCGTGGACGCTCTTGTAGTAGTCCCAGGTGACGTCGGTCCCGTACTGGGCGTCGACGGCGGCCGTCGCGCGGCTGCCCGTAGTACCCGTACCCCAGTGGTTGTCGGCGTCGGTGAAGAGCGTCGCGGGGGCGCGGACGATGCAGATGCCGAAGATGCACAGGTCGGTCTTGTTCTCGGCGTCCCCGGTGTAGGTGTTGCCTCGGCTCGGGTCCTTGAGCTGGTATGCCGTACCGGAGAGGGTCGTCTCCAGCGGGACCGTACCCCCGTAGAGGGACTGCCCGTCACCGGTGGCGGTCTCGATCGAGTCCCAGGCGTCGATCTGGGCGCCGGTGCGCGCGTCGGTGACGACGGTCCGGGCGACCGGGTTGCCCTGGGCGTCGAGGCCGACGGCGTCGGTCTTCCAGGCCAGCTTCGGGGTGCCGTGGAGGGCGTCGACGACGAGTTGCGGCTTGGCCTTGACCTGGGACACCTTGGCGCCGAGGTGGGCCGCGCGCAGGGCGTCGACCGCGCGGTCGGCGGCCTTGGGCGCGGGGACGGCGGGGGTGATGGACTCCAGCGCGATGGCGTGGCGGGTCGCGCGGTCGGCGCCGCGGTACGCGCCGTCGGGGTTCAGATGGACCACGAAGTCCCCGCCCAGCACGGGGAGTTGCCGGTAGGTGCGGTCGTAACGGACGTGTTGTGCACCGTCCTTGTCGACGATCACGTCCCGGACGTTCGTCCCCTGCTCGGAGTTGAGCCCGAGACTCGCGGCGCGTTCGGCGACGGCGTCCGCCGCGTTGTCGATCGCCTGCGCGCGGGTGGGCCGGTCGGCCGCGTCGGCGACGGGGCTGAGGACGGCGGCCATGAGGGTTGCGGTGGTCGCGGCTATGCCGGCCGCGGCGAGACGGGAGCCTCGGACGTGGTGCCGTAAGGGTCTCATCGGTCTCCTCGGGAGGCGCGTAGTGAGGTTGGCGCTGACGTCGACTGCGATTTATAGGCGCCAAAACTTGTCATGTCCATAGCGCCTCACCGGTGGAGCCCGGGAGAGAATCCCCTGGTGACCCCTGCGCCCCTCCCCTTCTTCGTGTACGGCACCCTCCGCCCTGGCGAGGTCAACCACGCCGTCCACCTGTCCGGCCGCACTCTCACCGAGGAGCCCGCCCGCCTGACCGGCGCGGTGCTGTACGACGGCCCGGGATACCCGTACGCCGTGGAGGCACCCGGCGGCCCCATATACGGCGACCTCGTCACCGTCGCTCCCGAGTACTACGCCGCTGCCCTCACCGAGCTGGACCTCCTGGAGGAATACCGGGCGGACGACCCGGACAGCCGCTACCTGAGAGTTGCCCGGGAGGTCGTACGGGAGCGTGGCTCCCAGGTCGTACGGGCCTGGGTCTACCTCACCGGCCCCCGCCTGGCCGACCGGCTGCGCGCCACCGGCGACCTCATACCCGGCGGCGACTGGCTCACCCGGCACCGTCCTGACGGCGTGTCGATCACCCGTTCACACCCCCCGGCGAGGTTTTCCCCCACCCCTCCCCCAAACCCCGCATGACCTGCTGAAACGGCAGCGACGGCACCTCCTCCCCGCCACCCGTTCATCCCCTTTCTGACTTCCCCTCAGGAAGCGCTCCCGCCGCGCTGCCTCTTACCTCGGAAGGGCAGAGGCACGACCGAGGCTCGGAGGAGCACCGATGCGACGTACCGTCCGGCTGCTGACCGGCACCGCGCTGGCCGTGGCCGCCGCGAGCGGGGCCGCGGCGCCCGCGTACGGCGGGGACGGCGGACGCCTGGAGGTGTACCCGTCGACCGCCGTGCCCGGCGCGCAGGTCACCGTCAACACCACCGCGTGCGGTGACGGCGGGACGGCCGCCGGGGACGCGAGCGCGGTGGGCGCCGGGCGGTTCACCCTCGCGCCGTCCACCCACGAGGGCGACGCCATCGGGCAGTTCAGGGTGCCGGCGGGCGCGCAGCCGGGGACGTACGAGATCGTCGCCGAGTGCGCCGAGGGCGGGAAGAGGGTCACCGGGGACCTCGTGGTGACGCTCGTCTCCGCCCGGCAGCCGTCCTACCCGAGAGGGAGCGTGAAGACGGGGGTCGGCGGTGCCCTGGGCCCCGACCCCGTGCAGACCGCGGCCGGCGTGGCGGCACTCGCCGTCGCCGCCGCGGGCGGTACCTGGCTCCTGCATCGCCGGGCGAGAGGCGACGGGATCTGACGGGCACCCTCCGCTGCCCGTCCTCCGGTACCGCACACCCCTCCCCTCCGGGTCCGACGCCCCTCGTGACCCGGAGGGGGTACGGGGACCAGTCCAGGTGAGAGGGGAACGTCGTATGGCCAGGGTCGGGAACACCGCGATAGCCGCCGTCACGGTCACCGCGCTCTGTTCGGGCGCCTGGCTGCTGCACAACGGCACCGAGGAACACGCCCCGCCGCAGCCGTCCGCCGCGCAGGCCCGCACCGCCGCCGTCGACCCCCGCTCGGCCCCCGCGCTGCCGCCCTCTCCCCCGGACCGCATCCGCATCCCCTCGCTCCGCGTGGACGCGCCCCTGATGGGCCTCGGGCTCACCCCCTACGGGAGCCTCGACGTCCCGCCGGCCGAGAAGAAGAACCTCGCGGGCTGGTACGAGGCCGGCACGACCCCTGGTGAGAAAGGCACCGCCATCGTCGCGGGCCACGTGGACAACGCCGACGGTCCGGCCGTCTTCTACTCCCTCGGCGCACTGCGCAAGGGCGCCGCCATCGAGGTCCAGCGCCGGGACGGGACCGTCGCCGTCTTCTCCGTCGACGCCGTCGAGGTGTTCCAGGCGAGCGCCTTCCCCGACGAGAAGGTGTACGGCGCCGCCGACCGCCCCGAACTCCGGGTGATCACCTGCGGGGGACCCTACTCAAGGGCTACGGGTTATCAGGGGAACGTGGTGGTGTTCGCGCACCTCACGGGAACCCGGTGACACCCGTAGTACCTCAGAGCCACGCCCCCTGAGCCCCCCCCTGAGCCTCATCGCCCCTCACGCCACCCACTGCTCGTACGCCATGTTCGTCACCAGCGCGAACACCACCGTCAGCAGCACGACCCGGACGAACCCGCTGCCCTTCTTCAGCGCCGTGTGCGCCCCGACCGTCCCACCGATGAAGTTGAACACCGCGAGCAGCACGGCGAGTTGCCAGATCACGGCGCCCTGCCAGGCGAAGGTGGCGAGGGCTCCGGCGTTGGTGCAGCAGTTGACGATCTTGGCGGTCGCGGAGGCGGTGACGAGGTCGAGGTGGAGGATCGCGGTGAGCGCGAGGACGAGGAACGTGCCGGTGCCGGGGCCGACGAGCCCGTCGTAGAACCCGATGCCCACCCCGGCCAGCCCGATCGCCGCGAGCACCCGGCGCGGTCCCGCCGGTCCGGTCGCCGGCGCCGTCCCGAAGGCCGGGCGGGCGATGACGAAGGCCGCGACCGCGAGCAGCACGACCATGATCACCGGCTTGAGGACGGCCGTGCTCATGCCCGCCGCCAGGAAGGCGCCCCCTGAGGAGCCGAGGAGGGCCGCGAGTCCGATGCGGACGGCGAGGCGGACGTCCACCCGCGTCTTGCGGACGTAGGTGACGGCCGCGCCCGAGGTGCCGACGATCGCGATCGCCTTGTTGGTGCCGAGGGCGTGGGCGGCCGGGGTGCCCGCGGGGAGGCCGAGGAGGAGCGCGGGGAGCAGGAGGAGGCCGCCGCCGCCCACCACCGCGTCGATCCAGCCGGCCGCGAGCGCGGCCAGGCAGAGCAGAAACAGGGTGGTCAGGGGTATGTCGGGCATG
>DATCQX010000750.1:0-6851 GCA_036569285.1 Streptomyces sp.
GTCCGTGGCGATCGCGACGCCGAGGCCGGTCTCCTCGTCGATGCGGATCATCCCGGAGTCCTCGGGCTGGGCGAGCACCGTGTTGCCCTGCACGAAGTGGTCGTACTGGGAGGTGATCCAGCTCTTGGACGCCTGGTTGGGGGAGGCGACCAACTTCAGTACCTGCGCACGCAGTTCAGCGGAGTCGGCCGGCCGCGGCAGCTTCTCCGCGCCGTCCGCCTGAAGCGCGTCCTGCCAGGACGGGCGGGCGTAGGGCCGCTCGTACACCGGGCCGTCGTGCGCGACCGTCCGCGGGTCGACGTCCACGATCTTGCCGCCGTGCCAGAAGATCTCCAGCCGGTCGCCGTCGGTGACTTCGCCGATGACGGTCGCGATGACGTCCCACTTGTCGCAGATCGCGAGGAAGCGGTCCACCTTCTCGGGCTCGACGACCGCGCACATGCGTTCCTGCGACTCGCTCATGAGGATTTCCTCGGGCGAGAGAGTCGAGTCGCGCAGCGGGACGTCGTCCAGGGTGACGCGCATGCCGCCGGAGCCGTTGGACGCCAACTCGCTGGTGGCGCAGGAGAGTCCGGCCGCGCCCAGGTCCTGGATGCCGACGACGAGCTTCTCGGCGAAGGCTTCGAGCGTGCACTCGATGAGCAGCTTCTCCTGGAAGGGGTCACCGACCTGGACGGCGGGGCGCTTGGAGGGCTTGGCGTCGTCGAAGGTCTCGGAGGCGAGGATCGACGCGCCGCCGATGCCGTCGCCGCCCGTGCGGGCCCCGTACAGGATGACCTTGTTGCCCGCGCCGGACGCCTTCGCGAGGTGGATGTCCTCGTGCCGCATGACACCGATGGCACCGGCGTTGACCAGCGGGTTCCCCTGGTAGCAGGCGTCGAAGACGACCTCGCCGCCGATGTTCGGCAGGCCCAGGCAGTTGCCGTAGCCGCCGATGCCGGCGACGACGCCGGGCAGGACGCGCTTGGTGTCCGGGTGGTCGGCCGCGCCGAACCGCAGCGGGTCGACGACGGCGACGGGCCGCGCGCCCATCGCGATGATGTCGCGGACGATCCCGCCGACACCGGTCGCCGCGCCCTGGTAGGGCTCCACGTACGACGGGTGGTTGTGGGACTCGACCTTGAACGTGACGGCGTAGCCCTGGCCGACGTCCACGACGCCCGCGTTCTCGCCGATGCCGACGAGCAGCGCGTCGGACTGGGGGGCCTTCTCGCCGAACTGGCGGAGGTGGACCTTGGAGGACTTGTACGAGCAGTGCTCGGACCACATGACGGAGTACATGGCGAGCTCGGCGCCGGTCGGGCGGCGGCCGAGGATCTCGACGACGCGCTCGTACTCGTCCTTCTTCAGGCCGAGTTCGGCCCAGGGCAGCTCGACGTCGGGGGTCGCGGCCGCGTTCTCGACCGTGTCCAGAGGCGTGCGGCTCATGCGTTGACCAGCTTCTTGAGGATCGAGGTGAAGAAGGGGAGGCCGTCGGTGCGGCCGGTGCCGACGAGCGGCTCGACCGCGTGCTCGGGGTGCGGCATGAGGCCGACGACGTTCCCGGCCTCGTTGGTCACGCCCGCGATGTCACGCAGCGAACCGTTCGGGTTGAAGTCGAGGTAGCGGAAGACGACGCGCCCCTCGGCCTCCAGCTTGTCGAGCGTGTACTCGTCCGCGACGTAGCGGCCGTCCATGTTCTTCAGCGGGATGTGGATCTCCTGGCCCGCCTCGTAGTCGGCCGTCCACGCGGTGCCCGCGTTCTCCACCTTGAGCTTCTGGTCGCGGCAGATGAAGTGGAGGTGGTTGTTGCCGAGCATCGCGCCGGGCAGGAGGTGGGCCTCGGTGAGGATCTGGAAGCCGTTGCAGATACCGAGGACCGGCATGCCGGCCTTGGCCTGCTCGATGACCGTCTCCATCACGGGGGAGAAACGGGAGATCGCACCGGCGCGGAGATAGTCGCCGTAGGAGAAACCGCCAGGAAGGACGACGGCGTCGACCTGGTGGAGATCCTTGTCCTTGTGCCAGAGAGCGACCGGTTCGGCGCCGGCGAGGCGGATCGCGCGCTGGGTGTCGCGGTCGTCGAGACTCCCCGGGAAAGTGACGACGCCAATACGAGCGGTCACTTGGCCGCCTCCGCGACTTCTTCGACCTTGACCGTGAAGTCTTCGATCACGGTGTTGGCGAGGAAGGATTCGGCGAGATCGTGGATCCGGGCGAGGGCGGCCTCGTCCACAGGTCCGTCAACTTCCAGTTCGAATCGCTTTCCCTGGCGGACATCGGAGATGCCGTCGAAACCCAGCCGCGGCAGTGCGCGCTGCACCGCCTGGCCCTGGGGGTCGAGGATCTCCGGCTTGAGCATGACGTCGACTACGACGCGTGCCACGGGCACTCCCGGTGGTGTGGTGCTTGGGTTCCTGCGGCTGTTCCGGCAGGTGTCTTCAGACTACCCGGACAAAATTTCTACCCGCGTAGAGTTGTAGGAAGCTACGTGATCGCCATCACGATCGGGTATCAGAAGGGGGTGGCCTGGAAAAGTTACGGGAAAGATCCCAGATCGGCCCCGGACAGGTATTGCGCACCTGACACGCGGGGAGATTTAGTCGGCTTCACTTTCTATTACCAGGCGTTGTACCGTACATAAAAATTGGCATTTTCAGCCGAAGGGACCGATATTCGTGGCGCAGAAGGTCGTGGTCACTCTCTTTGACGACATCGACGGCTCGGAAGCGGCGGAAACGATCGCGTTCGGGCTCGACGGCAAGTCGTACGAGATCGACCTGAATGAAGCCAATGCCAAGAAACTGCGTAAGGCGCTCGCGCCGTACGTGGAGGCCGGCCGCAAGCGGTCCCGGTCGGGCAAGGCGTACAAGCAGACGGAGGTCGCCCCCGACCCGTCCGCCGTCCGGGCCTGGGCCCTGGCCAACAAGTTCGACGTCCCGGCGCGGGGCCGCATCCCCAAGAAGGTGTACGAGGCGTTCGCCGAGGCGCAGTAGTCGCGGTGCCGGCTGCCCCCCGTTCACGGGTCCAGGAGGGCCTGGGGGCAGCCGACTTGCGTTACCCCCCTGCCGATCGGCTAATGTCTGGAGCACGCCGCCGGGCACGGGAGAAAAACCCAGGCCAGGCAGGTTGTGCGGGTGTAGTTCAGTAGCAGAACATCCCCCTTCCAGGGGGAAGGCGCAGTGTGCAATTCCTGTCACCCGCTCTGCATCACCGTACTGATCTTGCTTGTGGATCAGGTAAGGTGGTGCTCGCGCCGATCGGTGGGAGCCGGTCGGATGCAGTGCGGACGTAGCTCAGTTGGTAGAGCGCAACCTTGCCAAGGTTGAGGTCGCGAGTTCGAGCCTCGTCGTCCGCTCAGGGTCAAAGGCCCGGTTCTTCGGAACCGGGCCTTTTTCGTGTGCGATTCAGGCATCTGACATTTGTCATGCGGGCTCATGACATCGCGCACTGCCCACGGCCCCCTCCCCGCGGGACGCTGAATACATGAACGCCAAGGGGACGAGAGAACACGTGATCGAGGTCGAGGACCTCCGGCGTGTGTACGGGGGCGGATTCGAGGCGGTCCGCGGGGTGAGCTTCCACGTCGGGCGCGGTGAGATCTTCGCGCTGCTCGGCACGAACGGAGCCGGCAAGACGTCGACGGTCGAGTTGCTGGAGGGGCTCGCGCAGCCGAGCGGGGGGCGGGTGCGCGTGTTCGGGCACGATCCGTACACCGAGCGGGCCGCCGTCCGGCCCAGGACCGGCGTCATGCTCCAAGAGGGCGGATTCCCCTCGGAGTTGACCGTCGTCGAGACGGCACGGATGTGGGCGGGCTGTGTCAGCGGCGCCCGACCCGTGGGCGAGGTACTGGAGTTGGTGGGGCTCAGCGGCAAAGAGCGCGTGCGCGTCAAGCAGTTGTCCGGTGGTGAGCGGCGGCGCCTCGATCTCGCGCTCGCTCTGCTCGGCGACCCCGAGGTGCTGTTCCTGGACGAGCCGACGACCGGCCTCGACGTCGAAGGGCGGCGCGCCACCTGGGAGTTGGTGCGGGCGCTGCGGGACGCGGGGACGACCGTGCTGCTCACCACGCACTACCTGGAGGAGGCCGAGGGGCTCGCGGACCGGCTCGCGATCATGCACGCCGGGACCGTCGCCCTCTCAGGGACCCCGGCCGAGGTGACCGCCTCGCAGCCGTCCCGGATCTCCTTCGAACTGCCCCTGGGCTATTTCCTCGGGGATCTGCCGCCGCTCGGCGAACTCGGGGTGACCGGGCACACCGTCGAGGACGGCGTCGTCCGGCTCCGGACGCGCGACTTGCAGCGGACGGCCACCGAGGTGCTCGTGTGGGCGCGGGGGGCCGGGGTGGAGCTGGGGCGGCTGGACGTGCGGTCGGCCTCGTTGGAGGAGGCGTTCCTCGGGATCGCCGCGGAGCGCAAGGAAGGGGTGTCGGCATGAGCGGGGTCACGACGACGACGCCGGGCGGGCGGATGAAGGCGCTCGCGCAGGCGGAGTTCACGCTGCTGGGGCGGAGCAGGAGCACGCTCGTCACGGCGATGCTGGTGCCGCTGCTGCTGCCGTTCAGCATCGCGACGTTCACCGACGACAAGATGCTGAAGGAGATGGGGCTCGACATCGGGCAGGTGCTGCTGCCCGCCGGGATCGGGTTCTCGATGCTGTTCGGCATCTACTCCACGCTCGCCGCGATCTACACGACCCGGCGTGAGGAGCTGGTGCTGAAGCGGCTGCGGACCGGGGAGCTGCGGGACGGGGAGATCCTCGCCGGGACGGCGCTGCCGATGGTCGCGACGGGGGTGCTCCAGACCGTCGTCCTCGTCGTCGGGTCCATGCTGGTGGTCGACGTCGGGGTGCCGGAAGCTCCTCATCTCGCCGTGCTGGGGCTGGTGTTGGGGTTCGCTGTGTGTGCGGCGCTGGGTGCGGTGACGTCCGGGCTGACGCGGACGGCGGAGAGCGCGCAGGTGACGACGATGCCGTTCGTGTTCGTGTCGATGATCCTGTCCGGGGTGGCCGTGCCGCTGGAGGCCTTTCCCGACGGGGCCCGGTCCTTCCTGGAGCTGCTGCCGCTGTCGCCGGCCATCGAACTGATCCGGGGGGCGTGGACCGGGGGCATGTCCGCGGGTGAGGTGCTTCAGGCGATCGGTGTGGGGGTGGCCTGGACCGTCGGCGCCGTGTTTGCTGTGCAGCGGTGGTTCCGGTGGGAACCTCGGCGCTGAGGATCGGGAGAGCATGCGGGGCTGGTGGGGGAAGAAGAGCACGCCGGAGAAGTTCGACACGTACATGCGGTGGTCGTTCGCCTCCTTCGGGCTGATCGAGGTCGGGAGCATCTCGGCCTCGGTCGCCCCTCTGGGGCCGACGTTCGGCCCCCTGTTGCTGGGGCTGACGGCGCTGCACGGGCTCGCCGTCGTCGCCGTCGTCTTCCGGTCGCTGGACTGGCACCGGGGGCTGCGCGACCAGCCCGTGCGGCTGCTGTACGCGTTCGGTGCGCTCACCGCCCTGATCTGCGTCATGGCGGCTGTGCTCGGCCGGTACGGTTCCGGCGACACCGTGGAGAGCGCCGGTGGCGCGATCTTCGGTGTCGTCATGGTCTTCGGTCCCGGCATCATCTGCTTCGGGCTGCGGGAGCGGCGGCAGATGTACGCGGTCGTCGGCGGGTACGCGGTCGGGACGGCGGTGCTGATGCTGGCCCTCGGCCGGTCTTGGGCCGCGCTGGTCGTCTCCCTCGTCGTGGTCGTCGTCTCCGCGTTCTGCGCGGCCGTCGGCGTCTTCTCGATCTGGATCATCAACGCCGTCTACGAACTCGACGACGCCCGCGAGGCGCAGGCGCGGCTCGCCGTCGCCGAGGAGCGGTTGCGGTTCGGGCGGGATCTGCACGACGTGATGGGGCGCAACCTCGCCGTCATCGCGCTCAAGAGCGAGCTGGCCGTGCAGCTGGCCCGGCGGGGGCGGGAGGAGGCGGTGGAGCAGATGATCGAGGTGCAGCGGATCGCGCAGGAGTCGCAGCGGGAGGTGCGGGAAGTGGTGCGGGGGTATCGGGAGGTGGATCTCGGGGTCGAACTCCTCGGTGCGCAAGGGGTGTTGAGGGCTGCGGGGATCGAGTGCGAGGTGCGGGGGGACGTCGGGAAGCTGCCGGGGGAGGTGGAGTCGGTGCTCGGGTGGGTGGTGCGGGAGGCCGCCACCAATGTGCTGCGGCACGGGGATGCTCAGCGGTGTTCCGTGCGGTTGCGGGTGGGGGGTGGGCGGGTGGTGCTGACCGTCGAGAACGACGGGGCCGGTGAGGGGGGTGCCGGTGGGAGCGGGTCCGGGCTCGCCGGGCTTCGGGAGCGGCTCGCCGTCGTCGAGGGGACGCTGGAGGCGGGGCTGGTGAAGGGCGGGGTGTTCCGGGTCGTGGCCGATGTGCCGATATCTGTGAGTGAGGTCGTTTCATGAGCGTGCGGGTGCTGCTGGCCGACGACGAACATCTGATCCGGGGGGCGCTCGCCGCGCTGCTGTCCCTGGAGGACGACCTCGTCATCGTCGCGGAGGCGGCGAGTGGGCCGGAGGCGTTGGCGATGGCCCGGGCGCACGAGCCCGACGTCGCCGTCCTCGATCTTCAGATGCCGGGGGCGGACGGTGTGAAGGTCGCCACATCTCTGCGGGGTGAGCTGCCCTCGTGCCGGGTGCTGATCGTGACGAGTCATGGGCGGCCGGGGCATCTGAAGCGGGCGCTCGCGGCCGGGGTGCGGGGGTTCGTGCCGAAGACGGTGAGTGCGCAGCGGCTCGCCGAGATCATTCGGACCGTGCATGCGGGGAATCGGTACGTGGACCCGGAGTTGGCGGCCGACGCGATCTCCTCCGGGGATTCGCCGTTGACCTCTCGGGAGGCGGAGGTGTTGGAG
>DATCQX010000751.1:0-3650 GCA_036569285.1 Streptomyces sp.
GCGGCGAACCACTCGTCGTACACCGGCACGACCTCGGCCTCGATGAACGCCCGAAGGGTCTCCCGGAACGCCTCGTGATCCTCGTTGAACACCGTACGGCGCACGCCGCCACCTCCCACTACCTGTCTAAGCGCTTGCTCACACCCACGGTACCGGCGGGTAGCGAGCACCGTCCAGAGATACAGGTCACTCCGGGCGAACCGGCGCGCACGCGCGTGAACCTGATCCCGGAAACGCGCTCCACGCACGCGTGCACTTCGATCACGCCCGATACCCCGCCCCCCACGCGCGCGTGCGCACCAGCGCCCCGCCTCAGCCCCAGTCGTCCGCCGCCGCCGCGAACGCTCCCCGGGCCATCCGGTGCAGCAGCATCGCCGTGTCCCCCCTCCCGGGCAGCGACCCCGCGCGCCCCAGATGCGGCGTGGAGTTCAGCAGCCCGAAGACGGAGTGGACGGCGGACCGCGCGGCGGGCTCGGGCAGCCCCGGATACACCTCGCGGACGACCCCCACCCACAGCTCGACGTACTGCCGCTGGAGCTGGCGCACCAGCTTGCGGTCGCTGTCGCGCAGGCGGTCCAGCTCGCGGTCGTGGAGGGTGATCAGCGGACGGTCGTCCAGCGCGAAGTCGATATGCCCCTCGATCAGCGAGTCGAGCACCCGGGAGGGCGACGACGCCCCGCCGGACGCCCCCTCGGCCTCCTGGAGGCGCCCTCGCGCGCCGGTGAGGAGTCGGCCGCTGATGCCGACGAGCAGCTCCGCGAGCATCGCGTCCTTGCCCGGGAAGTGGCGGTACAGACCGGGCCCGCTGATGCCGACGGCCGCGCCAATCTCGTCGACGCCGACGCCGTGGAACCCACGCTCGGCGAAAAGGCGGGCGGCCTGCCTGAGGATCTGCTCGCGCCGGGTCGGAGCGTCGGTTCTGGTGCCCATGAAATCAATTCTAGACAGGCTTGTTAGCGCTCGTTAACATGGAGGCGTGGGTTAACGCTCATTAACAGCGGAGGGGAGCGCGAAAGTGGAGCAGGCACCCGTGCTGACCAGCGCGGCAGACCCCGCGTCGGAGTCCTGGCGGGCCAACGAGGCGGCGCACCGGGCTCTCGTCGAGGAGCTGCACGGCAAGCTCGCGGCGGCCCGCCTCGGCGGCGGCGAGAAGGCCCGCGCCCGGCACACCGCGCGCGGCAAGCTGCTTCCCCGCGACCGCGTGGACACCCTCCTGGACCCCGGCTCCCCGTTCCTGGAGCTGGCCCCGCTCGCCGCCGACGGCATGTACGACGGCCAGGCCCCGGCGGCCGGGGTCGTCGCCGGCATCGGGCGCGTGAGCGGGCGCGAGTGTGTGATCGTCGCCAACGACGCCACGGTCAAGGGGGGCACGTACTACCCGATGACCGTGAAGAAGCACCTCCGCGCGCAGGAGGTGGCCCTGGAGAACCGCCTCCCCTGCGTGTACCTGGTGGACTCGGGCGGCGCCTTCCTCCCCATGCAGGACGAGGTCTTCCCGGACCGCGACCACTTCGGCCGTATCTTCTACAACCAGGCCCGCATGTCCGGCGCGGGCATCCCGCAGATCGCCGCCGTCATGGGGTCGTGCACGGCGGGCGGCGCGTACGTCCCCGCGATGAGCGACGAGGCGGTGATCGTCCGGGGTCAGGGGACGATCTTCCTGGGCGGCCCCCCGCTGGTGAAGGCGGCCACCGGCGAGATCGTCACGGCCGAGGAGCTGGGCGGCGGCGAGGTCCACGCGCGCGTGTCGGGCGTGACGGACCACCTCGCGGAGGACGACGCGCACGCGCTGCGGATCGTCCGCACCATCGTCTCGACGCTCCCCGCGCGCGGGCCGCTCCCCTGGCAGGTGCGTCCGGCCGTCGAGCCGAAGGCCGACCCCTACGGCCTGTACGGCGCCGTCCCGGTGGACCCCCGCACCCCGTACGACGTCCGGGAGGTCATCGCGCGCGTCGTCGACGGCTCCCGGTTCGCCGAGTTCAAGTCGGAGTTCGGCCAGACGCTGGTGACCGGCTTCGCGCACATCCACGGCCACCCGGTCGGGATCGTCGCCAACAACGGCATCCTGTTCTCCGAGTCGGCCCAGAAGGGCGCCCACTTCATCGAGCTGTGCGACCAGCGCGGCATCCCGCTGGTGTTCCTCCAGAACATCTCGGGGTTCATGGTCGGCAGGGACTACGAGGCGGGCGGCATCGCGAAGCACGGCGCGAAGATGGTGACGGCCGTCGCGTGCACGCGCGTGCCGAAGCTGACGGTCGTGATCGGCGGCTCGTACGGCGCCGGCAACTACTCGATGTGCGGCCGGGCCTACTCCCCCCGCTTCCTGTGGATGTGGCCCGGCGCCAAGATCTCCGTCATGGGCGGCGAGCAGGCCGCCTCGGTGCTCGCGACCGTCAAGCGTGACCAGCTGGAGGCGCGCGGCGAGCAGTGGCCCGCCGAGGACGAGGCCGCCTTCAAAGACCCCATCCGCGCCCAGTACGACCGCCAGGGGAACGCCTACTACGCGACGGCCCGCCTGTGGGACGACGGCGTGATCGACCCCCTGGAGACCCGCCAGGTCCTGGGCCTGGCCTTGACCGCCTGCGCCAACGCGCCCCTGGGTGACCCCCAGTTCGGCGTCTTCCGGATGTGAGGCCCATGTTCGACACCGTCCTCGTCGCCAACCGGGGCGAGATCGCCGTCCGCGTCATCCGCACGCTCCGCGCGCTGGGCGTCCGCTCGGTCGCCGTGTACTCGGACGCCGACGCCGACGCGCGGCACGTCCGCGAGGCCGACATGGCCGTCCGGATCGGCCCGGCGCCCGCGTCGGAGAGCTACCTCTCGGCGGAGCGCATCCTGGAGGCCGCCGCCCGCACGGGCGCTCAGGCGGTCCACCCCGGGTACGGGTTCCTCGCGGAGAACGCCTCCTTCGCGCGCGCGTGCGCCGAGGCGGGGCTCGTGTTCATCGGGCCGCCCGCCGAGGCGATCGCCCTGATGGGCGACAAGATCCGCGCCAAGGAGACCGTCGAGGCGGCCGGCGTCCCCGTCGTCCCCGGCGGCCGCGACCCCGAACTCGCCGAGGCCGCTCGCGCGTTGGGCGCCCCCGTACTGCTCAAGCCGAGCGCGGGCGGCGGCGGCAAGGGCATGCGGCTGGTGCGGGACACGGCGACGCTCGCGGAGGAGATCGCCGCGGCCCGCCGTGAGGCCCGCGCCTCCTTCGGCGACGACACCCTGCTGGTCGAGCGGTGGATCGACCGGCCCCGGCACATCGAGATCCAGGTGCTGGCCGACGGCCACGGGAACGTCGTGCACCTCGGTGAGCGCAAGTGCTCGCTGCAGCGGCGGCACCAGAAGATCATCGAGGAGGCGCCGAGCGTGCTCCTCGACGAGGCCACGCGCGCGGCGATGGGCGAGGCGGCGGTCCAGGCGGCGCGCTCGTGCGGCTACCGGGGCGCGGGCACGGTGGAGTTCATCGTCCCGGGCGGCGACCCCTCCTCGTACTACTTCATGGAGATGAACACCCGGCTCCAGGTGGAGCACCCGGTCACCGAACTGATCACCGGGCTGGACCTGGTGGAGTGGCAGCTGCGGGTGGCGGCGGGCGAGCGGCTGTCCTTCAAGCAGGACGACATCACCCTCACGGGGCACGCGATCGAGGCCCGCATCTGCGC
>DATCQX010000752.1:0-3337 GCA_036569285.1 Streptomyces sp.
ATCAAGAACAGCGGCGCCCAGCACGAGGTCGCCGTCCAGCTCGCCGGGCTCCTCGGCATCCTCGACACCCAGTTCGTCGTCAAGCGCGTCGCCCAACTCGCCCGCTGGGCCCGGGGCAAGGGCGACGGCCCCGCCCCCGCGGGCCGGCCGCACCAGCCGTACGACGAGAGCCCGCGCCCCGCCGTCAAGGGACCCGCCCTCCAACTCCGCAACCCCGTCTACGCCACGGAACGCGAGCTTCTCAAACTCGCCCTCCAGCGCCCCGAGTTGGTCTCCCCGGCCTTCGACGCCTACGGGGTGGACGAGTTCACCTGCGCCCCCTACGCCGCCGTCCGCCAGGCCATCCTGGACGCGGGGGGTGCCGAGTACGGCATCGAGGACGCCCAGGACTACCTGATGTGCGTGCGCGAGGTCGCCCCGGACGACACGGTCCGCGCGATGGTGACCGAGCTGGCCGTCGAGGCGATCATGCGCAGGAACGTCGACGAGGTGTACGCCGGTGAGGTCCTCATCCGGGTGCGGCGCCGGGCCGTCGAGCGCCGGGTCGCGGACATCCAGTCCCAGCTGACCCGCCTCTCCGCCATCGGCGACCCCGCCCAACTGGCGGGCGTCCAGAACGAGTTGTGGGTCCTCCAGGAGTACGACCGGGCGCTACAGGGGCACGGCGTCGCCGCGCTCTGAGAACGTCGGCGCCACGGCCCGCAGCAGGCGCCGCACGAACTCCTCCTCGGCGTCCGCGAGTTGGGGGAACTCCACGACGAAGTGGCGCCATTCGACGTACCGCAGAGCCTCCACGACGTCCTCGTGCAGAACCTCGTGCCGGTAGTGCTCCGGCCACTCCCCGCCCGCCTCGAAGACCTTGTGCAGCAAGTCGTAGGGCAGCGGGTGGCGTTCGGCGAGCAGGACGGCGTCGTACAGGTCCTTGCCCTGCGCGTACATGTCGAGGGTCAGCCAGAGCATCTTCCAGGCCAGGGACAGCGCGGGTGTCGCACCCAACAGGACGGCCCCACCGGGGACTTCCACCGGCACCGGCTCCTCGGGCAGGTGCTCGCCGAAGACGAAGTCCAGCTGGACGTGCCCGCCGGGCAGGCCGGGTGCCGTCCACGGCAGGACCAGGCGACGGCCCGGCACCCGCTCGTACGTCCAGATGTCCTCCGCGACGGCGCCTGCCGCGTCGAACGCCACCCCGAAGCCCTGTGCGGCCTCCTCGGCGCCCCGCGCGATCCCGTCCAGCATCGGGGCCGTCCGCGGGTCCCCGAGGCCCCACGTGCCCGGTACGACGACGAAATCGAGGTCTCCCGGCTCGCGCGCCGCCTCCCCGAACCAGGCCGCCATCAGCATGCTGCCGCGCAGGACGAGGGAGTCGGCCCACTCCGAGCCGGCGACGGCCCGCAGGACCGTCTCCAGCGCCTCCCGGCGGGCCGCCCGCCACGCGTCGGTGCGCGTCGGGTCCGCGAAGGCGGGGTCGGTCGCGCGGTAGGCGTTCGGGTACTGCTTCATCGACGGATCGAAGACCAGCTTCTGCGTGACATCCGCACCCGGGACGGTACGGAGAGTGGGCGGCACCGCGTCCTGCGGCACCACGTCACGTGGCACGTCCTTGCCCGACTCCCACTTCACGCGATCCACCCCTCGTCCACCGACTCGTCACTGTCGTACAGCACGAACTCCCGTTCCACGGACAGCACATGCCACCCGCCCAGCACCCGCAACAGCTTTTCCAGCGAAGCCCCCGCCCCCTGCGCGTCCACCCCCCGGCACCGCTGCGTCACGAACCGCTCGCCCTCCCGCCGCACGTTGCGCGACAGGTGCGCCCCGAACGGCACGACCAGCGAGGCGAGTTCCGCGAGATCGGCGTCCGCCCCGAGCCTCAGCTTCACGTGGTGCTCGAAGTAACGCCCTTCCCCACAAGGCCCGTTCGGCACCTCCGGAGCCCACGGCGCCGACTCGATCTTCACGCGCACCGGCACGAACCCGGCCGCGCGCAGCTCGCCCGCGACCTCCCGGGCGCGGGCCGCCGCGGCGTCGTACGAGGCGGCGCTCCACGTCAGCATCGGCTGTGACGGCGTCCGGCCGCGCGCGAGTTCGATCACCGTGAGCTTCAGGCCGGCGGCGGACGCCCAGGCGCGCAGGCGTCTCAAGTCCGGGCGTTCGACGGTGAGATGGATTTCGTACAGAAATTCGGGCACCCGGCGATTCTCACAGGTCAAAGCGGTTCGGTCACCGCCCGGTCACGTCCCGGACTCAAAAAGTCACCGCACGCCCCTCGTGGCGGCGATGTGTCGTACCCCACACTGGGTTGCGGTGCCTGAGTACTCGGAGCGCGGCCGATCCGTCCCCCACGGAGCCCCCACCCACGCCGACGTTCAACGCGTACGGGACGGACAGCGGCGAGGCCGTCCACTCCGCCCCCGAAGTACCGCTGTCGAACCCCCTGGCAGCGATCATCCTGGAGGTCGCCCCCGTGCAGACCCGGACGCTCACCCAGACCGACGTCAGTACCGAAGCGGAGCCCGACGCCGAGACCGGCGTGCTGGCGGTCGTGCCGGCACAGGGCGCTGCCGCGCGCCATCCAGAAGCGGGTCCTCCACCAGCAGGTCCTCCCGAAGTCGCCCCGCCCGCCGATGAGTTCGACGACCCCGCCGAGCCGCCGGAGGCCGTCGCCGCCGTCCGTCCGGCGGACACCGGCGGGCCCTCGTCCGACCTGTTCCGGCAGTACCTCCGGGAGATCGGACGCATCCGGCTGCTGACCGCCGCGGAGGAGGTCGAACTCGCGCGCCGGGTCGAGGCCGGGCTGTTCGCCGAGGAGAAACTCCTCGACGACCCCTGTCTGGACAGTGAGTTGGCGCTCGACCTCGACCGGCTCGTGGTCATGGGACGGATGGCCAAACGGCGGCTCATCGAGGCGAACCTGCGGCTCGTGGTCTCCGTGGCCAAACGGTACGTCGGGCGCGGGCTGACCATGCTGGACCTCGTCCAGGAGGGAAACCTCGGCCTGATCAGGGCGGTCGAGAAGTTCGACTACGCGCGCGGCTACAAGTTCTCGACGTACGCGACCTGGTGGATCCGCCAGGCCATGTCCCGGGCCCTCGCGGACCAGGCCCGCACCATCCGCGTCCCCGTCCACGTCGTCGAACTCATCAACCGTGTCGTACGGGTTCAGCGCCGCATGCTCCAGGAACGCGGCTACGAGCCGACGGCCGAAGAGGTGGCCGCCCAGCTCGACCTCGCGCCCGAGAGGGTCGGCGAGGTCCTGCGACTCGCCCAGGAGCCCGTCTCCCTCCACGCACCCGTGGGCGAGGAGGACGACGTGGCCCTGGGCGACCTCATCGAGGAC
>DATCQX010000753.1:0-13623 GCA_036569285.1 Streptomyces sp.
AGGTAGAAGGCGTAGTTGCCGCTGGTGCCGCGCGCCGCGTCCAACTCGTCGACGGTCTGGCGCAGTTGCTTGAACGCGGTGTCGTCGTCGAAGTCGCCCGGGATGAACCGCATGCCCTCGGCGAGCTGCTGCCACACCTCCTCGCGGAACGGGGTCCGCGCGTGCTCGCGCACCGAGTCGTGCACGACCTGCGCGAAGTCCTGGTCCTCCCAGTCCCGGCGGGCGAACCCGACGAGGGAGAAGCCCGGCGGGAGCATCCCGCGGTTGGCGAGGTCGTAGACGGCCGGCATCAGCTTCTTGCGCGACAGGTCACCCGTCACCCCGAAGATCACCAGACCGGACGGCCCGGCGATCCGGGGAAGCCGCCGGTCCCGGGGGTCCCGCAGCGGGTTCTCCCAGTCGTCCGTGGCCGCGGATGCGGCGTTGACAGTGTCTACGGCGTTCATTCCGCGCCCACTCCCTTGCTTCCCTCGCTCTTCGACGACTCCAGCGACTTCCTGACCGCGCTCAGCAGGTCCTCCCACGCGACCTCGAACTTCTCGACACCCTCCTGCTCCAGTCGGGTGACGACCTCGTCGTACAGCACACCCTGCGCCGCGACCGCGTCGAGGTCGCGGCGCGCCTCGGCGTACCCGCCGGTGACGGTGTCACCGGTGACGGCGCCATGGCCCGCGACCGCGTCCAGCGTGGCCTGCGGCATGGTGTTGACCGTGCCGGGGGCGACCAGCTCGTCCACGTACAGGGTGTCCTTGTAAGCAGGATCCTTCACTCCGGTCGAAGCCCACAGCGGACGCTGCCGGTGCGCGCCCGCGCTCTCCAGCGCCGCGAAGCGCTCGGAGGCGAAGACCTTCTCGTACGCCTCGTAGGCGAGCCGCGCGTTCGCGAGGGCCGCCTTGCCCTTGAGGGCGAGGGCCTCGGGGGTGCCGACGGAGGTGAGGCGCTTGTCGATCTCGGCGTCGACGCGCGAGACGAAGAAGGAGGCCACGGAGTGGATCACGGACAGGTCGCGGCCCGCCGCGCGCGCCTTCTCCAGGCCCGCGAGGTAGGCGTCCATGACCTCGGCGTACCGGGCCAGGGAGAAGATCAGCGTCACGTTCACGCTGATCCCGAGGCCGACGACCTCGGTGATCGCCGGGAGGCCGGCCTTCGTCGCCGGGATCTTGATCATCACGTTCGGGCGGTCGACGAGCCAGAACAGCTGCTTGGCCTCGGCGATCGTCGCCGCGGTGTCATGTGCCAGCCGCGGGTCGACCTCGATCGAGACCCGGCCGTCCACGCCGTGTGAGGTGTCATATACCGGCCGCAGGATGTCGGCCGCGTCCCGGACGTCCGCCGTCGTCATCATGCGGACGGCCTCGTCGACCGTGACGCCGCGGACGGCCAGGTCGGTGAGCTGCTCGCCGTAGCCCTCGCCGGAGCCGATGGCGGCCTGGAAGATCGAGGGGTTGGTGGTGACGCCGACGACGTGCTGCGTGGCGATCAGCTCGGCCAGGTTGCCGGACGTGATCCGCCCCCGCGAGAGGTCGTCCAGCCAGATGGAGACGCCTTCGGCGCTCAGGCGTTCCAGGGGTGTTGCGGTCACTGCGATCATCTTCTTTCTGGCGTTTCGATCAACCACGCGCGGCAGCGAGGGATTCCCTGGCGGCTGCGGCGACGTTCTCGGCGGTGAAGCCGTACTCGGCGAACAGGGTCTTGGCGTCGGCGGAGGCACCGAAGTGCTCCAGCGACACGATGCGTCCGGCGTCCCCGACGTACCGGTACCAGGTCAGCCCGATCCCGGCCTCGACGGCGACGCGCGCCTTCACGGACGACGGGAGCACGGACTCCCTGTACTGCGGGGACTGCTCCTCGAACCACTCCACGGACGGCATCGACACGACCCGCGCACCGATCCCCTCCGCCTCCAGCAACTCCCGTGCGCCCACGGCGAGTTGCACCTCGGAGCCGGTGGCGATCAGGACGACGTCGGGAGTCGGCTTCGAGCTCTCCTCGAGGACGTAACCGCCCTTCGCCGCATCGGAGTTGGGCGCGTACGTCGGAACTCCCTGCCGGGTCAGGGCCAGTCCGTGCGGCGCCGGGTGCGTGGAGTGGCGCTTGAGGATCTCCGCCCAGGCGATCGCCGTCTCGTTCGCGTCGGCGGGGCGGACGACGTTGAGGCCGGGGATCGCGCGCAGCGAGGCCAGGTGCTCGACCGGCTGGTGCGTCGGGCCGTCCTCGCCGAGGCCGACCGAGTCGTGCGTCCACACGTAGGTCACCGGGAGCTGCATCAGCGCGGACATGCGGACCGCGTTGCGCATGTAGTCGGAGAAGACGAGGAAAGTCCCGCCGTAGATACGGGTGTTGCCGTGCAGGGCGGTGCCGTTCATCTCGGCGGCCATCGAGAACTCGCGGATGCCGAAGTGCACGGTACGGCCGTAGGGGTCGGCCTCCGGGAGGGGGTTGCCCTTCGGCAGGAACGAACTCGCCTTGTCGATGGTCGTGTTGTTCGAGCCCGCCAAGTCGGCGGAGCCGCCCCAGAGTTCGGGGACGACCGGGCCGAGCGCCTGGAGGACCTTGCCGGAGGCGGCGCGGGTCGCGACGGAGGTGCCCTCCTCGAAGACCGGCAGCGCGTCCTGCCAGCCGTCCGGGAGCTGGCCGGCCACCACGCGGTCGAACAGGGCGGCGCGCTCCGGGAGCCGGGTGCGCCACTCCGCGATCCGCTTGTCCCAGGCGGCGTGTTCCTCGGCGCCCCGGTCGAGGGCCTGGCGGCTGTGGGCGAGGACCTCGGGGGCGACCTCGAAGGACAGCTCCGGGTCGAAGCCGAGCACCCGCTTGGTGGCGGCGACTTCGTCCGCACCCAGCGCGGAGCCGTGCGAGGCCTCGGTGTTCTGGGCGTTCGGCGCGGGCCAGGCGATGATCGTGCGCAGGGCGATGATCGAGGGGCGGCCGGTCTCGGCCTGGGCCGCTTTCAGGGCCGTGTGCAGGGCGGCGGTGTCGACGTCGCCGTCCGCGCCCGGGGCCACGCGCTGGGTGTGCCAGCCGTACGCCTCGTACCGCTTCAGGACGTCCTCCGAGAACGCCGTCGCCGTGTCGCCCTCGATGGAGATGTGGTTGTCGTCGTAGACGAAGACCAGGTTGCCGAGCTTCTGGTGGCCGGCGAGGGAGGAGGCCTCGGCGGAGACGCCCTCCTCCAGGTCGCCGTCCGAGACGATCGCCCAGATCGTGTGGTCGAACGGGGACGTGCCCTCGGGGGCGTCGGGGTCGAAGAGGCCGCGCTCGTAGCGGGCGGCCATCGCCATGCCGACGGCGTTCGCGACGCCCTGGCCCAGCGGGCCCGTCGTCGTCTCGACGCCTGCCGTGTGGCCGTACTCCGGGTGGCCCGGGGTCTTCGAGCCGTGCGTGCGGAACGCCTTCAGGTCGTCCAGCTCGACCTCGTACCCGGCGAGGAAGAGCTGCGTGTAGAGAGTGAGCGAGGTGTGGCCCGGGGACAGGACGAAACGGTCGCGTCCCGTCCACTCCGGGTCCGCCGGGTCGTGTCGCATCACCTTCTGAAAGATCGTGTACGCGACCGGGGCCAGGCTCATCGCCGTGCCGGGGTGGCCGTTGCCGACCTTCTGGACGGCGTCCGCCGCCAGTACACGGGCGGTGTCGACGGCACGCCGGTCGAGTTCGGTCCACTCCGGGCTGTTGCTCATCGTCGGGAAACCCCACTTCAGGAAGTCGTCTGTGCGACCGGTAACACGGTCGTTACGCGTTCAAAACTAAAAGTCGGACTTTTCCTGCGGAAGGGCTGCGTGTGTCAGCCTGTGGTGAAAGTGGGACACGGAGATCACGAACGAGGATGCGCGAGCGGGACATGGCGGACAGAACCATCCAAGGTGGCGAGGGTGACGGGCCGGTGACCGGCATCCGAACGTTCCCCTTTCCCGTCGAGCTCAGCGTCGGTGGGGTCGGGATGCAGGTGGCGCCCATGAGCACCGACCGCGTCTGGCACGCCGACGCGCCGCTCGACCGGATCCACCGCATCGACTTCCACGTCGTCCTCTTCTTCGAGGGCGGGCCCGTGCGGCACATGATCGACTTCACGGAGTACGAGGCCCGGGCGGGTGACGTCCTGTGGATCCGCCCCGGGCAGGTGCACCGTTTCTCCCGGCTCGACGAGTACCGGGGAACCGTCCTCATCATGCAGCCCGGGTTCCTGCCGCGCGCCACCGTCGAGGCGACCGGGCTCTACCGCTACGACCTCCCCCCGCTCCTGCACCCCGACCCCGACCGCCTCGCCGCCCTGCGCGGCTCCCTCGAACACCTCCGCCGCGAGTACGAGGACGCGGTGACGCTGCCGCTCAGCCTCCACACGGCTGTGCTGCGCCACTCCCTGACGGCCTTCCTCCTGCGCCTCGCCCACCTCGCCGCGCGTTCCGCCGAGGCGGAGCGGCGGATGGACACGACGTTCACCCTCTTCCGCGACGCCGTCGAGCGGGACTTCGCGACCAACCACAGCGTCAGCGCCTACGCGGACGCCCTCGGCTACTCCCGCCGGACCCTCGTCCGCGCGGTCCGCGCCGCGACCGGGGAGACACCCAAAGGGTTCATCGACAAACGGGTGATCCTTGAGGCGAAGCGGTTGCTGGCCCACACGGATCTGCCGATCGGACGCGTGGGGGCGGCCGTCGGCTTCCCCGATCCCGGGAACTTCTCGAAGTTCTTCCACCAGCACACGGACACGACACCGGCGGCCTTCCGGGCGGAGCTGCGGTAGGGGAGCGCGGCTCGGGCACCCGGGGCGGAGGTGTCACGGGCAGAAGCCACCGGGAAGGCCGGTCAGGCGGAGGCGGGCCCCCGCCCACGGGTCCGGTCGACGGCGATGCGCGTCAGCCAGCCGAGGCCGGCGGTGAAGAGCGGGGGCCACACGATCGGCCCGACCGAATAGCCGACCAGGATCACGAGCGGCACCCACCCGCGGTTCACCGTGCGGTGGAGCAGGCCGGGCGGGCGGACGCCGGTGAGCCGCGCCAGGTCCGGCAGCACGAAGAACACCAGCGCCGCGGCCGTGGTCGGCAGACCGTACTTCTGACTCTCGAACACGGCGAACGCGGCCAGCAGCACCGCGAGGGCACCCCAGGCGGCCCGCGCGGGCCAACCGCCGCCGCTCGCGCCGGAGTTGTACGACGGTTCCTCGGTGCTCGGGGGTGTGGCGGTCATGCGGAGATCGTACAGACGGCGACCCGTCATCAGGGAGAGTTCTGGCGCCGGGCTCCTCGGGAGGGCCGTCAGTGGCCGAAGTCGAACCAGTTGACGTTGACGAAGTCGCTGGGCTGGCCGCTGGTGAAGGTGAGGTAGACGTCGTGGGTGCCGGTGACGGAGGTGATGTTGGCGGGGACGGTGCGCCAGGTCTGCCAACTGCCGGTGCTGGCCAGGGAGAAGCTGCCGACGGGGGTGGAGGTGCGGCTGTCGAGGCGGACTTCGACCAGGCCGCTGACGCCCGTCGCGGCGCCGCTCGCGACCCGGGCGTAGAACTGGGTCGCCGGGGTGGAGCCGAAGTCGACCCCCTTGTACTGGGCCCAGTCGCCGTTCGCGAGGGAGGCGATGTTCTGGCCGCCGCCGGTGTCGGACGTGGTCTCCGTGGTGGTGCCGGACTGGGTGTCGTAGGACTCGGCCTGGATGGGGGAGTAGGCGTCACGGGAGCCCGCGGGCGGGGGAGGCGTGGTGGTGCCACCGGTGGACCGCAGGACCTGGACGTAGTCGACGAGCATGGGGTGGCCCGGCTCGGTGGCGCTGTCGAGGCCGCCGCCGTACGCGTCGGGGAAGGCGCCGCCCATCGCGACGTTCAGGATGATGAAGAAGCCGTGGTTCGTGGCGTTGGTCCAGGTGGTGGCGTCCACCTGGTTCGCCGTGACCGTGTGGTAGGTGACGCCGTCCACGGAGAAGCGGACCGCTTCCGGGGTGACCGAACGGTCCCACTCCATCGCGTACGTGTGGAAGCCGGACTGGCACGTCGTGTTCGGGCAGGCCGTGTTGTTGCCGATGCCCGACGTCTCGTTGCAGGGTCCGCCGGGGTTCGTGCCGCAATGGACGGTCGCCCACGTGCGGTTGAGGCCCTGGACGTTCTCCATGATGTCCAACTCGCCGACGGCGGGCCAGTTCTGGTAGTTGCCCCGGTAGGGCGCGCCCAGCATCCAGAAGGCCGGCCAGTAGCCCTCGGCGGCGGTGCCGGTCACGTTCGGCATCTGGAGGCGGGCCTCGACACGCAACTTGCCGCCGGCCGGAGGCTGGAAGTCCGTCCGCGTGGTCTCGATGCGGCCCGATGTCCACCTTCCGGCGGAGTCCCGCAACGGCGTGATGCGGAGGTTGCCGCTGCCGTCGAGGGAGACGTTCGCGGTGCTGTTCGTCATCGTCTCGACCTCGCCGGTGCCCCAGTTCGCGGGGCCTCCCGGGTACGACGTCCCGGTGGAGTACTGCCAGTTCGAGGTGTTGACGCCGGTCCCGGCGGCGCCGTTGAAGTCGTCCAGGAAGACCTGGGTCCAGCCGGACGGCGGGGCCGGGGCGGAGGCGCCCGCGGGGAGCGTCGCCGCTGTCGCGAGGGCGGCGGCGAGGCCGAGCGTGGAGAGGACGGCGATCAGGGCGCGACGCCGTCTGGGGACACCGGAGGTGGCGGTCATGGGGGGACCTCTCGGGTACGGATGCGGGTATGGGGGGAGTGTCGGTGTTCCGAGAGCGGTTGAGGGCGCTCTCAGGGTGCGGACAATGTCTCCCCTGCCCCAGGGGGCGTCAAGAGTTGAAGTGCGGAATTGCCCTACGGCGCAGCCGAGTTCACCCGATGAAGCCGGTTATGTGGCATGTCTCCATCAAAGAGCCGGGCGGTCGGCAGCCGAGCCCCCGAGCCGTCGAGCCGGGCCTCACCTCCCCGCCGGCCGCCACCCCAGCGCCCGCGAGATCCCCCGCGCGGCCACCCGCACCGCAGGCGCCAACACCCCCACCTGCGCTCCCTGTTCGGGAACGACCACCGAAGCCGCCGCCACCACGTCCCCGCCCGGCCCCCGCACCGGCGCCGCCACGGACAGCGCGTCGTCGGTGACCTGACGGTCGCTCACGGCATAGCCCACGCGCCGGACTTCGGCGAGCAGACGGCGCAGCCGGACCGGATCGGTGACGGTGTGCGGCGTGTAGGACTTCAACGGACCGGCGCAGTACGACTCCTGGAGCCCGGCGTCCCCGTAGGCGAGCAACACCAGCCCCACGCCCGTGACATGGAGGGGCCAGCGGGCGCCGACGCGGATGTGGACGCCCACCGAGGAGCGGCCGTTGAGCCACTCCGTGTACACGACGTCGTGGCCGTCGCGGACCGCCAGCTGGACGTTCTCACGCGTGGCTTCGTAGAGGTCCTCCAGGTAGGGGAGGGCGATCTGGCGCAGGGCGAGGCCGCGCGGGGAGAGCGCGGCGATCTCCCACAGGCGCAGGCCGACCTGGTACGTGCCGGAGGCGTCGCGCTCCAGGGCGCCCCACGTGGTGAGGGCGCCGACGAGGCGGTGCGCTGTGGTGAGGGTCAGACCGGCCCGCCGGCTGATGTCCGTGAGGCTGAGCGCCGTGTGCTCCTGGTCGAACGCGGCCAGGACGGACAGCAGCCGGTCCGGCGCGGAACGCGGGCTCATGGCATCACCCCGAGGTGGTCTTCCGGCCGTCAGGTCAGATCCTCCCCGGCCACCCGCAGCAACAGCTCGTGCAGCACCTCCCGCTCGGCCTCCGTCAGCGGCTCCGCCAGCTCGTTGGTGACACGCCGCCCCGCCGCGTCGGTGCCCCGCAGGAACGTGCGGCCCTCGTCGGTGAGCACCACGACGCGGCTGCGGCGGTCGTCGGGGGCGGGGCGGCGCTCGGCGAACCCGAGCCGCTCCAGGTCGTCGACCAGGCCGACGATCGCGCTCGGGTCGTAGCCGAGCCGCGCGCTCAACTCCCGTTGCAGGGCGCCCTCGCAGCCCGCGAGGTAGCGCAGCACCGCGTAGTGGCGCAGGCGCAGGCCCCACTCCTGGAGGAACGCGTTGAACAACTGGCCCGAGCGCAGGCCGAGTCGGTAGAGGAGGTAGCCCGTGTCCGCGTGCAGTCCGCGCATCCACGGCTCGTTCGCGTCGATCGGGGCGGTGCCGGCGGTGTCGTGCGGGCTGGTGATGGCGGGCTCCTCGGTGTCGGTCCCGGGCGGGGGACGTGTCGTGACAGATTCCAGCATGAATCATCTGCCGGTCGGCGACAACTATTGACGACAACAATTATTGCTCCTACCTTCGATTTCCACATCGCTCCTGTCGTCCCGTCGAAGGGAATCTCCGTGCCGCGCATCGATCTCACCGGCAAGGCCGCCGTCGTCACCGGCGCAGGCCGCGGCCTCGGCCTCGCCTACGCCCGCGCCCTGGCCGACCACGGCGCGTCCGTGGTGGTCAACGACGTCGACGAGGAGGCGGCGGAGCAGGCGGTGAAGGCGATCACCGAGGCCGGCGGCACGGCCGTCGCCGAGGTGGTGCCCGTGGGTACGGCCGAGGCCGCCGACCGCCTCGTGGCCCGCGCCGTCGAGGCCTTCGGCCGGCTCGACGTGCTGGTCACCAACGCCGGCATCCTGCGCGACAAGGTGCTGTGGAAGATGACGGACGACGACTTCGACGCCGTCGTCTCCACCCATCTGCGCGGCACGTTCACCTGCGCCCGCGCCGCCGCCGTCCGCATGCGGGAGCAGGGCGAGGGCGGCACGCTGATCCTCGTCGGCTCGCCCGCCGGGCAGCGCGGCAACTTCGGGCAGACGAACTACGCGGCGGCCAAGGCCGGAATCGTGGGGTTCGCCCGGACCTGGTCGATGGAGCTGGGGCGCGCGGGGATCACCGTCAACGCGATCGTGCCCGTCGCCGCGACCGCGATGACCGAGACGATCCCCGCGTTCGCGCCGTACATCGAGGCGCTCAAGCAGGGCGAGCCGCTGCCCGGGTTCCTCCGCAAGGGCGAGGGCTTCGGGACGCCCGAGGACTGCGCGGCCGTCGTACCGTTCCTCGCGTCCGACGCGGCCCGCGGCATCACCGGCCAGGCGATCGGCATCGGCGGCGACAAGCTGACGCTGTGGTCGCACCCGCAGGAGATCCGGGCGGCGTACGCGGACGGCGGCTGGACGCCGGAGACGCTCGCCGAGGCGTGGGGGACGTCGGTGGGGGCCCAGCCCGAGACGGTCGGCATCCCGGCGCCGAAGGTGGAGCAGGCGTGAGCACGCGACCGGCGATGGACGTCGCCGCCCTCACCGCCATCGACGTCCACACCCACGCCGAGGTCTCCTCCCAGGGTCACTCCTCCCTCGACGACGACCTCCACGACGCGTCCTCCGCCTACTTCAAGGTCGAGGGCAAGCGGAAGCCGACGATCGAGGAGACGGCGGCCTACTACCGGGAACGGAACATGGCGGCCGTGATCTTCACGGTGGACGCCGAGTCCGCGACCGGCACCGCGCCCGTCCCGAACGAGGAGGTCGCGGAGGCCGCGGCGAAGAACGCCGACGTCCTGATCCCCTTCGCGTCGATCGACCCGTTCCGGGGGAAGGCGGGGGTGCGGCAGGCCCGGCGGCTCGTGGAGGAGTACGGCGTACGGGGCTTCAAGTTCCACCCCAGCATCCAGGGCTTCTTCCCCAACGACCGCTCGGTGGCCTACGAGTTGTACGAGGTGATCGAGGAGACCGGCTGCGTCGCCCTCTTCCACACCGGCCAGACCGGCATCGGCGCGGGCGTCCCGGGCGGCGGCGGCATCCGCCTGAAGTACTCCAACCCCCTGCACGTGGACGACGTCTCCGCGGACTTCCCGGAGATGAAGATCATCCTGGCGCACCCCTCCTTCCCCTGGCAGGACGAGGCGCTCGCGGTCGCCACCCACAAACCCGGCGTCCACATCGACCTGTCGGGCTGGTCGCCGAAGTACTTCCCGCCCCAACTCGTGCAGTACGCCAACACATTGCTGAAGGACAAGGTCCTCTTCGGCTCCGACTTCCCCGTCCTCACCCCCGACCGCTGGCTCGCGGACTTCGCGAAGCTGCCGATCAAGGACGAGGTCAGGCCGAAGATCCTGAAAGAGAACGCCGCCCGCCTGCTGACGATCTAGAGGGACCGCAGATGCGCAACGAGGGACTGGGCTCCTGGCCCGCCCGCCGGGCCCGCAAGACCCCCCACCGCACCGCCCTGGTCCACGGCGACACCGAGCACACGTACGCCGGCCTGCACGAACGCACCACCCGCCTCGCCCACGCCCTGCGCGCGAGGGGCCTCAGACGCGGCGACCGGATCGCCTACCTCGGCCCGAACCACCCCTCCTACCTGGAGACCCTGTTCGCGGCCGGGGTGCTCGGCGCGGTCTTCGTCCCGCTCAACACCCGCCTCGCCGGACCGGAGATCGCCTACCAGCTCGCCGACTCCGGCGCGAAGACACTGATCTACGCCCCCACCCACACCGGTCTCGTCGCCGGACTGCCCGGCTCCACGGACGTCCGGACCTACCTCGAAGTCGGCGCGGAGTACGAACAGGCCCTGACGCAGGCCCCGTTCGAGCCGATCGACGAGCCCGTCACCCCCGACGACACCTGCGTCATCATGTACACCTCGGGCACCACCGGCCGCCCCAAAGGCGCCATGCTCACCCACGGCAACCTCGTCTGGAACGCGGTCAACGTCCTCGTCGACACCGACCTCGTCGCCGACGAACGCGCCCTGGTCTCCGCCCCGTTGTTCCACACCGCGGGCCTCAACATGATGACCCTGCCGGTCCTCCTCAAGGGCGGCGCCTGCGTCCTCGTCGAGGCGTTCGACCCGGAGGCGACCTTCGAACTGGTCGCCCGGCACCGGATCACGTTCATGTTCGGCGTGCCCACCATGTTCGACCTGATGGCCCGTCACCCTTCGTGGCCCAAGGCCGACTTGACGTCCCTGCGGCTGCTCACCTGCGGCGGCTCCCCGGTGCCGACGCCGCTGATCGCCGCCTACCAGGAGCGCGGGCTGACCTTCCTCCAGGGATACGGGATGACCGAGGCGTCCCCCGGAACGCTCTTCCTCGACGCCGAACACGCCGTCAGCAAAGCCGGTTCCGCCGGTGTGCCGCACTTCTTCAGCGACGTCCGCGTCGTGCGGCCGGACCTCGCGCCGGTCGAAGTGGGGGAGACCGGCGAGGTCGTGGTGCGCGGGCCGCACGTCATGCCCGGCTACTGGGGGCTGCCCGAGGAGAGCGCCGCGAGCTTCACCGACGGGTGGTTCCGCAGCGGGGACGCGGCCCGCGTCGACGAGGACGGGTACGTCCACATCGTCGACCGGATCAAGGACATGATCATCTCGGGTGGGGAGAACATCTACCCCGCCGAGATAGAGGACCTGATCCTCTCGCAGCCCGGTGTCGCCGAGTGCGCGGTCATCGGCGTCGCCGACGAGCGGTGGGGCGAGGTGCCGCGCGCCGTCGTCGTCCCCCGGCAAGGCGCCCGCCCCGACCCCGAGGCGATCCTCGCGGCCCTCGCGGGGCGCCTCGCCAAGTACAAGATCCCCAAAACGGTGGTGCTCGCGGACGAACTCCCGCGCACCGCCTCCGGAAAGCTCCTCAAGTCCCGCGTGCGCGAGCGCTACGGCAGATAGCGAAGGAACCCCAACTCCATGACCATCACCGTCAACGGCCTCGACGAACTCAAGAAGCTCGCCGGGAGCGACCTCGGGACCAGCGAGTGGACCGAGGTGACCCAGCTCGCCATCGACACCTTCGCCGACGCGACCGGCGACCACCAGTGGATCCACGTCGACGCGGAGCGGGCGAAGGCCGGACCGTTCGGCGCGCCCATCGCCCACGGCTACCTCACCCTCTCCCTCTTCATCCCGCTGTTCAGCGGGATGCTGGAGGCCGAAGGCGTCACCAGCAAGATCAACTACGGCCTGAACAAGGTCCGGTTCCCCTCACCGGTCCGCGTGGGCTCCCGCATCCGCCTCGCCGCACGCCTCGCGGAGGTGACTGACGTGGCCGGCGGGGTGCAGATCACCGTGGACGGCACCATCGAGATCGAGGGGGAGACGAAGCCGGCGGTCGTGCTTCAGGGAGTACTGCGCTGGTACGCGTGATCCCGCCCGGCGCCCGGTGCGGGTGACCCCTCAACTCCGTTCCGGAGCAAGCGCGATGAGATGTTCCGCCGCCTCCTCCGCCAGCGGCGTGAGCCGTTCGTGGACGTGGCGGAACGTCTTCTCCGCGGTGTCGGCGGGCCAGTCGGAGGGGAGGTGGACGACCGGAAGGCGAGGATCGCTGCGGATGATGCGCAGCCAGTCGGTCTGGAGGAGGAGACGCTGGGCCAACGCGTCGTCGGGGGACGGGAGTTCGGACTCCCAGCGGTGCCAGCGGTCCCTGAACGCGCGGTAACGGGACGCCAGTTCGCCCAGCTCCCACGTCTCCTCGATCATCGCGCCGATGTCCGTGCCGATCTCCGCGTGCGCCCGGAACACCTTCACGTGCGCGCTCAGGCCCAACTCCTCCACCAGCCCCGAGACCTCCACCTCCCCTGGTGCGATCCACAGCCCGCTGAACAGTGGGCCGAACCCGTGCCACGCCAACTTCGAGCGCAGGTCGTGCCGTTGGCGCTGCCAGGACTCCGGCAGCGAGAAGCCGAGCAGAGTCCACGTACCGTCCCAGCGCCGGTTCACCGCCCCCGTGTGCCACACCCGCCGCTCGCCGTCCCGTAGCACCGCCTCCGAGTGCGGGGTCAGCCCGAAGTACATCCGCCGGCCCTCCCGCTGCCGGCGCAGCAAGCCCCGGTTCACCATCCGCGTCAGCGTGGAGCGCGTAGCCTGCTCTCCGACCCCGGCCCGCGCGAACACGTCGATGACACTTCCCGAGTACACGCACACACCCCGCCCCAACACCTGATCCCCCAGAAACGTGAGCATCAGGGACTGCGGGCGCACCAATTCTTCCGTGGTCACACGCCCAACCGTACGCCGTGGGCAAGAATTCACGCGATAACAGCTTGTCCACCGATCAATCCCACAATCACCCCACCGGACGCCGGTCGACTCGGGTGTTTCTGGTGCGTGCGCGGCTGCGGGTTCGTCGTGGCCGTTCGCGCAGTTCCCCGCGCCCCTGGGAGGCGGCTGCGCCGCCACGCCCACTAGCTCGGGTGGTTTGGGTGTGTGGGCGGGTGCGGGTGCGTTGTGGTTGTTCGCGCAGTTCCCCGCGCCCCTAGATGGCGGCTGCGCCGCCACGCCTGCCGGCTCGGGTGGTTTCGGTGCGTGGGCGAGTGCGGGTTCGTCGTGGTTGTTCGCGCAGTTCCCCGCGCCCCTAAAAGGCGGCTGCGCCGCCATGCCCACGCGCCCGCCTTCCCTTCCGCACCGCCCACACCCACTCCACCAACGCCGGTCAAGCCCTCATCGCCCCAGGCACCGACTCCACCAACGCCGGTCAAGCCCCCAACCCGCCCACGCACCGTCTCCACCCTCGCCGGGTGCGTGCCCACCCACCTCGCACCGTTTCCGGCCACCGGCCGCGAAGGAGCCGAAGGGGCGCGTCGGTGTCGAGGGCGCGAGCGCGCGGAGGCCCGAAGGGCTGAGCACGGTCGTGTCCTCGACACCGACTTGGGCGCCCCGTAGGCGAGAGAGCCAATGTCACGCGCCACGC
>DATCQX010000754.1:0-7667 GCA_036569285.1 Streptomyces sp.
GATCCCGCCCCGGCACCGCGCCGGGGCGGGCCTTTGCCGTTTCCCCACTTCACCAGAAATGAGGCACACCCATGAACCCGGCCAACACCCGCACCATCCGCACCGTCATTCAGGGCACCGTCGGCATCGCCGTTGCACTCCCCGCCATCGTCGACGCGTCCGGCATCCCCGAGGCCCTCCCATGGGTCGGCGGCGCCCTCGCCGTCGCGGGCGGCCTCGCACGTGTCATGGCCCTGCCCGCCGTTGAGGCCCTGCTCGACCGCATCGGCCTCGGACTGGTCGACGACGACCAGGGCGGCGCCGAGTGACCCAACCGCCCCCGCCCGAATCCGTCGCCGTCGAGTTGGAGAAGATCCGGGGGACCATGGCCGAGGGGTTCGCGCGCGTCGACGGTTCCCTCGCCCTGCTCGTACAACGCGGCGACCAGACCGACCGGCAACTCGTCGACCATGACCAGCGAATAGCCGCTCTCGAACGCGCTCGGTGGCCGCTTCCAGCCCTCGCCGCCCTAGTCGGAGTGATCGGCCTCGCGTTGTCCGTCTGGCAGTTCGCTGCCCGGTAACCAACAACGCTCCCGCGTGACCGTACTCAGCCATGCAGGAGCGTCGTCGGTTCAACAACTACGCAGCGACGAGGTCGCGGGCCCGTTCGTTGAAGTCGGCGACGAGGTGATGCCGGCCGAACGGTTGCATTCGCCGTTGCAGATCTTGTACCGCCTCGACAGCGCGCGAGGACTTTACCTTTCCTGCGAGCTTCAGCGTTCGCAGGCCCGCTGTGTATGCGGCATCAAGGTTGTCCCGTTGGAGGTGGGAGACGGCGAGAGCCGCCTGTGACATGGCCCCACGCCGCGCCCGGTTCTGCATCTCCGCGTGCTCGATGGAACGTCGCGCGTGTTCTTCAGCCGACTTCGCGTCTTTCAGGTCCCGGAACGTGTTCGCGTGCTCGCCGTGCAAGT
This sequence comes from Streptomyces sp., assembly GCA_036569285.1. Classification (GTDB taxonomy): domain Bacteria; phylum Actinomycetota; class Actinomycetes; order Streptomycetales; family Streptomycetaceae; genus Streptomyces. The sequence continues at coordinate 956 of DATCQX010000754.1, forward strand.
AAGCCGGGTCGATGAACTCAGCCCAGTCGGGTTCCTCGGCGTTCTCGACGCGCGCATACGCCTTTTCGGACTGCGCGACAGCGTGTGCTGCCGCCGACTTATCACCTAGGAGCGCAAGCGCCCTCGCCTCAAGGCACCACAGGTCGGCCAAGCACGCAGGCGAGACGGTCTTAGACAACCCGTGTCGACCGGCCTGGGCCAAGCGGCGCCCTTCCGCAGGGTTTCCGAGCAGCGTTGCCTGATCAGCCATGCCCGCAAGGACGTGTGCACCAAGCGCCGGATTCTGTGACTCCTCAGCAAGGCGAAGAGACTGGATCAAGTAGCGCTGCGCGATGCTGTGTTCGCCGTTGTCGTACGCCATCCAGCCGAGTAGATAGGTCTGCTCGGCCGCCGCCTCGCACAACGCGCGCCTCACCTCTTCGGTGTGGGATCGGCGCATCAGCGGATAGACGTGCGCGTTCATGTAGGAGGCGAGCACCAGTCGGCCCGACCCTCCACCTTGGAAGATGTCCATGTGCTGAAACGTCGCGAACATGTTCTTGACGGCCGACACGTCTTCCAGCCGCACCCGTGGTCCGGGGTCCGGTTCCTGGTCAAGGGTGTTGAGTAGCCAGTCCCGCGAGGGTCCAACCCCCGCAGCAGCGGCAAACGGTGCTCCTGCAAGGAACTTTCGACGGTCCACGTCAGCTCTCCCCAGGTCTGCAACTACTTCTACGGTAGCGGCATAAGAGTTGTACCTGAGGGCAGCGTCGAGGGCGCCACCGTCGCCGAGTCCGAGATCGTACGTTGTGACCCGAAAACCGAAGTGGTCAGAGAACACGGCAGCAAGGATGTCCGGAATCGGCGCCCTCGGCGTCTCACCTTGAATCCAGAAGCGAATGCGCGTCGTATCAGGTGAGATGTGAGGCTGGTTCCACTGCAACGCCTTGGACTTCACGCGCCGCGCCAACTCGCCACGGCTCATCGTCGACCGGTCCAACCAGTACGCAAGCTTGTCGTTCGGCGCCTTCATCCTCAGCCCTCCTGAGATGGGGGGAGCGAAAGCGACACCTTTCAACACCCCCCACGACGGTACCTCTGACCTCGCCTTCCATGTTGCCTAGTTCGAGGAACAAGTCGGCCCACCCACCGGGCCGAACCAGTCAACCCGTACGGGGAGACACATGATCGAACGACGCCAGAACCACAACACCCCCACTTGCTACGCCCCCTCAAGCGCCTTACCTCCCGTCCTGGTCCTGGAAGGCAAGCCCGAATCGGCCTCCCAGGCACGCGAGTTCGCACGCAGATCTGTTCGGGACCATGTTCCGGACGCATCCGAGGACCACATCGACACCGTCGTGTTGGTGGTGTCCGAACTGGTGACCAACTCAATCCGGTACGGCACGCGACTCGGCGGCTTGATGCACCTCACGCTCGACGCGGACGGCACCCGCACTCGGGTGGAAGTGCTCGACTCCGCGAGCGAGCAACCGGCCCCCCGCCCCGAGTCGGAGCAGGACATCGAGCACGGACGTGGGCTAATCATCCTCGATGCCCTGTGCCCCGACTGGGGAGTCATCAAGAAGCCCACCGGCAAATGTGTGTGGGCCGAGGTGAAAGCACGATGACGATGCCCCTTGACATACCTCCGGGACCCGAATTCATCGCCAGCGTGGCCGTTGCTTTTGGCATCCACCGCGCCGAGGGGTACGACGTCGCCCAGTGCCTCATCACACATCCGGGTCCGCGCCGGCCAAACGAAACCCTCGAAACCATCGAGGACGGGATGCGTCAGCTTGCCGCGTCGCTGCACCTTGGCCCTGGCAACCAGCCACCCCCCTTCATCGGCGCACGGATTACAGTGCGGCGCAGGTGGATCACGTTGGACTACGGCGATGAGCATTACGTGATGACGCTCCCTCCTCCATCGAAGGAGTGGTTGGCCCTGGTCGAGCGTGGGGAACTGTGCCGCGTTGCGCTGGCAGTCGCACCGCTCACCCTTGACGCCGATCAGACGAAACACGATGCACATATGACCGAGAGCCTGGCCCGTGGCCTGGTGATGTGGGGAACCACCTACGCCCGTCGCCCATTCTGATCGCCCCTGGCACACGGGCCGCCCCGAGGTGTGATGGACCCCGGGCCGACCCGCTGAGGCCGAGCGTATCCGGCGTCACGACGCACTCAGTCGGACAGCGTCGCCGCTCGGCCTCAACTCGCCAAACCACGCCACCACATCGCCTACACAGTCCCACCCATCTACCAAGGGGGAAGACAGGGTGACCATGTACCCCGTATCACCGAACACGGTCCTTGCGAACGCACTCAGCCACGCCGTGGACGTACTTACGCCCCGCGTCCTCGACACCGCGCCCGACCGGATCGTGTTCGTGGTGGGGACGCAGATCAACGGGGCCCCGCACATCGGCACCTCTCTCGTGCAGTCCCTCGCGTTCGCCGCGGCGGCGCGCGTCCGAGACAAGTTCGGTGTACCAGCCGAGGTTCAGTTCGGCGCCCTCGACAATGCGCCGTACGCCATCGTCACCGACCACGAAACCGGGCACCGCTACCAACGCGCGTACGCGCAAGCACTCGGCGAACAGAGCGTCGTCGAGCAGGTCGACAAGCTGTACCGCCCTCTGTTCGCCGCCCTCTCCGAGCGGCTGCACGTCCCGTACACCGTCGAGACCTACAGCCGCCAGCAGGCCGACGAACACTTTCGCCGTACGTGGCTCCGTGCGCTTCCGCGCATGGACGCCGCGCGGTGGTGGCTCGCGCCGTCTTCCGGAGTCGCGCACATCCGGGTTCCCTGCCCGAGGCCCGCATGCGGATGGGCCGAGAAACACGCGGAACGGACCCACGTTCAGCACATCACCGCCGACGAGGCCACGGTGTCGGCCGTCTGCCTGCACCACGGCGAGTACGAAGTCACCATCAGCCCGACGAACGACGGATACCTCGACCTCGCCACGCTGTACCGGAACATGATCAAAGAACTCGCCGTCACCGGCCGAACCGGCACCCTGTACGTGATGGTCAAAGGCGGTGACTGGGTGTTCGGCTCCCAACTGGTCGACGGCGCCTTACAGGCCGTCGGCCTCACCCAAGGGCAGTTACCCACACGCCTGTTCTGCCCGATGATCCTCAGCGACACCGGCGCCAAGCTGTCCAAGTCGCTCATCCGGGAAGGCCGCGCGACCTTGCCCGAGGGCGCCGCCCCTTGGATGCTCGACACTCGGGAGTGGCCCGGATCGTTGGGCGAGTACGTCGACCGGCTACTCAACACGGCCGAGATCGTCTTGTCCGACCCCCGCCACTTCTTCCGTTCGTACTCCGCCGGCGAACTCGCCCGGCTGATGACCGCACCGACACCTAGGAGTGTTCCCGCCTCATGACGGACACCGCCGCTCGCGTCCACGAGCTGAACCTCTACCGGCGTTACTTCGATCTGGTCGCCTCCGGTCAGAAGACCACGGAAGTACGGGTCAAGTACGAACACCTTGCCGACCTCGCCGCGGGCGACGTGATCCGGTTCCGGATCAAGGACACCGACGAGACGTGCAACGTGCGTGTTCGGCAAGTCACCGAGTACACCGACTTTGAGGCCCTGCTCGACGGCGAGGGACCTGCGAACGTCAACCCCACAGCCACCCGCGAGGAACAGCTCGCCAACATCCGAACCATCTACCCGCCCGAGAAGGAAGCACTCGGCGCCCTCGCGATCAAGATCGAACTACTTACCCCCTGAGACGGCCGGGCCACCCCTGCTCCCCCATAGGAGCGCCCCGGCCCCTTGAGGGCACAACGGCCCCGGTACCTGAATCGGTACCGGGGCCGCTCGCTGTTGTTTGCTGTTCTGCGAGGTCGAGAGCTTGCCCCTTTAGACGCACTATCGTCGGACATCGCGTTCATGGGCTCATGGTCAGGGCGGGTGCCGGGTGCGTCAAGTGCCCGTGGAGCGGCCGATGTTGCCGGTGAGGAGCGTTTCGCTGGTCGTGCGCCCCTCGTCCGGCATGTCCGCCCGGCATAATCCAGCCATGTTCTCGGAGCGGTCCCTGGAGGCCGATGTGCTGGCCGTCGGGGCGCCGTATCCCCTCGCCCTGACGGGCGGCTGCGCGTTGCGCGCGCACGGTGTGGTGACGTGGTCGCGTGCGCTGTGCGTGGCGACCGAGCATCCGTCGCGGCTTGAGTGGATCGCCTCCCAACTGGCGGTGGGGCTGGCCGGTTTGGGCTGGGACGCGCACGTCGTGGAGAAGGGGCCGCTGTTCGCCCGGCTGACGGCCGGCGGGACCTCCGTCTCCCTCTGCAAGGAGGTCCTCTGGCGGGCGCCGGTCGAGACCGCCTCCGGTCTCGCCCTCTCCCTGCCCGACGCCGTCGGCGTCAAGGTCCGCGACTTCGTCCGGCGCGGGTACGCCCGCGACCTCGTCCGCGTCGCCGCCTGCGCCGAGTTCTGGAGCTGGCCCGAGCTGGAGGAACTCGGCCGCCGCCATCTCTCCGACGGTCTCGAACTCACCGACCTCCAGGGCCGGTTGATCCGTACCGAATGGCTCGACGACACCGAGTTCACCGGCTGTCCGGATGTGGACCGGCTGCGCCGCTGGGCCCAGTCGTGGGCGGACGACATCGGGGAGCGGCTGTTGGAGGGCGGGGTGCCGGAGGAGGGGTGAGCCGGTGCACTCCGGGGTGCGGCCCGGGGACGCTCTCCGGGGTGCGGCCTGACGGTGCTCTCCGGGGCGCGGCCCGCTTCAGGATCCCGGCGACCTCCCCGCCGCCGTGTCCAGTCGCCTTATGCCCTTGAGGGTGATGCGTTGTGGTTCGCCGCTGACGACCTCCACCGAGAAGGCCGCCTCGAAGGGTGAACCGCCGGACACCAGGGGATGGTTGAGGAAGTCGGGGTCGGAGAGGAGGCGGGCGGCGGCGGTGGTGCCGAAGCCGAAGCTGCCGGCGAGGACGACGATGTGGCGGTCGGGCTGGAAGGGGTTGGCGGCGCGGATCAGGAGGCCCAGGTCTACGCAGAGTTGGCCGTCGGAGTCGAACTCCGGGGACGCCACCTCGCCCGTCCGGGAGTCGGTGATGCGCGCGTCGTGGCGGTCGGCGGGGCCGAACGTGTAGGTGAGCGGCAGGCGTTGGACGACCTCGGCGGTGACGCGGTTGGAGTGCGGGCCGCCGACGAGGATCAGGTTGCCCCGCAGCTCCATGCCGGTGAGCTGGTGGCTCGGGGTGAGGGGGAGGTGCCTGACGCCCGTGCGCTGCAACTGCTGGCGCAGTTCGTTGATCGCCAGGACGTCACCGACACCGACCAGGCCCGAGCGCTCCCAGATGTAGTGCTCCTCCTGGATGAAGATGGACGTCACCATCTTCATGTCGTGGGCCGTGAACGGCTTCCAGAAGCCCCGGGTGTCCCGGAAGTGCCACAGGTCGCGGAGCCTGTTGAAGGACCGGCCCGCCGCGAACGCGAGGGACGCGGAGGAGAGGTTCACCAGGAGGTCCTGTAGTGCGCCGTCGCCCATCCAGGGTGCTCCGTTCTCGCCGTGCGCGCTTTCAGCCGAGGTGTTCCTCCCCCTTAACGCCGGTCCCGATGCCCGCTGTTGGCCAGGTGCAGGGCGACGGTGACGGCCACCGATGCCGTCGCCATGGCGGTCATCGCGCTTGCCGGGCCGGTGAGTTGGGCGAGTGAACCGGCTGCCGCCGCCGACAGGCCCTGGAGGGTTAGCATGCCCGAGGAGTGCAGGCCCAGGGCGTGGCCGCTGAGTTGAGTGGGCGTCAGTTCCATGAGGCGTTCCTGTTGGACCAGGCTCGCGCCGAAGCCGATCGAGGCGAGGGTGGCCGCCACGGCCGTCACCGGGAGGGGTGGGTGGAGGGCGAAGACGGCGTAAGGGGCGGCCAGGAGAAGGAGGAGCGGGGTCGCGGCTCTGCGGCGTACGGCGGGGGTGAGGACGCGGCCGACGGTGACGTCCCCGATGAGCATGCCCAGCGCCGCGCAGGCGAACAGTGTGCCCGCCGCGGTGGGGTCGTACGGGACGAAGAGGGATTCGCAGCCGACGATCAGGCCGTTGGGGATCCACAGGCCGAGGTAGGTGAGGCGGCGGGGGCGGTCCGACCAGAGTTCGGCGTTCGTGCGCCAGGTCTCCGAGGGGGTGGGGCGGCCGGTGGCTCTCGGGGGGCGTTCGGACAGGCCCGTTCGGGTGGTGAGGGCGGCGGCTGCGTACAACAGGGCGGCGAGCGCGAGGACTTGGGGTGGGCTCACGGTCGTCAGGAGCAAGCCCGCCGTGGCGTAACCGCCTATCTGCATGAGGCCGTTCACCATGTTGAACAGGGAACGGCCGGTCAGGTAGGCGCCGTTGGGGAGGATCTCGTTCAGCAGGCCCCAGCGGACTCCGCCGCCGAGCGCCGAGGCCAGGCCCTGGAGGAGGAGTACCGCGAAGACCGCGGGCAGGGGGAGGGCGGGGAGCGCGATCAGGGCCGTCGTCGCGGCGAACGTCAGGGAGAGTGCCGTCAGGGTTGTACGGGGGCGCAGGCGGTCGGCTCCTGAGAGGAGGAAGGTGGCGCCGAGGACCTGGGCCAGCGACTGGCCGAACATGCTGAGGGCGGAGAGGAGGGGGGAGCCGGTCTCACGGTAGACGTGCGTGCCGAGGGCCAGGCCGGCGAGGGTCTGGGCGGCGGTGTGGGCTGCCGTGGAGAGGAAGAGGGGGGTGAACTCGGGGGTGCGGAGGAGGGAGTTGTAGGAGGT
>DATCQX010000755.1:0-4306 GCA_036569285.1 Streptomyces sp.
GCAGGAAGGTGGACTTGCCGGAGCCGGAGGGGCCGATGAGGCAGAACACCTCGCCGGACTTCACCTCCAGGTCGATGCCCTTGAGGACCTCGACGGGGCCGTACGACTTGTGCACGCCCTCGGACTTGACCATGGCGGTCATGCGGCACCTCCCTTAGGGCGCCCCAGGCCCAGCACGTTGACCTTGATCTTCTGCCAGGGGGTGGGCGGCAGGCTGCGGCTGGAGCCCCGCGCGTAGTACCGCTCCAGGTAGTACTGCCCGACGCTGAACACCGAGGTCAGCAGCAGGTACCAGGCCGCCGCGAGGAACAGCATCTCGGCGGGGGCACCGGACGTCTGCCCGATGTCCTGGGCGACCCGGAACAACTCGCTGTACTGGACGACTGACACCAGGGAGGTCGTCTTCAGCATGTTGATGACCTCGTTGCCCGTCGGCGGCACGATCACGCGCATCGCCTGCGGGATCACGATCCGCCGGAGCGTCTTCGCCTGGCTCATGCCGAGCGCGTGGGACGCCTCGGTCTGGCCCTCGTCCACCGCGAGGAGGCCCGCGCGGCAGATCTCCGCCATGTACGCGGCCTCGTTCAGGCCGAGCCCGAGGAGCGCCGTCAGCAGCGGCGTCATGAAGTCGGACCAGTAGTCCTTGTAGATCGGCCCCAGGTTGATGTACTCGAAGACCAGGCCCAGGTTGAACCAGACGACGAGTTGCACCAGGACCGGCGTGCCCCGGAAGAACCAGATGTAGAACCAGGCGATCGACGACGTCACCGGGTTCTTGGAGAGCCGCATGACGGCCAGCAGGATGCCACCCGCGATGCCGATCGCCATCGAGAGGACCGTCAGGAGCAGCGTCTTGCCGACGCCCTCGATGACTCGGTCGTCGAAGAAGTAGTCCGGGATCGCGCCCCAGTTGATCTTGCCCTGGGAGAAGGCGTAGACGATGCTGCCCAGCAGGGCCAGGGCGATCACGGCCGCCACGTAGCGGCCGTAGTGACGGACCGGGATGGCCTTGATGGCCTCGGGGCCGGCCGGCGGAGTGTCGTCCGCCGGCTCGCCGTCCGTCTTGTCGATGTCAACAGTCACAGGTTGTTGCCTCTCAGTGCCCGACTCGCCGGGTCACTTGCCGCCGTTGACGGTGGCCTGGGTGACGGCACCGGAGGGCACGCCCCACTTGGTGAGGACCTTGGTGTACTCGCCGTTCTTGATGATCGCGTCCAGCGCGGCCTGGACGGCGTCCCGCAGCTGCGTGCTGGACTTGCTGAACGCGATGCCGTACGGCGCCGCCTCGACCTGCTCACCGACCAGCTGGAAGTCGTTGCCGCCGCCGGACGTCTTCACCGCGTACGCGGCGACCGGGAAGTCGGACGAGCCCGCGTCCGCGCCGCCCGCGCGCAGCCGGGTCTGGGCGTCCTGGTCGCTGTCGAAGGACTCCATGGCGATCGACTTGCCCTTGGGACACTTCTTCGTCTCGGACTTCGCGAGGTCCTCGGAGACGGTGCCGCGCTGGACGACGATCTTCTTGCCGCACAGGTCCGCCCAGGTCTTGATGCCCTGGTCCTTGCCCTTGGGGGTGTAGATCGAGACACCGGCGGTGAAGTAGTCGACGAAGTCGACGCCCTCGCCGACCTTCTTGCCGCTCTCCTCGTCGACACCGTTCTGCCGGTTCTTGGTGTCGGTCATCGCCGACATGACCAGGTCGTAGCGCTTGGCGCGCAGACCGGTGACGAGCGATGTGAAGGTGCCGTTCTCGAACTCGAACTTCACACCGAGCTGCTTGCCCAGGGCGTCCGCCAGGTCGGGGTCGATACCGACCACCTTGCCGGAGCTGTCCTTGAACTCGACCGGCGCGTACGAGATGTCCGAGCCGACCTTGATGACGCCCTTGGAGCGGATGTCGGCGGGGAGCTTCGCGGCGAGCGGGGCCGAGGCGCTGGAATCGGCCGAGGACGAGCCCGCGTCCTTGCCCTTGTCCTTGGTCTGGTCACCGCACCCGGTGAGGATCAGGGCGCCCGCGACCGCGAGGGAGCCGACCGCGGCCAGGCGGGTGCGCGCGGCGGTCGTGCGGCGGGTGGTGCTTGCGGTCATCGTGGGTTCCTCCGGCGGATGGATGGAGTTGCCGATCGTGCGGGCACGGCCGACGGCGTCTGCCGTACCTCAGGACGGTGGGCGCTGCCGATGGGTTCGGCCGTGCCTGATCGCGTCTACACACACCTTTGAGTGTCGCGACCTTGTGTGATTACGGCATCTTGCCATTCGGACCAGTCCGCGTACGCGGGAAGCGATGTCAAAATCGGATAACGGGCGGCCCGGCGGAAGCGGGGGTCCGCACGGCTGGAAGCGGCCATGGCCGGATCATCTGCTGGATTGGTCCGTTCCGCCCGGAAGATCTTCGGCGTATCTCAGGATGTGGTACCGGACTGTCAGCGATTTCGTGGCGCGCGGGCCCGGGTTCGAGGTTGTCAAGAGTTGTCCTTGAGCTTGTCCGTATACCGGTGCATGAGTCATGTCACTGGGATATGACCGCTCGGACGGCATGTAGGGCGTCCACAGATCGGGCGATGTGACCTTGCACGGATCTGACTCGTGCGGGGGATGGGTCGTCGAGTAAAAAGGTTGTTCAACACCCCTCATCCGGGGCTCAAGAGCGCGTGTGCGGCGCGCTCGTCGCGCGTCCGCCGTTGTCGATACCCAGGCGGTGCGCGGTCCCGCCCGCTCCTCAATCAGGAGCGGCCACCCTCAAACATGCACGAGTAAGGGGTACGACACATGGCAGCGGAGATCGTCAATCCTCGCAGCGACAGCACGGACGACGCGTTCGATCCGGCCTTCGCGCTGCACCGGGGCGGGAAAATGGCCGTTCAGGCCACCGTCCCGATCCGTGACAAGGACGACCTGTCCCTGGCCTACACGCCCGGCGTCGCCCGCGTGTGCACCGCCATCGCCGAGAACCCGGAACTGGTCGACGACTACACCTGGAAGTCCTCGGTCGTCGCCGTCGTCACCGACGGCACCGCCGTCCTCGGGCTCGGGGACATCGGTCCCGAGGCGTCCCTCCCGGTGATGGAGGGCAAGGCCATCCTCTTCAAGCAGTTCGGCGGGGTCGACGCGGTGCCGATCGCGCTGGCCTGCACGGGCGTCGACGAGATCGTCGAGACCGTCGTCCGGCTCGCCCCGTCCTTCGGGGGCGTCAACCTCGAAGACATCTCGGCGCCCCGGTGCTTCGAGATCGAGCGGCGGCTGCAGGACGCGCTGGACATTCCCGTCTTCCACGACGACCAGCACGGGACGGCCGTCGTCACGCTGGCGGCCCTGCGGAACGCCGCGCGGCTGAGCGGACGTTCTGTCGCTGAGCTGCGTGCGGTCATCTCCGGGGCCGGGGCCGCTGGGGTCGCCATCGCGAAGATGCTCGTCGAGGCCGGGATCGGGGACGTCGCCGTCACCGACCGCAAGGGCGTCGTCTCCGCCGACCGGGGGGATCTGACCGACGTCAAGCGGGAGCTCGCCGGGTTCACCAACAAGGCCGGGATCACCGGGTCGCTGGAGGACGCGCTCGTCGGCGCCGACGTCTTCATCGGGGTGTCCGGGGGGACCGTGCCCGAGGAGGCCGTTGCCTCCATGGCGTCCGGGGCGTTCGTGTTCGCCATGGCCAATCCGGACCCCGAGGTGCATCCCGAGGTCGCTCACAAGTACGCGGCCGTCGTCGCCACCGGGCGGTCCGACTTCCCTAACCAGATCAACAATGTGCTGGCGTTTCCCGGGATCTTCGCGGGGGCGCTTCAGGTGCGGGCGTCCCGGATCACCGAGGGGATGAAGATCGCCGCGGCTGAGGCGTTGGCCGGGGTCGTGGGGGACGATCTTGCCGCTGACTACGTCATTCCGTCGCCGTTCGACGAGAGGGTGGCTCCTGCGGTGACGGCCGCTGTTGCCGCTGCGGCGAGGGCGGAGGGGGTTGCTCGCCGGTGAGTTGTTATGGCCCCGTCGCTCTGGCGGGGCCATCGTTTTCCCACCCACCCGCCCGTGCGGGTTTGTTGAGGGGTGGGCCTTGAGGCGGGTTTGTTGTGGGGGGTTCTGTTCAGTGCGGGCTTGCTGTTCGTTGTGGCTGGGCGCGCCCCGCGGCGGAGCCGCAAATCGATACAGCCCCGCGCCCCTGGGGCTGTTGTCCTTCCGTCTCTTCGCTCCTTATCGTCTGACCCATGTTTGCTGCCTACGCCGCCCGCATCGATCGTGATCAGCCGCTCAACGGGCTGGAGTTGGGGGAGCGGCCCGCTCCTGTGGCGCCGCCGGGGTGGAGTGTGGTCGATGTGCG
>DATCQX010000756.1:0-2925 GCA_036569285.1 Streptomyces sp.
ACCCGCCTCCCCAGCCGCACCAGGCACCGGGCTTCACACCGCCGGCGCCGCAGCCGCACGTCCCACCGGTGCCTCCCACTCCGCCGGTTCCCCACCCGGCGGCGCCGCCGGCCGGCCATCCCCCGGCCCCGCCGGTCTCCCAGCCCCCCGCGCCTCCGGTCCCGCCGCCTCCCGCGCCCCAGTACTCCCCGCCACCCCAGCAGCAGCCCGGTGACGTCACCGGGCACCTCCCGCTGCCGCCCGCCGCGCCCGTCACCGCCCCGGCCCAGGCCGCCCCCGACCCGGCGACGACCATGCTCGCGGTCCTCCTCATCGGCCCCGCGGGCGCGGGCAAGACCAGCGTGGCCAAGTACTGGGCCGAGCACCGCCGGGTCCCCACGGCCCACATCAGCCTCGACGACGTCCGCGAGTGGGTCCGCTCGGGCTTCGCCGACCCCCAGCGCGGCTGGAACGACAACTCCGAGGCCCAGTACCGCCTGGCCCGCCGCACCTGCGGCTTCGCCGCCCGCAACTTCCTCGCCAACGGCATCTCCTGCGTCCTCGACGACGCGATCTTCCCCGACCGCCCGGCCGTGGGGCTCGGCGGCTGGAAACGGCACGTGGGCCCCGGCCTGCTGCCGGTCGTCCTCCTCCCGGGCCTGGAGGTCGTCCTGGAGCGCAACGCGGAACGCTCGGGCAACCGCCGTCTCACGGACGAGGAGGTCGCCCGCATCCACGGCCGCATGGCGGGCTGGTACGGCTCGGGCCTGCCGATCATCGACAACTCGCAGATGGACGTGGCGCAGACGGCGCGGGTGCTGGACGAAGTGCTGGCAAGGGCGATTGCAAGTCCGCCGAAGTGGTAGACGGACACAGACGTCCGTGACGCCGATTTTCTGACGCCGAGATCGTCTGGAGCCCCTGTGGTCCCCCGAACGGCACCCCCAAAACCGGCATATTTCCGTACGAACTTCTACGCTCGACGTATGTCAGACGCTCACGCGATCCGCCGGGCCCGCCTCCGAGATCGTTGCACCGCAGCGGGCAGCGCCACCGCGCTGGTGACCCGCCCGGCCAACGTGAGATACCTCTCCGGCGCGGACCCCGCGAACGCCGTCCTCCTGGTCGGCACCGAGGAGGACGTCCTCCTGTGCACCCAGCCCCCGGACGGCCGTCCGGACGACACCCTGCGCATCCACGTCCTGCCGACCGAGGGCGGTGACCCGGCCGTCGCGGCGGCGGACTTCCTCATGGCCCAGGGCATCGACACCCTGGCCGTGGAGGAACACCACCTCACGGTCGCCCGCCACCGCGCGATCCACTCGGTGGCACCCCACCTCTACCTCAACGACCTCGCCGGCACCGTCGAGCAGTTGCGGATCGTCAAGGACGAGGAGGAGATCGCCGGCCTCCGCGTCGCCGCCGAGATCGCCGACCAGGCCCTCGGCGAACTCCTGGAGTCGATCCTCGTCGGCCGCACGGAACGCCACCTCGCCCTGGAGCTGGAACGCCGGCTCGTGGACCACGGCGCGGACGGCCCCGCCTTCCCGACGTCCGTCGCGACCGGCCCGCACGCGGGTCTGCGCGGCCACCTCCCCACCGACCGGCGCGTGGAGGAGGGCGACTTCCTCTCCGTCTGCCTCGGGGCCGCGTACCGCGGCTACCGCTGCGAGATCGGCCGGACCTTCGTCATCGGCACCACCCCGGCGGACTGGCAGATCGAGCTGTACGACGCCGTCTTCGCCGCTCAGCGGGCGGGCCGGGAGGCCCTCGTGCCCGGCGCCGCCTACCGGGACGTGGACCGCGCGGCGCGTCAGGTGCTGGAGGCCGGAGGGTGGTCCGAGGGGCTGCCGGGGCTCATGGGACACGGCGTCGGACTGGAAATCGAAGAGGACCCGCAGCTCGCCCCCGCGGCCATGGGTAAACTGGACGCTTGCGTGCCGGTCACCGTCGAACCCGGGGTACACCTCCCGGGCCGGGGCGGCGTCCGGATCGATGACACGCTCGTCGTGCGCCCCGAGGCGGACGGCGGACCCGAGCTACTCACCATCACGACCAAGGAACTGCTCGCCCTGTAGGCAGAGGCGCGCGCCGGGGTCGTCCACGTCAGTCCAGGAGATTCCGCAACCGTGGCTTCCACGAACGACCTCAAGAACGGCCTGGTGCTCAAGCTCGACGGCGGCCAGCTGTGGTCCGTCGTCGAGTTCCAGCACGTCAAGCCCGGCAAGGGCCCGGCTTTTGTGCGCACCAAGCTCAAGAACGTGCTGTCCGGCAAGGTGGTCGACAAGACCTTCAACGCCGGCGTCAAGGTCGAGACGGCCACTGTCGACAAGAGCGACATGCAGTTCTCGTACATGGACGGCGACTACTTCGTCTTCATGGACATGGAGACGTACGACCAGCTGCACATCGACCGCAAGACCGTCGGTGACGCCGCGAACTTCCTCATCGAGGGCTTCGAGGCGACCGTCGCGCGGCACGAGGGCGAAGTCCTCTTCGTCGAGCTGCCGGCCGCCGTCGAGCTGACCGTCGCCGAGACGGAGCCGGGCCTCCAGGGCGACCGGTCCACCGGTGGCACGAAGCCGGCGAAGCTGGAGACCGGGCACCAGATCCAGGTTCCGCTCTTCATCACCACCGGCGAGAAGATCAAGGTCGACACCCGTACGAGCGACTACCTCGGCCGGGTGAACAGCTAACCGTGGCTGCTCGCAACACGGCCCGCAAGCGTGCCTTCCAGATCCTCTTCGAAGGCGACCAGCGGGGTGCCGACGTTCTGACGGTGCTCGCGGACTGGGTGCGGTTGTCCCGGTCCGACGACCGGCAGCCGCCGGTCAGTGAGTACACGATGCAGTTGGTCGAGGGGTATGCGGAGCATGCCGCCCGGATCGACTCGCTGATCTCGCAGTATTCGGTCGGGTGGACGCTCGACCGGATGCCGGTGGTGGA
>DATCQX010000757.1:0-37159 GCA_036569285.1 Streptomyces sp.
ATCGCCTGGCTGTTCGGCTACCGCCGGCTCACCGTCCGATACGAACGCAAGGGCAGTCACTTCCTCGCTTTTCTCGGCCTCGCCACAGCCCTGACCTGCTACAAGAAGCTGGCGAAACTCGCCACGTGAGACATCCTCTTAATGAGGGTAGGTAATTCAAGGCTGGATATTCCCACCCATTCCCAGCTCCTGGGGGAGCCCGGATACAGGTTCACAGCACCGGACGGGGAATCGGACGGACGTGCCATGACTCGATCCTCTCGGGGAATCGAACGTCCATCAGGCCCGGAGCGCTGCATATTCAGTGTCTGTTGTACTTGTCGACCGAGAGCGCGCTCGGCGGCACGGAGTGGTCGCCGCGCTTCGGTCGCGGACAGAGTTGGCGAGGTCCAGTGGACAACATGGGCGGATGGATTCGTGAGCTCGCGCCGCGCGGCCGGAATGTGTTGTCCCGGTCGGCGCTGCCCTCGGCCCGGGTCAACCGGCTTGTCGACCGGGTCGGCGCGGGTCCGGTGGCCTGGGCCATCGAACTCGCCCAGGGCATGGCTCATCACATGACCACACAGATCCTGCAGCTTGGCGCGGGCGGCCTCGCGCAGGAGCTGCGGAAGGGATGTGAGGCCGTCGCGTTGAGCATCGTCGCTGCGCTGGCCGAGAGTACCGAGGTCGCGCTGGAGCCTCCGGAGGAAACACTCACGGGCGCTGCGGAGGCTGTGGGCCGGGGAGTCGGTATCGAGCACGTGTTGCAAAGCGTCCAGCTCGGTCATGCCTACGCTGTCAGGGAGCTCCTGGCCGAGGCCGAACGACACCTGCCTGCCTCCGACCGGTTCGCGGCGGTGGGTCATATCTCGGAAGTGCTGTTCGCGATCGTCAACCAGCTGTCCGCCGCGATGACTCGCGAGTTCTCCCGGGCGCACGCCGCCTGGGTGACCAGTTCGGCCGCCGTGCGCATGGAGCTGGTGCAGGAGGTTCTGGACGGAAAGCCGGTCGCTGCCGATCATGCGCACCGCGTCCTGGGCTACGACCTCACCCGCCGGCACACCGCATTGGTGGTGTGGGCTGACGACCTCGAACAGGCCGGTCCCGGCCGGTTGGCAGGGGTCGCCGAGCAGTTGCTGCGCGCGGGCGGAGCGACGGGCACCTTGACCCTGCCTGTCGGCCGGCAACGCGTGTGGGCGTGGGGGTCCAGTGTCCGTGGTGCCCGGGTGGGGCCGCCGGCATCGGCGGGGACGCCCCTGTCCGGGGTCCGGGTAGCGGCCGGGCTGCCCGAGTCCGGCGTCGAGGGGTTCGCGTCCAGTCACCGTCAGGCCCTCGATGCCGTCCGGGTCGGGATGCTGTCCCGCACCGACCGGTGGCTGTTCGACTACGCCGAGCTCGACCTGATCGCCATGCTCAGCACGCATCTCGATGAGGCGCGCCGGTTCGTGCGCCGGGAGCTGGGTGGACTCGCCGGATCCGGGGAGCCTGCCACCACACTGCGCACCACGCTCAAGAGCTATCTGGACACGGAACGGAGCCTGAACACGACGGCTGAGCTGCTGCACGTCGCGCGTAACACGGTTGCGTACCGCATCCAGCGGGCCGAGCAGTTGCGGGGCGGGGAGATCGAGGTCCGGCGGATGCAACTTCAGGTCGCGCTGGCGCTCGCGGAGGAATTCGGCGACCTCGTGATGAGCGAACAGGCCACCTCGCACTGACGCCTCCTTTGGACTTCGGTCCAATCGGCGGCGGGCCGGTTTGCACCACGGACCAAGCGCGGCGAAGGCTGTGTTGGCTGAACTGTCGGCATGTACTTCGGCTACTGGCCACGATCGCTCGCACCGGCGCCGGCCTCGCTGGTCCGCCGCCCCGCGAGGGAACGCGCATGGTGATCCACCTCGCCCGCTACCGCCTCGACGACGAGATCCGGTGGGCGACCGTCGCCGACGGTGGCCTGTCGCCGCTGGCCGGCAGCTACGCCTCGACCGCGGATCTCATCCGTGACGGCGCCGACGACTGGCGGTCGGCCGTTGAGAAACCTGCCCGACTGCCGACCGGGTCGGTGGAGCTGCTGTCCCCGGTGACCACGCCCTGCCGCGTCCTGTGCCAGGGCGCCAATTACCGGCAGCACGCGATCGAGTCCGGGATGGATCCCGACGCGCGGCCCTTCAACCTGTTCTTCGACAAGACGGACGCCGCGGTCACCGGTCCCGACACGCCCGTCATCCGGCCGCCCCACGTGCGGCTGCTCGACCACGAGATCGAGCTCGCCCTGGTGCTGCGCAAGCAGGTCACCCAGCCGGAGACCGTCACCGCCGAGAACCTCCACGAGTACGTCTTCGGCATCACCATCGCGAACGACGTGTCCGCCCGCGACGTCCAGCTCCCGCAGGGCCAGTACCTCAAGGGCAAGAGCTACCGCGGGTTCTGCCCGGTCGGGCCCTATCTCGCCGTCCCGGAGCCGGGAGAGTTCCCGCTCCTGGACGACCTGGAACTGCGCCTGGAGGTCAACGGCGAGCTCCGCCAGCACGACAGCACCCGCACCATGCTCTACCGGCCCGCTGAGACTCTCACCGAGCTGACCACGTTCTGCGACCTCAGTCCCGGAGACCTGCTGCTCACCGGCACCCCCCACGGCTGTGCCGCGACCACCCCGCCGGCGCTGGTCCGCCGCCTGGCCACGGCCCTGCTGCCCGAGGACAAGCTGTGGCGGATGTTCATCCGCTCCAACCTCCGCAAGCCCTACCTCCAGCCCGGTGACCTCGTGACCGCGAGCATTCGCAGCCCCGACGGCTTCATCGACCTCGGGCGCCAGCACACCAGCGTCACCGCATCCTGAAAGGACCGCTCATGGAAGCCGCCAAAGAAGTCGGCGCCCACAAGCCCGGGAACGACACCGCGCCGGCCTTCATCGCGCACTGGGTCGTCAAGACCGCCCGCCGCGACGAGATGATCGCCTGGTACCGCGTGGTCTTCGGCGCCCGCGTGGTTCACCAGGGCCGGCAGGCCACCTTCCTCAGCTGGGACCACGAGCATCACCGGCTGGCGCTGGTCCCGGTGCCGTCTGTCCTGCGATACCTCTTCCCGCTGGCACGGCTGCGGCGCAAGGTTTACGGGATCGACCACCTCGCCGTCCAGTTCACCTCGCTCGAACGCCTGCTCATCACCTACGAGCGACTCACGCAGGCGGGCATCCACCCGGTCTGGGCCGTCAACCACGGGCCGACCACCTCGCTGTACTACGAAGACCCCGACGGCATCCGCCTGGAGTTCCAGGTGGACAACTACCCCACCACCGAGGCCACTGCCGCCTTCTTCGCCGGCGAGGAATTCGCCGCCAACCCGATCGGCACCGAGTTCGACCCGGAGTACATGCTCGAGCGGCTGCGCCGCGGCGACGACCCGGCCGAGCTCCTGCGGCCCGGCGCGGGCACCCCGCCCGGCACCATGCCACGGGCCAATAGGCGGGCGATCACCTGGAAGACTCTCTAGGCCATGCGCGCCGCACCGGTCGTGATCGCGGGCGCGGGCCCGACGAGAAGCGCTCTCGCGCTGCTGCCGGCCCGGCACGGCATTCCCAGCACGGTGCTCGCACACCGCGAGCAGCCCCTTGACGCGTGGTGCCGGACTTCGAGCGAGCGGGCGTTGATGAGGTGGGCCGTGGGGTGCATCACGATCAACGTCATCCGCTGGTGCTCACGGCTCACCGAGTCGCTCGGCGAAATCGACGTACGTAGCGGCAGGTCAACACACCGCGTATACCGCAGAGAGGCGGAGAAGGATGGCTATCGCGTACGCGGTTGTCTCGCTCATAGCCGGGACCCTGGTCGCGTTGACCGGCGCTTTGAAGCTGGGCGGCCATCCTTCGATGGCGAAGAACGCCGCGCATCCGGGTTACTCCGAAGATGCCTTCCGGCGCATCGGCATGCTTGAGGCCGCCGCCGTGGCCGGCTTGATCGGTGGCCTGTGGTGGGTGCCGATCGGCGTAGCCGGCGCGATCGGGGTCGCACTGCTGATGTCCGGAGCGGTCGTGGCGCACGTCCGGGTTCACGATCCGGTGCCTGCGAGCGCACCGGCAGTGGTGTGTGGGCTCCTGGTCGTTGTCACCGCAGTGCTGGGGGTCGCCCGTTGACACCTTCCTCACTGTCACCGGTGGACGATCAGGCCCAGCTGCGGCGAGCGTTCGGATGTTTCCCGAGCGGCGTCGCGGCGGTGTGCGGGATGGCGGGTGACGAACCGGTCGCGATGCTCGCCAGTTCGCTCACGTCCGTCTCACTCGATCCTCCGCTGCTGTTGGTCTGTGTGATGGATGGTTCCCGGTCCTGGGCCCGGTTGCTTGAGGTGCAGCGGCTGGGCATCAGCGTCCTGGGGGGGTGGTCAGATCGAGCTGTGTCAGCTGCTGGCCAGTCGCTCGGAGCAACGGCTGGCCGGGGTTGACATCACCGTGACGCCACAGGGTGCAGTCCTGCTTCCCGGGGCCACCGCCTGGTTCGACTGCTCGATCCACGACTTGATGCGCGCCGGGGACCACACAATCGTCCTGCTGCGTATCGAGGCGCTGCACGCCCGGCCCGACGAACGACCGCTGGTGTTCCACGCTTCCGCGTACCACCGACTGACCCCGTGATCCAAAACCCTGTGGAGACCCACATGACCTCGTTGCGAGACAGTTCGTCGGAAACCGTGTTGAAACAGGAGCCCGTGGACGACGTGGTTGCGCGCATCCGCGAGCTGGCACCTCTGCTGCGGAAGAACGCACCCCAGGGCGAGCAGGACCGAAGGGTGACGCAGGAGAGCATCGCCGCGCTCCAGCGGGCCGGAGCGTTCCGGGTCGCGGTACCGCGTCGCCATGGCGGCCTGGAGTCCAGCTTGCGCGATCTGCTCGATGTGTCGGCGGCGGTTGCCGAGGCTGATGGGGGGACCTCATGGGTCGTCACCCTGTCCAATGTCAATGCCTGGGCCGCGAGTCTCTTCCCCGGTCCGGCCGTCGACGAGGTGTTCGCCGACGGACCGGACACCATCCTGTCGGGCGTCGTGACTCCATCGGGCACCGCCCACAAGGTCGACGGCGGCTATCGGGTGAGCGGCGCGTGGGCTTATGCGTCCGCGAGCCTGCATTCGAGCTGGGCCGCTTGCGGAGTGCTGGTGCAGGACGAGAACGGCGAGACGGTCGACCAGGCGATGGTGATGATCCCGCGTGCGGACTACCGGGTCCAGGACACGTGGCACGTCGCGGGCATGCGCGCGTCGGGCAGCAACACGATCGTCGCCGAGGACGTATTCGTTCCCGAGCACAGGACGCTGTCTGTGCTCGCCGGGGCCACGGGTGCCAACGTCGCCGACCATCCCGAGTCTCCGCTCTACCGCTCAGCTGTCGCACCGATGCTCGTCATGGTTCTCGTCGGCCCCCAGCTGGGCATGGCCCGCGCCGCTCTGGACCTGGTCCTGGCGACGGCACCGAGCAAGGCTCTGGCGTACACGACCTTCACTCGGCAAGCCGACTCGGTGGCCTTCCAACTGCTCGTCGCCGAGGCAGCCCTCACGATCGACACCGCGCACCTGCACGCCTATCGTGCCGCTGACGACGTCCAGCGGTATGCCGTCCGCGGCGAGTTTCCCGACCTGACTGCCCGGGCCCGCATCCGCGGCGACGCGGCGATCGCGCTGCGGAGCGTCAACAAGGCGCTCAACATCCTCTTGGACGCCAACGGCGCCGGCAGCTTCGCCGAGGGCAACGCTCTGCAGAGGATCTGGCGCGACTCCAATGTGGCGGCCCGCCACGCGTTCACCCTGCCCCAGGTCTCCCTGGAGACCTACGGCAAGGCACTCCTGGGTGTCACCGAGCACATCGCAGCCGTCGTCTGACCTGAAGGAAGGATGCGTGAGCACCGATGCCCCCGGCGGACGGGCTGGAGACACCACAGGTCCGGACCGTCCCGGCCTGCCTGCCCCCTCGGTCGCCGAAACCGTCCAGGCGGCCCGTCCCGTGGAAGACCGTGCGGCCGCCCGGGCCACGGACCTGCTCTGGCCGCAGAGCACGGACCTGACGGCGATCGAGGCCGTTCCGCCGGCGGATCGTGGGCTGCCGACCAGCACCTATGAGCTGGTCGAGCGCGCCGCGGCGCGGTGGCCGGACTGTGACGCCGCCGTTCTACCGGTACCACCGCCTTGACAACGCTGGAGGTGTGTGGATCGACCGGGCCCGCGCCAGTGTCTTGACCGCGGCATCCAGCGACAGGACGCAAGAAACGTCCGCCCGCCGAAACCACACCTGAGCCAACGCTGCCGAACGGGGATACCGCCGCCTGGGCCGCGCAGCACACGGGTCAAGATCAGTCCACCGCTCACCGCCATGGTGGACGTCACCGAGCGGCACGGCGCGCAGATCGTGCTGGACGAATCCCACTTCCGCTACGGCGCGCGCTCCGCCTGCTTCGCCTCCACGCTTCTCCCCCACGACGGCGCCCACATCGCCTCCCTCGTCCACACCACCCTGCCTCGGCCGGCCCGTTCCGTCGCCGCCATCCACACCAGCGCCTTCGTCCTGCCCCTCCCCCGCGCGGGCGACCTGCCCCTGCGGATCTGCGTGCACGCCGCCCTCTCCGACCACGGCTTGGACCGCCTCCTCGACGCGTCCGGCCTTCCGCGCACCGAACCCACCGGAGCCGATCCAGCCCACGTCGCGGAGTGATCGCTACGAAGCCCCGGAGCATCTCGTCGTCACACGGCCCGCCAGCGGGCGCGCCCCGGCCTCGGCGTCCGACCGAGTCAGCCCCCCTCGCCCCGCCGCTCGATGCTGAACCCGAACGCCAGGGTGCCCGGGTCGAGTGCCGTCAACCCGCCGTCCACGGTGAGCGCCGCGCCGTTGACGAACGACGCGGCGGGCGACAGGAGCCAGGCGATGGCCTCGGCGACCTCGCGCGCCTCGGCCGGACGGCCGGCGGGGTTCAGGCGTGTGGCCTCGTCGTAGGCCGTGTCGATCCCGGCCCCGGGTCCGCCGGACTCCTCGGCGAACCGGGCCATGCGGCCGTCGGCCATCTCCGTGCGCACCCAGCTGGGGCACACGATGTTGGCCCGCAGCCCCTGGCGTCCGTAGTCGACCGCCAGCGACCGGCAGAGTTGGAGGAGGGCGGCCTTGGACGTGGCGTACGCGGCGTTGCCGATCCCGTTGCGCAGGGCGGCGACCGAGGCCACTCCGACGACCGCGCCGCGGGTCTTGAGCAGGTGCGGAAGTGCCGCACGCAGCAACCGGAAAGGCCCCGTGAGGTTGGTCTGGAGCACCAACTCCCAGGTTTCGTCGGACAGGTCGCCCACCGCACCGCTGCGCCCGACGCCCGCGCTGAGCACGAGCCCGTCGATGCGCCCGTACGTGTCGACCACGGTCTCGACAAGCCGGTTCACCGCGTCGGCGTCCGTGAGGTCGGCGGGATGGGCCAAGGCTCCGGTCTCGGCGGCGACTTGGTGCAGCGGTTCCGGTCTCCTGCCGGCGATCACGACATGGTGTCCGTCGGCCCGCAGCAACCGGGCGGTCGCCGCGCCGATGCCCGTCCCTCCACCAGTGACGACGACAACTCTCTCACCCGCCATGAGTATGGAGCTCCTCACCTCGCGAAAACATGCGGTGTGATCATATGCAGCAGCGATGATCGCCACGCCCGGCCGCCGCGCGATCTCCTTGATAGGCACACATCCTCGGCGCCGGACGCGGTCGGCGAGAACTGGTCGGGTGGCGGTAGCCCCCGCAGCCGCTCTCCGATAACGTACCGACCAGACGGTACGAACGGGTGTGCCCTCCGCGCCGTCGCGTGCTCGATGAACAGCGACACTTCATCCGCCCCAGGACGGCAAACCCCCCATGACGCAGAACACGGACCGTGACAGCCTGGCCTTCGCACGCCAGACCTGGAGAACTCTGGAGCCCTACCACGGGGCTGTCTACTTCTCCCCCGAATCCGCAAGCCGGTACGCCGAGTTGGGCGTGGACGCCGCGGCAGGATACTTCGCTTCCCGCTCCGCCGCACTAGGCGCCGCTCCGGCGGACGTGGTCATCGCCACGTTCTACAACTTCAGCCCCCAAGTGGTGCGCCGAGCCATACCCGCCGCGTGGGAAGCCGCCACACCGCAGCAGTTCACCGCCGCCCGGCTCGCCGGGATCGACGCCACGCTCCGCCGCATCCTCGGCGCGGACATCTCCTCACCGGCGCTGGCCCGCGCAGCGGAACTCGCCCGTGCAGCCGCCGAAGTGACCGTGGACCATCCGCAAGGCCGCCCCCTCTTCGCCGCGCACGCCGCACTGCCGTGGCCGAGCGAGCCCCACCTCGTGCTGTGGCACGCGCAGACCCTGCTGCGGGAGTTCCGTGGCGACGGCCACGTGGCCGCACTGCTGGCCGCCGGCCTCAGCGGGCTCGACGCTCTCGTCACGCACGGCGCCACAGGCGACATCGACGCCGAGGTGCTGCGCACGTCACGGGCGTGGACGCCGGAGCAGTGGGGGCAGGCCGTACAGAGCCTGCGTGAGCGCGGATGGCTCGACGACGGCCCCGATCTGGCCTTGTCCGAGGACGGCAAGCGGCGCAGGGCGGAGATCGAGCACACCACCGACAGCCTGTCGGCCCTCCCCTACCTCACACTCGGCCCCGCCGCCTGCGCCGAACTCCGTTCCCTGGTACGCCCGTTCAGCCTCGCGATAGCCAAGGAACTCCTGCCGTGGGCAGTCGACCGCCTCAGCGAAGAGGACGACTGAGCGGCCGGGATTTCTCGACAGCGCCCCCTCTCGACGGCCCTCGCATGTGAACGGACAGGCGACAGAGCTCCGAGGGGGGCGCTGACGATCGCGAGGGCGCCTGAGAGCCAGGGCGACCGTATGCGGTGGCCCTGAGCTCGATGCCGCCGTTTCATCTCGCCGACGCGCACGAGCCGCTCCCCCCTATGCCCGCCCCCTCGAACGACCGCCGTCGATCACGGCGCAGGGTCCGCCGCCCGCTTCGCACAGGTCGACGGTCAACCCGCTCGCTGGACGGACTCGCAAGCACGCCAACAGGTAGTCGAGCGTGGGTTCTTCAGACATGCCGTCACAGTGGTGATCGACGCCCTACCCTGAGGCCGTATCGGACTATTTATCCGGGCAAGGGGGGCCATGCCTGTCGACGAGGACGCATACGACGACTTCTGCCGCAAGGGCGTGCGCGCGGTGGCGAGGGAGCAGTACCCGGAGGCGTTCTACTGGTTCTCGCGTGCGCATGCCGCCGGCCATCCGCAGGCGGCCGACGTCGTCTACCAGCTGCTCCACACCTCAGGCGCGCCGGGCGACCCCTTCGTCGTCTGGCAGCCGACCACCGAGCCGGTGGCCCTCTACGCGGCGGCGGCCCGCGCGCACCGGGGTTTCACGGCCACCGGAGACCTCGGCCTGTTGGACCGGGCAGTCACCTTCAACCAGGAGAGCGTACGGTCGGCACCGCCCGGCCTCCCCGCCCGCACCCTCATGCTGGCCTCACTGCGTGACGTGCTGCGCGACCGCTACAACCAGCGCGGACAGCTCGCGGACCTCACCGAGGCTCTCGGCGCCGCTCACGAAGCATTCGACGTCCTCCCGGACGGTCACTGCGGACGCCTCCAGGCAGCGCAACTCCTGATAGCCCTAGAAAGCGCGCGATACGAGGCCACCGGGGACGCGGACTCGCTCCGCGCCGCCGTGGAGGGGATCGGCAGACCGGCCCTGGCACAGTCCGGCGGCACTCCGGAGCACCGGGCAGCGCTGGAGTCCACCCTCTGCGGGGCGCTGGTCCGGCACACGGACGAGATCCCGCTCCTGGACGAGGCTGTCGAGCTGGGCCGGGCCGCGGTCAAGCGCACCACCTCCGCCGACCACGACGTGGTGTCACGGAACAACCTGGCAGCCGCCCTGACCAGCCGCGGCAGGCGGCGCGGCTCGCTGGACGACCTGAACTCCGCGATCGAGGTGCTGCGCGCGGCGAGGACGACGGACAACGCCCAGCACGCCTCCGAGGCGGCGACCACGCTCATGACGGCGTTGCGCGCGCGAGTCGACCTGACTGGACGGGCTGCCGACGAACGGGACGCCGAGGCAGCCGAGGCGTACCTGAAGGAGGTAATGCGGCAAGCGCCGCCGGGTCACCCGCTCAGGCGGGTGCAGGAGGTCGCCGTCGCGCACGGAGCGGCCGGCGTAGAGGCGGCCCGTCACGCGCTGGACGCCCTACCGCCGGCCCATGTGGCGCGACCGTTCGTCACGGCACGGCTTGCCGAGGCGCTCGCGGACGCCGGACAACGAAGCGAGGCTGTCGAGATGGCACGCCGGGCGGCTGCCCTGGTGACCGGCGGCAGAGAGGCCGTCGACGCGAACCGCATCCTGGGCAAACTGCTGATGAGCGCCGAGGACTACGGCGTCGTCGTCCTCGAAGACGAGATGCTGAACGCCTTCACGAAGGCCGTCGAAGCGTGCGCCGAGACGGACTACGTCTATGCCGAGGTGAAGACCGGCCAGGCCGTGGCGCTGCTCGACCGTTTTCATCGTGGCGAGGACGAATCGGACCATCGAAAAGCGGTGGCCGCTCTCCGTGCGGCGGCGGAGGCGGACGGCTCCTCCGTCCAGGACCGGCTGTTCGCCGCGCGCTGCTGGGCCGGGATCGCGATGGAGGCCGGAGACCGTGCCGGCGCGCTGGAGGCGTCCTGTAAGGCGGTCACGCTGCTGCGCGAGTTCGGCTGGGCGGGTCTGGACCGGGACGACCAGGTGCAGAGCATCCGGGACGGCCAGGCGATGCCGCGCGATGCGGCGGCCCTGGCGATCGACACCGGGCAGCCGGAGCGGGCGGTGGAACTGCTCGAAGGGGGGCGGTCGGTGCTGTGGGCGTCGACCCTGCACCTGCGCAAGGACCTCGCCACCCTCACCGACCGCGCTCGCGCCACCGAACTGGAACAGGTCCGCGCGACGCTCAACGAGGACGGCACGCTGGACGGGGAAGAACGTCTGCGGCTGGCTCGACGGTGGCAGCGGCTCGTACGTGAGGTGAGGGCGCAGGACGCCGGGTTCCTCGGCCCGCCGACCTTCGCCGAACTCGCTCCGGCAGCGGCGGAGGGGCCCGTCGTCATCGTCAACATCAGCAACATCCGCTGCGACGCGATCCTCGTGCTGCCGGGTGGCAGGACCGACGTCGTGGAGCTGCCCGCCGTGGATGTGCCGGGCATCGACGCGGTAGCCAACACCTACCTGCGCACCTTGGCGGCTGCGGCGGAAGCGGACGCGACCTCCGAGGAACTTGATGCCGCCCGGCGCACCGTGCACGACACCTTGGAGTGGCTGTGGGACCGTATCGCCCTGCCGGTCCTCGACCGGCTGGGCTGGCCGACCGAGTCGGCCGCCCCGCCCCGGCTGTGGTGGTGTCCCACGGCGTCCCTCACCGTTCTGCCGCTGCACGCCGCCGGTCGCTATCCGCGTAAGGCCGACGAAGCCACCAAGCCGGTCGGCCTGCCGTACGCCGCCGTCTCCTCGTACACCACGACGCTGTCAGCCCTCGTCGACGCCCGACGGCGGGCCGCCCCCGTCGATCCCACGCTGCTGGCCGTCGCGCTGACCAATACCGAGCGCGGGCACGCCATGCTGCCCGGGGTGGCGAAGGAACTCCGCGCACTCGACGAGATCCTCGGCAGCCACAGGCTGACGGTCCTCGCCGACGACGAGGCGACGTCGGCGGCGGTGAAGAGGCAACTGCCCGCGCATGCCTGGGCACACTTCTCCTGCCACGGCCGGCTCGACATGACGGCACCGGCCGACTCGGGCCTGTGCCTGCGGGACGGCGACCTCAACGTCCTCGACATCGCGGACCTGCGACTCGACACGGCCGACCTCGCGTTCCTGTCCGCCTGCCAGACCCGCGTGGACGTCGGGCAGCTCCCGGACGAAGCCGTCCACACCGCCGCCGCACTGCGCATCGCGGGTTTCCGGCACGTCGTGGCAACCCTGTGGTCCATCAGCGACCAGGCCGCACACCGAGTGACCGCCGCCTTCTACCGCCACCTCGACACCCCGGACGGCCCGTCCTCCACCGACGCGGCCAGAGCCCTGCACCACGCCGTCGCCGAACTCCGCACCCGCCGCCTCACGAACCCGATGCTCTGGGTTCCGTTCGTCCATGACGGCCCGTAAGCCGCCCTGTCGTGGACTTGCCCGGTGGAGGGCCGGGTGAAGCGGTGGACGGCCTCCAGGCGCCGACTTCGCCGTCCTGGCCGCCCTGGAAAAGTACGGCCCGCTCAGCCAGGCCGATCCCGGCAGGCGGCTCGGCCTGGACGGCAACGACGTCAGCGGCATCGTGGAGGGGCTGGAGTCCGGCAGCCAGGTCGACCGTCGCGCCGACCCTCAGGTCCGCGATGTCATCACCGTGAACCGGGCATACGGCGAGCGTCGGCAGTTCCACGCCCACCCGGCGAAATCCCTGAAAGTGCACCGGCATGAGCCCGCCTGGCAGCCCGAGCGCTCCGGAGGGGCCTGACCCCGGATGTCGTCCCGGTCGTCGATCATCTTGCGCACGGCACGAGAGACGTGGGTGTTCAGCCGATCCCGCACCAGCACGATGGGCGCCTTGGCCAACTGGTCCATGCCGTCGAGCGCGCCGCGCCCACGACCGCGTGCGGCGGCGTCACCACCCTGTTCGCGCCGCTGGACACCGCCACCGGCGAGGCGATCGGCCAGATCCACCGCCGGCACCGGTCCGTGGAGTTCCGGACGTTTCTCGTGCGGATCCACGAAGTGGGCGGTCAGCCGCGTTCGGGGATCGCCGTGTGGGAGGCGGCGGCCTTGTCGAGGGTCGCCTGGTCGGCCCAGTTGCCGTGGAACCCGGTGGGGACACGGACGGGGAGTTTGACCCTGGCCAGCGGGTCGTGCACCGGATCGGCGGCGTCGTGGATCAGCAGCTCGGTGAGACCGGTCTCCCGGTTCCACCAGAGTGAGAGGAGGTAGCCGTCGTCCTCGCTTCGGGCGTCGGGCCGGGCGACGAACACGATCTCGCTGGGGCTGGTGAGTTCCCGGGGCCCTTCGACGACGAGGGTGGTGCCCTTGACGAAGTCGTGGCGGGCCAGGCCGTCGGTCATGCAGCCGTCGTCGACACCACGGGTCGTGGAGAAGTAGCCGTACCTCTGGGGCCGGCCGAGGTAGAGGTCGTTGATCTTCGGGAACTCGCCCGCGACACCGGTCACCTTGTGGTTGCGCGTCGCCCCGGTCGCCGTGTTGACCCGCCACTGCCATGAGTAGGCCGGCGGAAACCACTCGTGGGAGGCGAGCGGGGCATCGGGACGGTCGGCCGGATTGCCGATCCGGGAGATGCGGTGCAGGTCGATGACGACCTCGTCGCCGATCTCGTAGGCGTTGAAGAAGTGGGTGGGAGCGAACATGTCGCCCGTCTCGTGCCAGGTGACCTTGTGTGTACGGCGGTCCATGAGCACGATCTGCGTGCCGTGCGGCAACGCGCTCTCGTCCCAGACCACGCCGGGCCGCCCCTGGGCGACCAGGTCGAGGCGGAACAGGTTCGGTGCGACGAGGAAGACGGCGTAGTTCTCGCTGACGGCGAAGTCGTGCATCAGGACGGGGACGCCGACGTCGATGGCGTGCGCATCGATGATCCCGCCCGTCTTCACGTCGGCGCGGTACCAGGTGATGGTGGGGCCGGTGGCGGCGAAGAACAGCATGTCGCCGCTGTCCGGGTCGATCTTGTGGTGGGCGGTGCACAGGACGTCGATGCCGCCGTGGAAGTCGTACGTGCCGTACGTCTCCAGCGTCTGGGGGTGCAGGGCGTAGGGCAGTCCGCCCTCGTAGTAGACGAGGAGATGGTCGTCGAAGACGCCGACGTTGGTGTTGGCGACGTTCTTGCCCTGTGGGGCGCCGGCGGGGAGGCGGCCGGGGGTGCCGCCGTTGACGAAGCCGCTGTAGACCGCCTCGCCTTGCTCGACCTCGATCTTCATCGAGTCGGTCAGGACCCAGCTGGTGCGGAACGCCGCCTTTCCCTCGCGCAGGTAGATCCCGGCGACCATGCCGTCGCCCTCCCACCAGTGGTAGCGGCCCAGGTCGCGTGGCTGGAAGCGCGGGTTGGACGATGTACGGAACAACGCGCCGGCGAGGTCGGCCGGGATGCGGCCTTCGACCGGCAGGTCGTAGCCGTGGCTCTCCTCGTGCCAGGGTGCGAAGGGCCCGTTGAGGAAGAAGTTGTCGGTGGGCCACTGCTGGTCCGGGTCAGCGGGGCGGGCATGGGCCGCGGTCCGCATGGGGGTGGTCGCCACCGCGGGGATGACCGTGCCACTCATGAGCTGGTCCTCTCGATGTGTGTCCGTCGGGCACCGCCCGGTGTCCGACGTGACCAGCCTCGCGCGGCGGGCGTCGTGGGTGCCGCGTCCCTCGCGACAGGGAATCCGCGAGCCTTTGTCGTCCGGCGACAAGGACGGCACGCGGATCAGTCCGCCCTGTCGAGGAGTTCGGGGAAGGCGTGCGCCAGCCGGAGTGCGGCCACCGTCTCGTCGGGGCGTTCGGTGGCCGGCCGTCCGAGGAGTTCCTCGGCCTGTCGGACCCGGTAGGCCACGGTGGTGGCCGCGACGTTCAGTTCCCTGCCCGCCGAGGTCCGGCTGCGGCCGTGGCGCAGATACGTCCGCAGCGTCTCGCGGATCGCGTCCGACCGGGCGTCCGTCGCGGTGAGTCCCGGCAGGATGGCGTGCACGAATCGGCGGGCCGCCTCGAAGTCGGCGCTGAGGAGCGCGAGGAGCGCGACGTCGTCGTACGCCCATGACCGCGCGGTTTCCTGGCGTCGGCCCACCGATTCCGTCTGCTGTGCCCCGAGCACGCTGTCGCGCAGTCCTGGCACGCCCAGGCCGACCGGTCCGAGTGCGAGGGCGTGGAGGGGTGGCCGGGGCACGGACCGCACGGCGTCGGTGGTTCCCGGATCGGGTCGGGTGGAGAAGGACCACAGCAGGAGTGCCGATCCGTCCGGCCGGCCGATCACCAGGGTGCTGTCCGCGCCGGCCGTCCGGGCCACTCGGTGGGCGTAACTCACCCGGGAGGAGAGGGTGTCGTCGCCGGGGACGGGCTCGGTGCTCCACAGCACACCGGCGAGGTGGCGCCCTGTCAGGCGTACGCCGAGGATCTGTTCCGCTCTCGCCGGTGCCCGGCCTGTCGCGACGATCTCGTCCATGACCTGCCGCCGGGCGGCGGCGAGGCCGTCCTGCCAGGCCGCGTGCTCGGCCTCGTAGCAGGCCGCGAGTTCCCGCAGCAGTTGGTCCGCGCAGATCTGAAGCTCGCGCGTCAGCCGGCCGACCTCCTCCACCAGGTGCTCGGGGGCCGTCTTCCCGCCGACCAGGGTCAGCAGCTCTTCCTGGAGAGCGGCGTGGCACAGCCAGGGGACGCGCAGGACGCGGCTGATGCTCGCGCCCTGCCGGACGGCGAGCCGCACCTGTTCGACGGCTTCCGGCGGCGCGTGGAGCGGCCGGTCGTGGTGTCCGCCGTGCCACGCCCGCAGTACGGTCAGCAGCGATGCCTCACATGCCTGTCGCTCCAGGCGGTTCAGCACCAGGTCCGTGTCGCGCCGGGCCGCGTCCGCCAGGCCGTCGCTGATGGCGGCCGAGGTCTGCACCGCCCATCGGACGGCCTGCGTGCCGAGGACGCGTTCGGCTTCGTGGATCGTCTCGGGGCGGCTCGCGGGCTCGGCGGTTCTCGTCCCGGGAGCCTGCGACGGCCGCAGCTCGGCGATCCAGTTCGTCATCGAGCGGTTCTCCCCCGTGCGGTGCCGGGCGCCTCGCGTCAGGCCGCGGTGAGGGCCAGGCGTTCGCTGATCGCGTCTGCCGTGGCCTGTACTTTCCGGGCGAGTTCCGCTTCGGCCTCCGGGTAGACGCGGGAGGCGAGGGCGGCCACGCTCACCGCCGCCGCCACGGTGCCGTGCTGGTCCAGGATCGGTGCGGCGATCCCCACGACGTCCGGATCGAGTTCGCCACGGGTGACGGAGTAGCCGAGGCGGCGGATCCGGCCGAGGCGCTCCATCAGCGCGTCGACGTCGACGAGGGTGGCCGGGGTGAAGCGGCGCAGGTCCGTCTCCTCCAGCAGCCGGCGCGCTTCGTCGGCGGGGCTCCAGGCGAGCAGGACCAGCGCGGAGGCGCCCGCGTTGAGCGGCAGGGTGCTGCCGCGCTCGTAGGAGATCCGGACGGCCCGGCTGCCGCACTCGGCGCGGTCTACGCACACGACGAGGTCCGCGGTCCGCCGGGTGAGCAGGACGGTCTCGCGCACCTCCTCCGCGAGTGTCTCCATCGACGGCAGGGCGACCTCGGACAGGCCGTAGCTGCGGCGTGCCAGCCGGGCGATCTCCAGCACCCGCAGCCCGAGCCGGAACCCGCCGCCGGGAGCCTCTTCGAGGAAGCGGCCGGCGACGAGGCTCTGGAGATAGCGGTACGCGGTGGAGCGGGCGACGCCGAGGTGCTCCGCCACCGCGGTGCCGGAGACGACGAGACGCGTGTCGTCGAACAGGGTCAGGATGTCCAGCGCCCGGTCGGCGGTGGAGTTGCGCTCGCGGTAGTTCGGGGACGCTGTTCCTGACATGCCGGACACTGTACCGGGTTCGGCGGGGCCGGTGGAGGCCGTGCGGTCACAGCCGGTCCTTGACGACGGTGTTGCGCAGTTCCCCGACGCCTTCGACGGTGGTGACGAGTTCCTGGCCGGGGCGCAGGAACACCTTGGGGTCGCGGCCCGCGCCGACGCCTCCGGGGGTTCCGGTGCAGATCAGATCGCCGGGCAGCAGGGTGATGACGGTGCTGATGTAGGCGATGACGTCGGCGACGTCGAAGAGCAGGTCGGCGGTGCTGGACTTCTGCATCGTGTGCCCGTCGACACCGCAGGAGATGGTCAGCCCCGAGGCGCCGGGCGGGAGTTCGTCGGGGGTGACGAGCGCGGGTCCGACCGGGGTGGTGGCCTCGAAGGTCTTGCCGGAGAGGAACTCGCGGGTGCGGTGCTGCCAGTCGCGGACGGTGACGTCGTTGACGACCGTGTAGCCGGCGACGTGCTCCAGTGCCTTGTCCCGGGGGATGTTGCGGCCGGGACTGCCCACGACGACGCCGAGTTCGGCCTCCCAGTCGAGGTCGTCGCTGACGGCCGGCATGTGGATGGCGTCGTGCGCGCCGATCAGGGAGCCGTCGTACTTGGCGAAGAGAGTGGGATGGGCGGGGGTGGGGCGGCCCATCTCCTTGATGTGGGTGGCGTAGTTGAGCCCCAGGCAGACGACTTTGTTCGGGTGGGGTACGACGGGGGCGAGGGACGCCTCCGACAGGGGGACGCGTTTGCCCTGCCCGGCGGCCCGTTCCTGCCACTGGTCGCCGGTGGCCAGCAGGGCGCCGACGTCGGTGAACGGCAGCAGGACGAGGTCGTCGCCGTCCTGGCGCGCGGCGGTGGTGGTCCCGTGCCCGTCGTCGAGACGGACGGTGGTGAGCCTCATCGGTGTACTCCTGGGGTGTGGGGCGAGGGGTCGTGGTGTGGTGGGGAAGGCGTGGAGGCCGTGCGCTCCCGGGCCGGCGGGGCACCCGTCAGGTGCCGTAGCTCCGCGCCCGCGAAGGCGGCCTGCTCCGCGGTGAACACGGCCGCCACCAGGCGGTCGGGCCGTACGAGCACGAAGTGCCCGGTGAGTCCGGCGAGGGCCGTGTCGAGACGGCCGTCGGCGTCCGCGATGCCCGTGCGGCCCGCGCGGTCGCGGGGAGCGCGGTCGTCCGGGTAGACGTCGACGTGGGCGCTGTGCGGGAACCCGGCCTGTCCGGCGGTGGCCCAGTCGGTGTCGCTCACACCGATCCCCAGCAGGCTCCAGCCCTGGCCGAGGACGTCGTCGAGCCGGGTGAGCTCGTGACCGGGCCCGCGAAGCACCCGGGGCTGTGGGAGCGGTGTGCCGACGAGCGACTGCCGTGGCCCTTCGAGCCGGACGACGGCTCCGGAGCGCACGCGGCTCGCGGGGCGGTAGCGCATCTCGGTGAGGTAGCGCCGTCCCGGCGGGACGCGCATGGCGGTGCGCACCAGCAGGTCGCGCAGGCGGGCGCGGCCTCGGCTGGTGGTCATGACGATGCGGCCGAGCCGCACGGACAGGTCGATCACGGCCCGGGCATGCGGGCGGCGCTCGGTGTCGTAGGTGTCGAGCAGGGCGTCACCGGCCCGGCCCGCCAGGACCTCGGCGACCTTCCAGCAGAGGTTGGCGGCGTCCCGCAGACCGGAGTTGAGCCCCTGTCCGGCGAACGGGGGCATCATGTGCGCGGCGTCGCCGAGCAGGAAGCAGCGGCCGTCACGCAGCCGGTCGGCCAGCAGCGCGTGGAAGGTGTAGGCGACCGCGCGCTCGATCTGCCGCGGCTCGATGTCCCGGTGGGGGCGCAGGAGTTCGCGTACGAGCGGGAACGGAGGGGGGCTGCCCGCCTCGCACTCGCCGGGCTTGAGACGGAACTCGTAGCGGCAGCGCCCGCCCTGGCCCGGGACGATGACGACCGGCCGCGCGGGGTCGCCGTGGTGCATGCCGTACCGCTGGTCGTGCGGGTCCTCCAGGGTGTCGGCCACCAGCCACGGCTCGGGGAAGCTGCGTCCGCGCATGGGGATGGACACCTGGTCGCGCACGGTGCTGCGGCCGCCGTCGCAGCCGAGGACGTAGGACACGTCGACCTCGTGCGGCGGCCCCTCGTCGCCTGTCCGCAGAAAGGCGCGTACGTGGCCGGCGTGCTGGACGATCGCGGTCAGCCGGGTGCCGAAGCGGACGTCCACGCCGGGGAGGCCGCGCAGTTCCTCGCGCAGCACCCGTTCGAGGTCGGGCTGGGCGAAGGGGTTCTTGAAGGGGTGGCCGAATCGCTGGTCCCCGGTGCCTCGGGCGTGGACGAGGGGTCGCCCGTCGGCGCCGAAGTACCTGGTTCCGGTGCCCGGCACGATGATCGGGTACACGGCCTCGTCGAGCCCGGCCGACTGGAGGGTGCGCAGTGATTCGTCGTCCAGGCTGATGGCTTTGGCGGCGTCGCTGGTGGTGGCGTTGCGCTCGACCAGCAGGACCCGAACGCCCCGGGAGCCGAGCAGATGGGCGGCTGTCAGTCCGACCGGGCCTGCGCCGACGACCAGGACGGCCGGCTGGTGGGACGGTGGTGGTTCTGCCATGAGGGGCGCTCCGTCGGGGAAGATGCCGGGCGGGGGGTGGACTACTGGACGGGCTGGTAGGCCGGACCGCCTTCGGTCAGCAGCCGCTCGGCCTCGGCGAAGATGTCCTCGGGCGACTGGTCGAGGTTCAGGGTCTTGCGGAAGGGCTGGCGCACGTCGCGCTCGATGCGCAGGTAGACCTCGTTGCGGTTGCCCTCGGGGTCGAAGAAGTAGATCCCGATCGCGTTGCCGTGGGTGACTTCCTGCTGGACCTCGATGCCCTCGGCGCGGAACCGGTGGTGGAAGCCGACGATCGACTCCAGGGAGTCCACCCGCCACGACACCTGGTGCGTGAGCTTGGTACCGGCCGGGGCGGTCCGCCCCTCCTGGAGCACGAACTCGTGGTGCTCCTCGTCCGGGCGGGACGAGAAGAACACGATGCGCCGCTCCTCGTCCTCGTCGGTCACGGTCAGTCCGAGGACCCGGCTGTAGAAGTCGCGCATCGTCTCAAGGTCGTCCACCCAGAATCCGGTGTGTCCAAGACCAGTGATGGCCATCGTGTCCCCTTTCTCAGGATGATCTAGCCGATATTCAGGACACTAGATCTCTCGACGCACACCGTCAACCGCCCAAATTCCCGGACTCACCCTCTTGACGGGCCCCGGCGTCTCGATGCAACGTCCTGTTAATCGAAACAGATGTCCGGCATAGCGAAACACGATGCGGCCGGATGTCGCTCATTCGGCCAGGCCCCCCAAGCACTCCCGGAGGCATCCCTCATGACCGGTCCCGCAGCGGAGGACATCTCCGCTCCACTGAGCCGCGGCACCCTGGCAGCCGCCTGCCTCGCCATCTGTGTGGCCCAGATCGGCATCCCGCTCGCGTCCCCGCTCATCGGGGAGATCCAGCGGGACCTCGGGGCGCCGGCCGCCGCGCTGGCCTGGATCCCGGCCGCGTTCATCCTGCCCACGGCCATCCTGGAACTGAACTTCGGCGTCCTCGGCGACCTCTTCGGACGCAGGCGCCTGCTCGTCCTCGGCGGACTGCTGATCACGGTGGGGTGCCTGGTCGTCGCCGGCGCGGGCTCGATGACCCAACTGATCACCGGTCAGGCGGTCGCCGGGCTGGGCGCGGCGGCGATCTTCCCCTCCTCGCTGGCCGTGGTCGTCGCCGGCACGCCGGACCCGGTCGCCCGCGCCCGGGCACTGTCCTACTGGGCGGTCTGTCTCGCGTTCGGCGCCATGATCGCCCCGCTGATCAGCGGCTTCACCGCCGAACACACGCACTGGGGCTGGGCCTTCGTGCCGCTGGCGGTGTTCGGCCTGGTCACCGCGGGCGTCAGCGGCCGCTGGATCGTCGACTCCCCCCGCTCCACCGGCCGAGGACTCGACTGGCCGGGCCAGATCACCATCGCCGTGTCCCTGCTGTCGCTGCTGTACGGCGTCATCGAAGGCGCGGGGGACGGCTACTCCGAGCCCCACATCGTGCTCGCGTTCGTCGTCGCCCTCGCCGCCTTCGTGGCCTTCTTCGTGGTGGAGCGCGGGTCACGCGCGCCGATGCTGCGCCTGGACCTGTTCCGTACCCCCTCCTTCGCCGGCGCCGCCGCGATCGGGCTCCTCGCCCTGTTCGGCTTCATCGGCACGGCCTACGCGCTCAGCATCAAACTGGAGTCCGTCCACCACCTCTCGCCGTTGCGGGCCGCCCTGCCCTTCGCGCTCATCCAGGCGGTCCCGCTGCTGCTCACCCCGCTGCTGCCCAAACTGCTCCAGCACGTGCATCCGCGCACCCTGCTGGTCTCGGGACTGCTGTCGCTCACCGCCGGAGAGCTCTGGACGGGACTGCTGCCGGCCGACGCCACGAGCCTCGCGTCGATGACCGGGCCGATCCTGCTGCTGGGCGCCGGCTTCATCACGATGTTCTCGGCGCTGACGGCCGTCGCGGTCGGCTCGGCCGGCATCCGGCACGCCGGCATGGCCAGCGCGGTCACCAGCCTCGTCCGCGAGACCGGACAGGCTCTCGGCCCCGCCGTCATCGGCGCGGTCGCGCTCGGCACGGCGACGAGCACCCTCTCCGGCAAGCTCGCCTCGTCGGGCCTCCCCGCCCAAGCCCTGGGGGTGGCCGGCGGCGTGAACAGCGAGGGCGGGGCGCTCGCCGTCGCCGACGCCGACCTAGGCGCCCTGTCGCGCACCGTGGCACCGCTGGCCCGCACCGCCCTGGAAACGGGCCTGGACCTCGGCATGTACATCTGTGCCGGCGCGAGCCTGACAGCCGTGGTGATCGCCGCGTTCGCTCTGCGACACGGCGGCGCCGCGGCGACGGCCACCGAGACGCCGACGGGCGCCGCCACCGTCGGCGACCCACCGGCCGTCACATCGCTGCCCCACCCCTGACCGTCGGCCGCGACGGCACAGGCGCGGCAGCCGTACACAGCCTCCACCCCACGACATGGATCGGGACACCATGACTCTTCTGGACAGCAGCACCTGGGACTGCCGGATCTTCTCCGGCGAATGGATCAGCGGCTCCGGCGAGGTGTACGACACCGTCGAACCCGCCACCGGCAAGTCCCTGGGGCGTCTCGGATCGGCTGCCCCGGCTGACGTGGACAAGGCGGTGGAGCGCGCCGCGCGGGCCCAGCGGGACTGGGCGGCGCGGCCCCACTCCGACCGCGCGGCCGTGCTGCGCCGTGCCGCAGGCCTCTTCGAGGAGCACCGGCGGGAGATCGAGACCTGGCTGATGCGGGAGTCCGGCGCCGTCCGGCCGTTCGCCGCCCTCCAGGTCACCCATGGCGGAGTCGAGGAGTGCCACGAGGCCGCCGCCCTCGCCGGGGCACCCTACGGTGAACTGCTGCGCTCCGGGCAGGAACGGCTGTCGTTCGCCCGCCGCGTCCCTGTGGGGGTGGTCGGTGTCATCTCGCCCTTCAACGTGCCGATCACCCTGGCGATGCGGGCCGTGGCCCCGGCGCTCGCCCTCGGCAACGCGGTCGTCCTCAAGCCGGACCCGCGCACTGCCGTCAGCGGCGGTGTGGTCTTC
The DNA here is from genome assembly GCA_036569285.1 of Streptomyces sp. GTDB lineage: Bacteria > Actinomycetota > Actinomycetes > Streptomycetales > Streptomycetaceae > Streptomyces. The sequence goes on from DATCQX010000757.1 coordinate 22,136, forward strand.
GCGCGGATCTTCGAGGAGGCGGGCCTGCCGTCCGGTCTGCTGCATGTGCTGCCGGGCGGCGCGGACGTGGGCGCCGCCGTCGTCGAGCACCCGCGGATCCCGGTCCTCGCGTTCACCGGCTCGACGAGGGCCGGACGTGCCATCGGCGTCGCGGCGGCCCGCCGTCTCAAGCGGGTCCACCTGGAACTGGGCGGCAATTCCGCGCTCGTCGTGATGGACGACGTCGACCTGGAGAAGGCCGCGTCGGTGGGGGCGTGGGGGTCCTTCCTCCACGCCGGCCAGATCTGCATGGCGGGCAGCCGTCACCTCGTCCACGCCTCGGTGGCGCAGGAGTACACCGCCCTGCTCGCGGAGCACGCGGACGCGCTTCCCGTAGGCGACCCGACCGGCGAGAACGTCGCGGTCGGGCCGCTCATCGACGCGGGCCAGCGCGACCGGGTCCACGGCATCGTCACGGACTCGGTCGAGGCCGGTGCGCGGCTGGCCGCGGGCGGCACGTACGAGGGTCTGCTCTACCGGCCGACCGTTCTCACCGGCGTTCCGCTCACCGCGCCCGCCTACGCGGACGAGATCTTCGGCCCGGTCGCGCCCGTCGTCCCGTTCCACGACCTGGACGAGGCGGCGCGGCTGGCCGCGGGTACCGAGTACGGGCTCTCCCTGGGCGTCCTGACCCGCGACGTGATGAAGGGGCTGGCGCTCGCGGAGCGGGTGCCCAGCGGGCTCGTCCACATCAACGACCAGACGGTCAACGACGAGCCGGGCATCCCGTTCGGTGGTGTCGGTGACTCCGGCACAGGCTCGCGCCACGGCGGAACCGCCGCCAACCTCGACGCCTTCACCGAACAGCAGTGGGTGACGGTGCGCGGCGAGCTGCCGCGCTACCCGTTCTGACGCGGCCCGGCCGGCAAGCAGGCATCCCCCGCCTCAAGGACCAGGTCGAGCGTGGTGTCGATGTCGGCGCGGGTGGAGGCGGGGTTGATGACGCACATCCGCAGGACGGCACGGCCGCTGACCCGCGAGCTCAGCACCATGGCCCTGCCCGACGCGCACACGGCGCGACTGATGTCGTGCTGCAACCGGTCCAGAGCCTGCGGGCCGAGGCCGGTCGCGCCCCGTGGTTCGCAGCGGAAGGTGAGGATGCCCAGGCTCGGTCCGCTGACCAGCGCGAGTTCACGGTGAGCGGTGATCCGGTCGGCGGCGTGATCGGCGAGTTCGAGTCCGTGCTCGATGGCACGGCGGAAAGCGGCGGCACCGAAGGTCCTCAACGACAGCCACAGCTTCAGGGCGCGCAGGCCGCGTGACTGCTGGGGGCCGTAGTCGTCGAGGTTGACCTCGTCTCCGTGGGCCTGTGCCGGGTGCAGATAGCCGGAGTCCAGGTGATGCCGGGCCATCCGGAAGGTGTGCTTGAGCAGTTCGGGATCACGCACCAGGACGCAGCCGGCTTCGTAGGGCTGGAAGAGCCATTTGTGCGGGTCGATGGTGAGGGAGTCCGCCCGGCCCATGGCTGTGCTCAGATGGCGGCCGTGGGCGGTGGCGGCGACGGCGGCGCCGTGAGCGCCGTCGATGTGCAGCCACAGCTGGTGTCTGCGGCAGACGGGGGCGAGTTCGGCGATCGGGTCCACGGCGCCGGTACTGGTGGTGCCCAGGGTGGCGACGACGGCGAAAGGACGCAGTCCGGCCGCTCGGTCGGCCTCGATCCGGGCGGTCAGGGTGTCCACCGCGAGGCGTTGGGCGTGGTCCGGCTCCAGGGCGACGAGTTGGTCGCGGCCGAACCCCAGCAGGTGGACGGCGCGTGCGACGGACGGGTGTGCCTGGGTGGAGCAGTAGAGGCGGGCTCCGGTGAGATCGCCGCGGAGGCGGTCGTCCCGCGCGGCGGCGAGTGCGGTGAGGTTGGCGGCCGATCCGCCGCTGACGAACAGCCCGCCCCAGCCGTCCGGCAGCCCCAGCAGTTCACGCAGCCAGGCGACGGTGGTCAGTTCGAGGCGCGTGGGACCGGAGCCGACCAGCCAGGCGCCCGGCACGCTCAGGAAGGCCGCGGACAGCAGATCGGCAAGGACGGCGGGGTAGTTACCGGTCGTGGGCACGAACGCGAAGCAGCGGGGATGGTCGAAACGGATGCCGAACGGCAGGGCTTCCCGGGCGAGCCAGTCCACCAGGGCGGTCAGGTCGCCACCGTGTTCCGGCAGGGGCTCGTGCAGTCGCGCCGCGAGGTCGGCCGGGTCGGCGACGGCGTGCGGCGCGTTCCGGGCGACGTTCTGCAGGCGCTCGACGACCAGGTCGACGGCGCGGTAGCCCGCCTCCCTCATCTGCGCCGCCGACAGGGCGAGTTCCCCGGGCCGGCAGGGCAGGTCGTCGTCACGGACGTCGGTGGTCATGCCGTCCCTTCCTCGTGGGCACGGATCTGCCGCGTCCAGGCGACGGCTCGGGGGCCGAGAGCCGGGCGCGCGGTGAGAGGGCACAGCCGGCCGTTGGTCTGGATCAGCGCCAGCTCGTCCTCGGCCCGCACGGGCCCGGGGGCCGCGTGCGGCCACAGCAGTGCCGTGTCGGCGGCGAGATCGGGCAGCGGGGTGTCCGGCAGGGGGCCGGTGAGGTCGTCCGGGCCGGCCAGCCGGTAGTGGCCCGCGCGGGGAAGTCCGCGGAGGCGGCCGGCGGTAGACGCGTGGACGAGGATCTGGCTGAGAGGGGGAATCGGGTGCGTGCTCTCCTGTACGGGCGGCAGGGCGGGCAGCAGACAGGCCAGGACGTGCAGCCCCAGCGAGGGCAGCAGCCCCGCCGCGGCCTCAGCGGCCTGGACCAGAGAGACCACGGTCTGGAAGCGGGGGTTGATCTCCACCACCAGTGGTCGCTCGCCGTCCATGAGCAGGTCCAGGCCGAACATCCCGCGGAATCCGTGGCGGCGCAGTACCTCGCCGACGCGGCGGGCCGTGTCCCGGGCGTTGTCGTACGACGGTCGGGGCAGATCGGACGGCCCGATGAGCTGGTTGCCGCAGTGGGTTCCCCACCCCGCGGTGAGTTCGGGCAGCCCGACCAGTTGGTGGGACACGGCGGAGACCACCGTGCGGTCCCCGCCGACGCACGCGCTGACGGTGAGCGAGATTCCCGGGATCATCCGGGTGAGCTTCAGCTCGTGCCCCTGCCAGTGGTCGAGCGCGTCCGCCAGCCGGTCCCGGCCGGGAACCGGCACGGTGCCCCGCCCGAGGAGATTGTTCATCCGTAGCTGCAGCACCGCCTGTTCCCAGTCGCCGGGCCAGTACGCGGCGGCGGGCCGCCGGTCCGCCGCCGGGATGACGACGTGGTCGGGTACCGCCGCACCGGCCTCCGCCAGCAGCTCCAGCGAGTCGATCTTGTCCGCGGCGCGTTCCGTGACCCTGGAGGGCGGAGCCAGCAGCCGGTATCCGTTGTGCCGCGCCCAGACCTGGGCGTGATCACCGTGTTCCGGCGCGAACGCGACGGCCATGCGCCGTTCCGCGACGTCCGTGGCCGGCTGATGCCGGCCGGTCGGCCGGTCTGTGAGCAGTGGAGAGACCGGCACGTGGCGCAACCAGTCGGCAGCGGGCCGGAAAGAGGCGGGAAGAAAGGAGGACCTGTCGAGGAACACCACGTCGTCCGTCAGCCGGCCGAGCAGGCTCAGCCCCTCGTCGGCGGCGACTCCTTCCAGGGCCGTCACAGGCTTCGTCGGGGTGGTCTCCCGTACGGTCACAGCGACACAGCGAGGCGGGGTGGAGGTCATGCCAGTCCTTTTCGGGATGGGGCGGTGGATGCGGCCGGGCCTGGAATCCGGGGGTCAGATGGTGTGCCGCAGAAGACGACGGCGCGTGCCGCGGAGGCGGTCCAGGACGCTCAGCGCGTCGGCACCGCCGAGCAGCGACGGTCCGTGCCCGACGAACCGGGCGCAGATACCGCGATGCGCGGTGTGGACCTCGTTCAGGGCAGCGCTCAGCGCCTGGTGGGGCGGGCAGTCGTGGCCGCAGGCGCGTGCGTGAACGGTTCCCCAGGTCCGCAGCTGCCGTACCAGCGCCTGGTGATCGGCTGACCACAGCCCGGAGAACCCCTCCGTCCGGTGCGCCGGCGGTTCCATCGAGGGGCGTACGACGGTGTCGTAGACGTCCGGGGTGAACGACGCGGTGTGGTGCATGGCGTCGGCGCAGGCGCGCAGCAGGATCGCCGCGGTCCGGGTGCCGGTCGGCGCCGGATGACTCTCGGGCGCCCGCCCGGCCGTGGCGTCGCGCAGAGCGACGACGACGGTCTGGATGAGCGCGAAGAACAGGCGGTGTCCCGCCTTCCACCGGACCAGGGGGTCGGTGGACGGTCCTTCAGCGCACGCGGCCCTGTGCCCGGAAAGTCCACAGGCCGTCAGAACCGCCCGCAGCGCCGGTTCGGTGGCCGGTGCCGTCCATCCCGCCTCGGCGGCGGTGGAACGCAGAGCGCGGACGAGCGTGTGGGCGGGGGCCCGGGATGCGCGGACGACACCGAAGTAGACGTCGTAGTCCGCGTGCCGGGGATCCGACACGGACTCGGGGGATTCGTGGTGCGGGTCCGGCTGTCCGGCCGCCTCTCGCAGCGCGGTCAGGCTGTCGGGAAGCTGTTCGGGAAGAGGAAGCCACAGGCCGCTCATAGGGGTGATCCTTGTTCCTGAGGGGTGTGGGAGACAGGCCGTGCGTTCAGTCCCAGTACATGAACGACGACTCTTTCCCCGACGTCACGGCCGAGGCCGCCGAGCGGCTGGCGGAGCACTGGAAGTCCCTGGCCTCGGCCGCGTTCCCGGTGGTCCCGCCCGGTCCGCCGGGTACGACGCTCGCCGCGCTGCCCGCGACGGCGCCGGAACAGGGCGAGAGCCTCGCTCAGCTTCTCGACGACACGTGGCGCATGATCGTCCCGCAGCTCGTGCACTGGCAGCATCCGGGGTTCCTCGGCTACTACCCCACCAGCAACTCTCCCGCGTCGGTACTGGCCGAGCTGGTCACCGCCGGGCTGGGGGTGCAGGGCATGATGTGGTCGACGTCGCCCGCGGCCACCGAGCTGGAGCAGCGGGTCTGCGACTGGCTGGCGCTCGCGCTGGGCCTGCCGGAACACTTCACCCACGCCTCGGGGCACGGTGGCGGGGTGATCCAGGACTCGGCGTCCTCGGCCGTCCTCATCGCCCTGGTCTCGGCGTTGAACCGGGTTTCCCGGGGGCGGTGGCGGCAGGACGGCGCCGACGGCCGCCACCGCGTCTACTGCACCGACCAGGCCAACACCTGCGTGCCCAAGGCGGCCCGCGTCTGCGGGGTCGGTGAACCGACTCTCGTGCCGGTCCTGCGGGGAACGCACGTCATGGATCCGGCGGCGCTCGCCCGGCGCCTGGACGCCGACCGTGCGGCAGGGCTGGTGCCCACCGCGGTCGTGGCCAGCGTCGGCACCACACTCACCTGTGCGGTGGACCCGGTCCGTGAGATCGGGCGGATCTGCCGGGAGCGTGATGTCTGGCTGCACGTGGACGCCGCCTACGCGGGCAGCGCCGCCCTGTGCCCCGAACACCGCGGGATCAACGACGGGGTCGAGTTCGCCGACTCCTATGCCGTCAACGTCCACAAGTGGCTGCGCGCCGGGACACCCTGTGACGTCCTGTGGGTCGCGGACCGCTCCTCGCTGACCGACGCGCTGCGCACCGGTCCCTCTTCCTACCTGGTCGATCCCGTCACCGAGTCGGGGACGGTCGTGAACTTCAAGGACTGGCAGATCCCGCTCGGGCGGCCGATGCGTGCTCTGAAGCTCTGGTACGTGCTGCGCGCGCACGGCCTTCAGGAACTGCGCTCCGTGATCCGTCGCGACATCGGCCTCGCCGCCCGGCTGGCACGGCTGGTCGTGGACGAACCGGGATTCGAACTCGTGGCCCACGCCCTGGGGCTGGTCGTCTTCCGCCTCGGCCACGAGGACCAGACCCGTGAGCTGACCGTCCGTCTGGCCGGCGAACCCGGGCTGTTGTGCACTCCCGCCGCGGTGGACGGCCACCCTGTGCTGCGAGCGGCCGTCGGGTCCCCGTACGCCGACGACGCCGGTATCGACCGAGCCTGGGCCACCGTCCGGTCCCACGCCCGAGGGATCCCCGGGCCCGGCTGAGCCGCCGTCGCCCCACCTGGCCTGCCCCACGGCGTGGACACCCCGGTCTGTTCCACGAGACCGCCCCCTTGCCTCACAACTGGGCGAACAGGGCGTCAGCCGTAGCTGACGACGAGCGAACCCAGGAGCAGCCCGGCTGTGGTCACGACGGCCAGAGCCCGGTACCGGGCCCACGTGGCCAGGGCGATGGAACATGCCCACGCTCCGCCGAGGAGAGCGGCGGCCCACCAGCCGACGGCAGTTTGAGCGGCGTGGAGGGGAACTGCTGCCAGTAGGACCGTCGGGGGGACCACCACGGAACGGGGTCTGATGTCCAGCCGCTTGTAGACGACGGCCAGGACGACGACCGCTGTGATCGTGGAGAGCGGAACCACGGCGATGTCCCACCAGGTGAAGCAGATGCCGTCGCCCTCCTTGCATGCCTGCTCACTGTGTTGAACGGTCCAGGAGTAGAAACCGCAGGCGCCGGCGGACAGTGCCGCGCCGACGAGTGCCACCCCCGCCAATCGTGGTGCGGGAGAGCGGAGTTTCGTACGAGGCGCGTTCATGGTGACAGAGTTCCCCGATAGGTCGCCTGGGGCCTGAGTACACGTACTCAGGCCCCAGGATCATTTGCCGATCGTTTGCTCTGGAGGATCTGTCCCAGTGCATCGGCGTAGCGGCATGCCCCCTCACGGCTACCGCGCCGCGTGGCCCACCGGTGTCACGCCCTGGCGCGAGGGCCCACCAACTCCTCGTACAGCGCCCGGCGTTCCGCCGAGACCTCCTCGGTGTCGGCGAGCCTGTTCTCCCAGTCGCGCTGGATCTCGTCCAGGTAGGCGCGCCAGTCGCCGCTGGCGTGGGAGGCGCCCATCGCCCGCAGATCGACGAGGCGCTCGTTCTTGCCGAGGCCGCCGGAGCCGACCTTGTCGCCCTTGTGGCCGTGCAGGATGGACTCGGGGTTCGAGGTGGCTTCGGTGGAGCGGAAGTCGTGCTCGTAGCCGACCGGGCTGTCCGCGTGCGGTGCGATGGTCTCGATGCCGATCTGGAGGGAGCCGTCCTTCTCCATGGTCGGACGGTGGTAGACCAGCAGGACGTGGCCGTACGAGCCGTTCGGAAGGACCATGTCGCCGTTCCAGTCCTTGGAGCCGAATCCGCCGCCGGAGATGTCCTGACCCCACAGCTTGGGGCTGGCGGCGCCGACGGAGACCTTGTTCGTGAGGGACGCCAGGACGCCGCCCTTCTCCTTGAACTTGCCCGGTGTCTCGCCCTTGTTGGCGCCGATGGAGGTGCGGTGGGTGGCGAAGGACCGTTCCGCCACACCGTCCGCGGGCTCCCCCTGGGTGTCGTCCTTGGTCACGCCCAGGAAGTGCGGCAGCCGGTAGGCCGCCTCGCCCTTCGAACTCAGCGCGGGAATACGGACGTTGACGCGGCCTCCGTGGGCCAACGCGCGGATGACGTCCTGCTCGTAGTCGGCTTCGTGCGCGCCTGTCGCCGGGTTGTAGAGCTCAAGCCCGTGACGCAGCACGAGAAGGATCTTGGTGAGCATCTCGCGGCCCTGGACGTCCTTCTGCGCGTAGTCGGGGGCCTTCTTCTTGCCCTTGCCAAGCGCGGAGCCCTCGGCCGGTACGTCACCCTCGTGCCGGCGCTCCTCGGCCATGCCCTCCGGATACAGGGTGTCGACGGCGGTGTCCCGGATCTGCTGGTCGCGCTCCCGCTCCAGGTTCTGCCGTTCCTCCGGCACGGTGCCGGGCGCTTTGGTGAGCATGAACCGGCCGAGCGTGTAGGCCGGGTCCGTCGGCGTGAGGACTCCCGGCTCCCGCAGCGCCGGGTGGTTCATGCGGACGGCCAGGGTCGCGGTGAGGACGCGTTTCCCGGCTGCCAGCTTCAACCAGTCCGTGAACGGCCCCTCGGTGTACTTCTCGGCCTCGTCGTACGTTCCGATCCCGACGTCCCTCAGCCACTGAGGGTTGGCCGAGGAGAGTTGCCTGATGTCGTCCAGGTCCTGCTCGCCGAAGACCGCGCCCCGCATCACCCGTCGGTCCAGGGTCTTCCGCAGCCGCGCGGGACCCTGGACCATCCACTGCTCGGGCCACCACGTTCCGGGGGCGAAGACGTTCCGTTTGGACGTCTTCTGGACGGTGTCCTGCTCGATCGACTGGCTGAGGCGGGCGATGATCTCCTTGCCCTTCGGAGCCGCTCTCTCCGCTTCGGCGACGGGCTCCTCGGCGGTGCCGGTCGGGCCCGCGCGCTGGACCGCCGTCCCCGCGGGCCGGACACCCTCGGCACTCCGGTGGCCGAGCCCCTCCCCCACCACCGTGCTGGTGCCGCCGGAGCGCATCCGCGCGGCGTTCGACTCCGCTTCCCTCTCCTCACGGTCGTCCGGGCGCGTCATCCTGAACCCGCCGTCCGTCGGGTGCCCGGCCGAGACCCTCTGCCGGTTGCGGACGGCGTGCGTCAACTCGTGGTCCAACGTCTGGGAATCGCCGCCCCCTTCACCGATCACGATGTCCTGGTCCACCGTGAACGCCCGGGCCTGGACGGCGGCTGCGGCCTGCTGTGCGGACGGACCGGTGTGCAGCCGGACACCGGACAGGTCGGCCTGGAACTGTTCCTCCTTGCGGACCCGCGTGGTCCGGTCCAGAGGGCGGCCCGGCTCGCGCAGACCGGCCTCCACGTCGGAGCGGTCGGGCGTGGCGTCGGCATGCCGCACGGCCTCCCCCTCGTGGGGTTCGTCTCGTTCCCGCTCGCGGCGCATCATCCTCAGCACCGCCTGGTTGCCGACGCTCGCCTGTAACCCCAGTAATCCGCCGGGTGCGGCCGTGCGGGCGGTCCTCGCCCGGTCGTCCGCGGCTTCCGAACGCTTTTCGTCGTGCGCTCTCATCGATGCTCCTTACCGAAGCGATGCCATCGACCGTAAAACCCCCGGCATCACATTCGGAAACACCGCCCGACGCCCCTGAAGGCGCCCGACCCCGCGACGCGCGCCTCATCAGTGACGTTGCACCACGCGGACACCAGTCCTGCCGGAACTGTGCCCGGCGGGGCAGTCCATCTGCCTTTTCGGCAGCTCTGTCGGGTTCAGAACCCGACAGGTTGCGGCCCCGGCACGTTGTGGTCCGGCCCTGCGGGAGCAGCAGGCCGCTCGTGCGCCGGGCTCGGCGTCCGGCGAGGAACTGTGCCACGCGATGCATAACGAAATTCGCTGTGCGGACGTGGGTCCCGGCACCGTCCCGCCCGGAACGGTGGAGCGCCCGGTGGAGGCGGCCTGGCCCGGCGCCCGCACCCACTCCATCCCCGGTCGGCGCATCGAGCGGCCCGAGGCCCTGCCCGTGTGGACGGTCCGCCTGGCCGACGATCCGCGCCCAACGGGCCCGCCAGCCGCTCGAAGCCCCCAGCGGGGCGCATGACGCCGGCGTTGTCGATCAGGACGTCGACGGTCACCATGTCACTGCGTCACGGCGTCCTCGGACTGCTCGCCGAGGGACCGGCGAGCGGCTACGACTTGGCCCAGCGCTTCCAGCAGGTCCTCGGGGCCGTGTGACCCGCCAAGCATCCACGGATCCACGCCGAACTCGGCCGCCTCGCCGACGCCGGGCTGATCGAGGTGGACAGCGAGGGGCCGCGCGGACGCAAGGCCTACCGGATCATGGAGTCGGGTCTGGACGAGGTGCGGACTGGCTCAGCCATGGCGACGTGGACCACACCGTGCGGCTGCAGCCGCTGCTGCGGTCGTTCTTCTTCTGGCTGATGGACCCCGAAGACCCGCGCCGCCACCTCGCGCCGGAGACCCAGTACTTCGGCGACAGCGCCCAGACCCAGTCCATGCGCATCGCCATCGAAGCGGGCGTCCGCCTCTACCAGGCCCTCGCCGACTGGGCCGCCTGGGCCCAGACGGTGCCTCCGCTGCCGGAGCAGCCGGCCGTGCCTGCGGCAGACGCGTAGAGAAGAGCCGGAGGACGACGGCCTGCCCCAGGCCGGTGCCGCGGTGCCTCACCAGGGACTTGTGCGGCTTCGCGTTCTCTGACCGAGTCCCACAGCCCCGGCATGTCCCATCAGGCAGTGACGAACGCGGTCCTGGTGAGCTGCTCGGAGACCTGCCAGACGCGCCGGGCCTCCTCCGTGCCGCGCAGCGGCGGGTAGAGGCGTTGCTCGGCGGGCGGACCGCCGAGGCCTCCGGGTCCGCCGGGTCCGTAGAAGGCGCCGGGCCTGGCGGCAGGGTCGGTCGCGGCCGTCAGAGCCGGGAGCGTGGCGGTCTCGACGGTGCCCAGCAGGATGCCGCGCGCCGAGAGCGCCCGGATCAGGCGGACCTGGCGGGTGTCCTGGGCGCGGCCGATTTCGGGGCGGGCGGCCAGGAGGTTCGTGGGGGCGACTCCCGGGTGGCACAGGGTGCTGGTGATGCCCCAGTCCTCGGCCTCGCTGCGGCGCGCGAGTTCGAGCCCGAAGAGCCCGAGTGCGATCTTGGACTGGCTGTAGGCGCGCATGGCGTTGTACGAGCGTTCCCAGTTGAGGTCGTCCCAGTTGATCCTGCCCCGACGGGCGCCGATGCTGAGCTGCGAGGTCACGCGGGCGCGGCCGGCGCGCAGCAGCGGGAGCAGCCGGGCGACCAGGGCGAAGTGGCCGAGGTGGTTGGTGCCGAACTGCAACTCGAACCCGTCGGCCGTGGTCTGCCGGTGCGGTGGCGTCATCACGCCGGCGTTGTTGATCAGGAGGTGGATCGGACGCCCCTCCTCGCGCAGGGTGTCCCCCAGGGCCGCGACGGACTCCAGCGACGACAGGTCGAGGCCGCGCAGCGAGACGTTCGCGCCGGGGACGTCCCTCCTGATCCTGGTGACCGCGGCCTCGCCTTTGCGCGGGCTGCGGACGGGCAGGATCACCTCCGCGCCGGCCGCGGCCAGGCGGGTGGCGATCCCCAGGCCCATCCCGTCGCTCGCGCCGGTGACGAGCGCGCGCTGTCCGGACAGGTCGGGGACAGTGACGTCGATCGGTCCACGTGGCATGGGTTCCGCCCTTCAGGTGGCTGTTCCGGCTGTGGTGTCGATCCTCGGGCGGACGGCACGGCCCTCTCCAGGACCTGCCGATCCCAGGCTCGCCGGTCACCCCTCGGTGCGGAGAGGGGGATCGGCGGACCGTGGCTATCCGTCACCGTCCGGCGGTAGAAACGAGGCAGCACTCGGAAAGGGGAGCGTCGTGATGGACCGCACTGGGCTGGCGGAGTTTCTCCGCAACCGCCGAGAGGCGCTGCAACCCGAGGACGTCGGGCTGCCGCGCGGGGCGCGGCGCAGGACCAGCGGGCTGCGACGTGAGGAGGTCGCGTCGCTGTGTCACATGTCGGCCGACTACTACTCCCGCCTGGAGCGCGCACGCGGCCCACGGCCGTCGCACACGATGCTCGCCTCGATCGCCCAGGGCCTGCACCTCTCGCTCGACGAGCGCGACCACCTCTTCCGCCTCGCCGGGCACAACCCGCCGGACCGGGGAGCCTCCACCGACCACATCAGCCCCGGCCTGCTGCGGATACTCGACCGCCTGGACGACACCCCCGCCGAAATCGTCACCGAGCTCGGCGAGACGTTGAGACAGACCCCGATGGGTGTCGCGCTCACCGGCGACACCACCCGCTGCACCGGGCCCGCCCGCAGCTCGGGATACCGGTGGTTCACCGACCCCGCCGCCCGGCGGATCTACGCACCGGAAGAGCACGCGTTCCTCAGCCGGATGTACGCCTCGGGACTGCGCGCACTCGTCACCCTCCGCGGCCCCGGCTCCCGGGCCGCGTACCTGGCCGACCTGCTCCTGGACCGCAGCGAGGAGTTCCGCCGCGTGTGGGACGACCACGAGATCGGGATCCGCCCCCACGACGTCAAGCGCTTCGTCCACCCCGAGGTCGGCGCGCTGGAGCTGAACTGCCAGCGACTGGTCGACCCGGATCAGGCCCACTCCCTGATGGTCTACACCGCCACACCCGGCAGCGAGAGCCACGAGAAACTCCAGATGCTGTCCGTCATCGGAACGCAGACGCTCGGATGAAACAGGGTGAGCGAGGTCCGGTCCAGCCGACGCTCGGCCCAGTCGCGGTACACGACGGGCACGTGGGTTGAGGAACATCCAGCGTGCGGTGTTGCGCTCCGGTTCCCGTTTCTCTCCCACCGCCACGACTCCGCTCGCCCCGCACCACGAAGCGAGACGGCACCCCCCGGAGCCTCGTCCGGGCTCCGGAAGGCGCCACTGCTTCAGGGCGGTGCGCTCACGGTGCCTCGATGACGTTCCGGCCGTCAGCGGGTACGAGCGCGACGGCGCTTGCGTAGGCGGACTGTACGCGGGACCGCTCCCTGGCGTCGGGTACCGCGTTGGTGCAGGCCGTACCGGCGCTCGATCCTGACATCAGCTGGGAGCAGGGGCCGGGCTTGGTGTCCGGCAGGCCGAGGCTGTGCCCCAACTCGTGGGCGGCGATCCGGGTCTTGTCGTAGCCGTCGCTCACAGCCTCGCTGCCGAGTTCGACGCGGACCTGACGGCCCGGCCGAACGGGGCCCAGCGTGGCCTGCGGCCAGCCCGTGGTGGCGACGATCACGATCTCGGCCTGGGTACCGGGTGCCGCTTCCACCAGTCTGACGTTGCTCACGTTCGCGTTCCACGAGGCGACTCCGGCCGCGATCGCGGCTTCCCAGCCTCCGGCGCGGGTGTCGTCGTACCGGAGCGTCACGGCTGCCGCCCGGAGGGTGGGCGTCTCGCTCGCGGTCGCGGCGCTCGCCATGGCGAGGGTGAGCGCGGCGGCGCACGTGCCTGCCTTGAGCCATGTGCTGAGGGGCATTGCTGCTCCTTCATTCGTGGGGGGCCGGCCCCCGGCGGGGTCGGGCACACGAAGGAGTGGCCGCCGGCCCAGTGGACCTGACATGCCGTCGGCCGCCCTTCGGGGCCTTGCGATGGTATTCCCCGGAACCCGCTTTCGTCATGCACCTGTCACGCTCGATCTGCGCCACAATCCCACCGGGGAGAACTGCGGGTGGATGGTGTGGACAGGCCAGGGCGGACGGGCCCATTGAGACGGCACGTCCCATGGACCCGTACGGCCTGAGGCTTGCGGGGGCTACGAGGTGACGACCGAGATGTTGAAGTCCACGGGGCCCAGGACGCCGTACAGCCGCAGCCACAACGGCATGAGGAGTTCCGTCGCGCGGGCGCTGGAGAGATCTCCGAGGTCGGTGATCTGGTCGGTGGCCCAGCCGAAGGACTGGAGAAGTGCTGCCACTTCCGCCTTGGCCTGCTCATCATTGCCGCTGAGGAAGACGTTGTGGTGGCCGGGGACACGGCTGGGCTCGACCATGACCGTGTTGTTCATCGTGTTGAGCGTCTTGACGATCCGCGTTTCGGGGAACGCCTTCTGCAGTTGCTCGGCGAGGCTCCCGCCGTCCGGAGTGACGACCTTGGGCGGGAACCCCTCGGAGAAGTCGAGTGCGTTGGAGACGTCGACGAGCACCTTCCCCTTGAGATTGTCGGCACCCGCGGCTTCCAGCACGGCAAGCGAGACCAGCCCGCTGGTCGCGTTGACCACCAGTTCGGCGGCGCCGGCCGCGTCGGCGAAGGTGCCGTGCGCGCCGCCGTGGTCCGCTGCCCACTGCCGGGCTTCGGCGTTGTCCGCCGTCCTGGAACCGATCGTGACGCCATGCCCCAGAGAGGCCAGTTTGGTGGCGAGTCTTCGTCCGACCTCGCCCGTGCCCAGTACCGCGATCTTCATTTCTTCGTTCCCTCTCGTGCGAAATCGCCGTACGCCGTGGCCAGTTGAACCAGCCACAACATCGGCGCCCAGGCCAATCTTCCAGTTCAGCGGCGCGTCCGGAAGGAATTCCTGGATCTTGCCCCAGCCGCGTCTTCGAGAGAGGGGAACCGACCATCAGCAATCCGGTGTTACCACCTCCCGGCAGAACAGCAGGTACGGGCACTGCGCCTCGAACAACTCCTAGGAACAGCCCGGTGTCCTCGGCCAGTTCACCGCTCAGCGGCGGCAGTCGTGGACCAGGGCATGCACTCCGACGAAGGGGCAGCGATGGGCCCACTTTGAGGCCACCTGGAGCGAAGGGAGCACTCTGAACTCCGTCCAGAAGTACCGCCCAAAAACGGACACGCGGGTTACTCCGATGCCCGCGGTGGCACGCACCCGCGCCCGACGAGGGATGGCTCGCCGGTGACTTCATCACCGACCTGATCGAAGCCGCCGCACAGGCCGATGGTCCGCTGGCGGGGATCGATGCGTTCTTCTCACTGTGGCGCGACCGGCTCGTCGGCAGCGTTTTCCGGGCCGACTGAGGCGAAGGGGTCGCTGGCGGTGTGAGCACCGGCAGAACACCTGATCTGACTTCATGTCATGTGAAATCCCGTGATAACGGTTGGAGCGTTCGCGCCGCGGGTACCTCCACGGCACTACGGCGGGCGGGGAGGCACATTCAGGCCAGCTGGCCGCCGTATCCACCGGGGGGTGGATACGATCCAGGGGGGATCATGAGACTTTCCGTTCGGCGTGTCACCAGAGCTGCCGCAATGGCGTTGGCCCTGGGGGTCGGTGTCACCGCGTGCGGCTCCGAAAGCGCCACCAAGCCGCAGGTCACGAGTGTGCCGACAGCTGCCGGAACCCCCTCGCCGACCGCCGGCACCTCTGACGTGGCGTCCCTGTCCGCGTCGCCGTCCGCCTCGTCGTCGGGGAAGATCCCGGCACCGAGCGGCACCGCTTCGGCCAGCACACGACCGTCCGCCAGCACGTCATCGACGAAGAGCGCCTCGACCACCCCGAAGCCGACGCACCGCACCGCCCCGAAGCCGACGCACCGCACTACCCCGAAGCCGACGCACCACGCCACCCCGCCTCCGGCACCCACGCCAACGCCGTCGGCCGGTGATCTGAAGGCGGCACTGCTGACGGTCGGTGACGTTCCGTCAGGTTTCTCGAAGCAG